>JAKQKY010000131.1 GCA_029560415.1 Bacteroidota bacterium | reverse complement strand
ATATCTGCTCATATACGAAATAATTGCACTGTTTATCCGTTACTCTTTCAAGATAGCATTAGAGGCTATTTCCCTGCTGCCCTTTTAACCACCACCAATTACTAACGCTATGATGAAATTCCTGATTTCGGTTCTATTCACCTTTCTTTCAACAGGGGCTTTATCTCAAACACAATACCAGCACTGGCAGTGGGCAAAATCATTTGGTGGCAGCGGCAACGATAACAGCGTTGACATGAAAATCAAAAATGGATTCCTGTACGTTACCGGCACTTTTACTTCACATCAAATTAATTGGGATGGAACCATACTGACCAATAGCGGCGGCAAAGATATTTTTATAGCCAAACTGGATACCCTGGGTAATACCGTGTGGGTACAAAGTTTTGGGGGTAGCGGCGATGATGATGTGCAGCAACTGGAAATAAACAGCAATGGTGCGATGGCCCTGCGTTGCAAATCTGCCAGTAGCAGTCTTAATATGGGCAGTAACTTATTGACCACTCCAGGTAATTTTTACACCACATTTGGTATTGATGGTAATATTTTAAATAGCGTTGTACTGCCAGTGGGGCCACTTTATTCCGATATAGATATTGATAATGAAAATGCAGTGTATATAAGCGGCAGCTATCAACATACATTTATTTTTAATGGTTATGCTATTGATTCAAGCTATGGGCTTGCAGGCGCAGTAGTGTTTAAATACATGAATGCGCTACCTGTGTGGTACAAAAATGTACAGGTAAGGGCCAACCAGCGATATGAAATGTATGATTATGATATTGATCCTTATGGCCCGCCCCCCATTTCTTTAGTTGTTGGCTATACTCCTCCTGTAACCGGGGATGCCGCAGCCAGTATACAAATTGAATACAATGAAAGAGACACTGTTTTAAATATTACAGGCAATATAAGCCGCAATGGGGCAATTGATGCCCTGACACTTGTTACTGGCTATTATCCACCCGATTATCTAAGGAATTTTATTTATGGTCTGAAGATTTCCCAAAGCGGTTCAGTCAGCATCAGTTCTAATTTTTATAATCCATGGTACACATTTTT
>JAKQKY010000130.1 GCA_029560415.1 Bacteroidota bacterium | reverse complement strand
ATATCTGCTCATATACGAAATAATTGCACTGTTTATCCGTTACTCTTTCAAGATAGCATTAGAGGCTATTTCCCTGCTGCCCTTTTAACCACCACCAATTACTAACGCTATGATGAAATTCCTGATTTCGGTTCTATTCACTTTTCTTTCAACCGGGGCTTTTTCTCAAATACAATACCAGCACTGGCAGTGGGCAAAATCATTTGGTGGCAGCGGCAACGATTATACCGTTGACATGAAAATCAAAAATGGATTCCTGTACGTCACCGGCACTTTTACTTCACCTCAAATTAATTGGGATGGAACCATACTGACCAATAGCGGCGGCAAAGATATTTTTATAACCAAACTGGATACCCTGGGTAATACCGTGTGGGTACAAAGTTTTGGGGGCAGCGGCGATGATGATGTGCAGCAACTGGAAATAAACAGCAATGGTGCGATGGCCCTGCGTTGCAAATCTGCCAGTAGTAACCTTGTTATTGGACATGCCTTATTGAACTCCCCGGATAATTTTTATATAACCTTAGGCACTGATGGAAATATTCTAAACAGCATTGTACTGCCAGTGGGGCCAATTTATTCTGATATAGATATTGATAATGAAAATGCAGTGTATGTAAGTGGCAGCTATCAAACCCCATTTATTTTTAAAGGCTCCGCTATTGATTCAAGCTATGGGCTTGCAGGTGCAGTAGTGTTTAAATACATGAATGCGCTGCCTGTGTGGTACAAAAATGTACAGGTAAGGGCCAACCAGCGATATGAAATGTATGATTATGATATTGACCCCTATGGCCCGCCCCCCATTTCTTTAGTTGTTGGCTATACTCCTCCTGTAACCGGGGATGCCGCAGCCAGTATACAAATTGAATACAATGAAAGCGACACTGTTTTAAATATTACAGGCAATATAAGCCGCAATGGGGCAATTGATGCCCTGACACTTGTTACTGGCTATTATCCACCCGATTATCTAAGGAATTTTATTTATGGTCTGAAGATTTCCCAAAGTGGTTCAGTCAGTATCAGTTCTAATTTTTATAATCCATGGTACACATTTTTGGGCAACTACACCCGTGGCTTTGCAACTGGTCAATCAGGTTACACCTTCACATCTTCCGGCTATTTTACTTTAGGCGATTATCGTGACTATAGCATCACAACCGAAAAAAATAACAGGCAGGTAAATTCATTAACCCGGGGTTACCAATACAACAACCCCTCTTCTGTAACCGAACCCACGGCCTGGTATCCATTTCAAACGGATGAAACCGGGAATTATTTGCTTTGCACGGCAATGCCTGAGTTGTACCCGGAGACGGGTAAAAGAAATGTTGTTGTACTGGATACAAACCTCCAGGAATTAAAAAGAACTTTTGTTCCTGAGATCAACAGGCTGCCGTTATCAATAAGAGCAATGGCTGATACGCATGCCGTATTTTTTGGCAGCAGCTTTACAGATGGAATATTAAAAGTGAATGAAAGTTTGCCTGTCAATGAAATTACTTTACCCAACAATGGGCAAAGCGAAATTCTGATTGGAAAATATATTTCGGATG
>JAKQKY010000102.1 GCA_029560415.1 Bacteroidota bacterium | reverse complement strand
TCATGATCGGGGCTTCGTGAATCAGTTGGTTATGGTAACGTTATGATACAGCACGCAAAGCCCCGCTAAATGGACAATCCACGAGTGGACTAAACCATTTGTTCATTTCTATATTTGAATAATTGCGTGCCATTTTTATGCGTTTAAATTTTTGTTTGCAGTACAAAGATGAATTTATTTTTTTTATATATCCAAATTATTTTTAAAAATATTTTAAAATATAAATTTTCAATCAAGCTGAAACACCTGTAAAATCAATACTTTCAAGCGGTTTATTTTTAATATAATTTTCCTTACCAGCCAGGTATCCGAAAACTTTTCTTGCTTCGTACAAACCTATAAGGTCTTAAAGACCTTATAGGTTTGTACAAGATTGCAAGCTTTCTATAATTATATCTTTGTAGCTGTTTTTTAGAAGAAGTTGTTTCCATTGATAAATTGTTGCAGTATAAAACTGAGGCCAATAAACAGGGTATAGTGTTTTCATATTCTTAACATAAAAATAAATTGAATGTATTTTAGCTTGCTTTACGCCGTTTGTCAGAGACAAGACGGCGGCAGTCACTTTAAAAATCAATGCCCTCTATCTCCAGGCCAACAATATACCAATGCCCTTCTTTCAGATCCTTTTCAAAATGGACAGTCCAGTTTCCTGTTAACATGCAATTTTCTTTTCCGGCCTTTGCCGTTACCATATAGGTACCCTTTACTTCACAATCATTCTCCTGCAGGATGGTTTCTGTTTCGTTGATCTCATCAATTTGCAAATCATCATATACCTGTTTAAACATGTTTACCAGGATGCCAAACTCCTCCTGTGTAAGATCGTGGTGTTGGTTCAGCTTTAATTGTTCAGTACTGAAATAAAAAAAATGTTCCATCGGTTCTTTTTCGAGGATCGGCCGAATGCAGCCTTCAATGGCCAGCATCGTATTCTCAAATTCGGGATCGTCATCTAATTTATCAAAATGAACCACCACGCTTGTGCGCTCGATGTCGAAATCATGTATTTCCTGGTAAAACAGGTCTTCTGTAATAAATCGATACACTTCCCGCTCCTTAATGGAATCATCAGAAACGTTTAGGATGATGCGATGTTCGTTTAACAGGTACAACAGTTCTTTAAGCGCTAATATCAGCTCTTCATCCGTAAGTTCAGCAGCTGGATTGAAACATCGGGGCCGCCCGATCTTATCAAATACCTGTATCGCTTTTCTTTCATCAAACTGCCTTTCCACTTCCATGATGCTTTGCAGAAAAGCATGTTCCATTTCGGGTGTGAAATTCGGATCATCGGTCTTCCCAAAGATGCCGCCTCTTTCGAGTGTGAGCTTCATTTTTAAAATTTCATTCTCAACCTTTAAAGCTTCTCTATCAGAAAGATGTTTAAATGATTTATCCATAACTTTTTTTTGAATTTGTAGATCAAATATTTCAAACCCAAAATAGTTTCATTCACAGCAAATAAAAATTCTTTCAGATGCTTTTATCCCCGGAAATAAAAAAGAAAATCCTCATCATTGCTGGTATAAAAAACCGATGTTTCATCAGAATAATTTTCCTTGTCCGCCCGGCACCCGGAAACTCTTTGTATCCAGGCTCCACTCTTCTGCATTCATGTTGTAGATCTTTCCATACTTTTTATATTGCTGTGCCACCATGTCGGCGATACTTCCTTCACCCCGCATGCGAACGCCCCAGCGGGTATCATTCACTTTGCCATCATGACTTTGCTCTATCAGGTGCCAAACTTTATCGGCATGATTGGGAAAATTTTTATACAACCAATCGTGAAATAAAAATTTGATGGCGCCATTCAAACGGATAAAGGTATACGCTGTAAACGTGGCGCCATTGTCAGCAGCAGCTTTCATGATGCGTTGCATTTCATGTTCGTTCAAACCAGGAATCATCGGGCCCATCATGATGCCCATGCGTACGCCGGCACTGCTGAGTTCGTTGATCACTTTTAATTTCTGTTTGGCCGTGGTGGTACGGGGTTCCATACTACGACGCAGATCTTCATTAAAAGAGGTAATGGATACCATGGCAGAAACAATCTTCTTTTTAGCCATCTCCTGTAAAATATCTTTATCCTTCAGGATCCATGAATTTTTGGTGAGGATGCCTACCGGTTGGTTAAATTCATTGCACACTTCCAACATAGCCCGGGTGAGCCGGTACTTCTGTTCGGCAGGTTGATAGCAATCTGTATTGCCACTGAGCATGATGGGCGCACATTCCCACTTGGGATGCATCAGGAATTTTCGCAATAGTTGCGGCGCATTTTTTTTGATGAGCACCTTCTGTTCAAAATCAAGCCCGGCGCTGTAACCCCAGTATTCATGCACATTACGGGCATAGCAATAGATACAGCCGTGTTCACATCCTGCATACGGATTCATGCTGTAACTCATGCCCACATCCTTGCTTTCTACTTTGTTTACAATGGTCTTTGATTGCTGTTCGATGTATTGGGTTGGCAAATTCCCTTCTTCCCAATCATCGATGGCTTCGGTATGTTCTTTACTCGTTTCATTTTTGATGAAGCGGTTCTTGGTGTTGAACTGTGCACCACGGCCGTGGTGATATTGTGAGGTTTCATCCTGTTCGTGGGCAGATAATTTGTGATGATCCTGGCGGAGTTTATCGGTCATATTGATTGTAGGTGTTTTTAAAAATTATTTTTGAAAATGGATGGTTTAAGAAATAATAGATACGATTGTATTTTGTCAAATTTGTGTCTTCGTGGTTGAACAATAATTTTTTTCACCACAAAGACACAAGGTTATTCACGAGGGCACAAGCAAATCCAAAGTCCAGGCGGTTCGTGCCTCACGAAACGGAATGAGATGAAAGGGCGTTTTCTCGCCTCACCCTCAATCCCTCTCCATGAGGAGAGGGAGGCAATGGCATTTTTGATACTGGGGGAGTGGTCACTTTAGTTTTGATTATTGAGCGTTTATCATTGAATATTTATTTAAACAAAATGCAAATAGAAAACTTATTATATTCCAGCTTTGTGACTTTGTAGTAAAATTCTTCCCTAACGTATCAAAATACAGTCACACAAAGAAGGAAAATCACTTCACAAAAAAAATTATCCAAAAAGCTCCCCCTGTGAAATGGTTTTGATCAGCAGGTTCTGAAACTCGAATCGTTGCACAACCTGGTAATTTTTTTCTCCCACCGGCCGCTTTAACAGTAACATGGCATCAGCGATGAAGCTGGCAGTAAAATGTTTATGGCTGTATTCCAGCCAGCCTTTTTCATATTGCCAGGGCAATAGTTTACGGGCCACCGTTATGTGCGGCTCGAGCATAAAATGTGGTTTATGATCTGCATCCAGTTTCATGAGTTTCTGCGTTTCGGCACGAACCTGTTTTACCAATGACTGGATAGGAAGCTTAGCCGTAACATTTATATAAATGGTATGGGAAGGAAAACTTCCAAAATCTTTCAATGGAATTTTCACAGGATGAAATCCCATGGCAATGGCTTGTAAACGGTTTATGATCCTTTCTTCGAATAAGCCGTACTGTATGAAATGAGCCAGGCAAACAAAAGGTTTATTATACAAGGCTGCGGAAGCCTGGTAGGTATCAAAAAAATGTTGCTTGGTCTGCATGATCTTATTCCGCAATTCTTCGTGTGGATTGAGCACCAGTTGATATTCAAATACTTTATATCCTGGTATGCTGTTGATGATCGTTTCCATAACAGATTTTTTGAGGTAAAAAAATTTGATTCCCAAATTATTTAGTATAAATTTACTAAATTAATTAGCTAACTACAAAACTATTTATATGGAAGTGGAAAAATTCTTCGCCGCAGGATACAACGGCAGCAAAAGGTTTACCCAACTGGATGTACCCACCGCCAATGCCACCGGATTTGGGGCTGCCGCCGATGATTACATGGAAAGGGGCATCGACCTCAACGAACAACTCATCCGCAACAAACCCGCCACTTTTTTTATGCGGGTTACCGGCAACAGCATGATCAATGCCTGTATTCATGATGGCGATATCGTGATCGTAGATAAAAGCATCAAGGCCGTGAGTGGCAAGATCGTGATTGCGGTGATCGATGGAGAGATGATCATCCGAAGACTGGAGAAGACCATGAACCGCGTGCGGCTGGTGCCCGAAACACCCAAACTATCTACGATTGAAGTAGGCGAATACAGCGATGTGGTGATCTGGGGCGTGGTAACCTATGTGATCAAAGCATTGGGATGATGTTTGAAATTGTATCAACAAAAAATAATACCAGATGAAAGCCATCGTAGATTGTAATAGTTTTTACGCAGCCTGCGAAAGGGTTTTTAAACCGCACCTGCATGGTAAACCTGTTGTGGTACTCAGCAACAATGATGGTTGTATCGTTTCACGTACCGATGAAGCCAAGGCGCTTGGCATACAGATGGCCGGACCCTTTTATGAAGCAAAAGAAATTTTATCAACGCATGATGTGGCTGTTTTCTCGAGCAATTATCATTTATATGGCGATATGAGCTGGCGGGTGATGGAAACCCTGCGGATGTTATGCCAACAGGTGGAAGTATATTCTGTTGATGAATCTTTTGTTGACCTGGATGGCATTGAAGAATCGGCCATGTGGGATTATGGATTGCATATCCGCAATACAGTAGAACGGTGGACGGGCATTCCTGTATCGGTTGGCATAGCGCCCACCAAAACCCTGGCGAAAGTGGCCAATCACATGGCGAAGAAAAATAAAAAAGCTACACAGGGAACCGTTGCCCTGATCACCACGGATGAGATTCACGCAGCCCTCGAAAACCTGCCGGTACAACAGGTTTGGGGTGTGGGTTTCCGCAGCGCCGAAAAGCTCCGCTGGCTGGGCATTGATACAGCCTGGAAACTGCGCAACATGAGTGAAGAATGGGCAAATAAAAATCTCGGCGGCGTGGTTGGAAAAAGACTCATCAAAGAATTACATGGTGAACCCTGTATCGATATGAAAGATCCCCTGCAGAAAAAAAACATGATCGCCACCACCCGCATGTTTGGTAAACCCGTGTTCACCCTGGCAGAACTCCGCGAAGCCGTTGCTACCTATACCGCCAGGGCCGCTGAAAAACTCCGTAGACAGGGAGGCGCCGCCGGCCTCATCAATGTGTTCGTGGTTACCAACGATTATTCGGATAACCAGTACGGTTATCATCCCAAAACAAAAGGTTTGTACTGTACCCTTCCAATCTGCACTTCGCTTACCCATGAACTCATCGCTCATGCGTTACCGTTGGTGAACCAGTTATTCAACCCTGGATCAAGGTATTTAAAAGCCGGCGTGATG
>JAKQKY010000076.1 GCA_029560415.1 Bacteroidota bacterium | reverse complement strand
GTATCTTCTTCGCTGAGCCAGCTTGCCAGTACTTTCAGGCTGTCGGAATACATAGTGTCTATCACCAACGACCAAACATCCTCGGTAAACTCAGCTATGAAATTACCTTGCAATTCTTTGGTAATGGAACCGTCCAAACGATATCCTTTGATGTCTTTTTCAATCAGCGATACTCCGAAACACTCTCCTAAAGCCCAGTTGCCGGGGGTTATGATGCCGTATAAACTGGTTCTGTCGGTGGCGTCGGGAAGGTTTCGGCCGATGTTGTCTCCCGCCACCAGAATACCACCATTTTTTACCCAATTCACTATGGTTTTGAGTTCTTCATCTGCCATGAAAGTCAATGAATACCTGCGGTCGGCATCATGATAACCGGCAGCGGTGGGGAGTATCATTATATTGTAACGGCTTAACTCCTTGGGATCAAGCAAAATATCCCTGGATTTTAGTGTTACAAAGGCTCCAAGCCTGTTGAATGTCTGCATGGCAATATTAACGCCTTCGGCAAGCACCCCGTTCCCCAGATTTGATCCCGTGGTAACAATCAATACACGGGGCAGCATATAGCCCTGCTCGCTATCAGATGGCGCATCAGCCATATTGTTTTTGTTGTTGCACGATAACAACAAACCCGACATAATAAGAAGCAAGAAAAAATGGCGTAGTGTTTTCATCAGTCTAATATTTCAATGGTTACATCCTGATTAGGATAAATGTTGAAAAATAAAACATTGCTCCTGGCATTATATACGCCATCGGCTGCAGAATTGGTGATCCTGAATTTTTTATTATTCGTCTCCATCCTTATGGTAAGAGGGTGGTTATATATTTTAGGATTCAGCGGGCAATCGACCCGTAGAAAAATAGCATTTTCGTGTCCCGATGTTTTTATAACGGCGCTGTTCCGTTGTTTGCTGTATTTTCCGATAGCAGAAATGGGGGCAATCCAGTACCCGGAGTTTCTCACCAGACGGATTTGTTTTACAAAATCAGCAGGTGTAACGGTGTAGTTATTGGTAACATTATGCGATTCGTACAGCTTATACTCCTTTGAAATTTTTGGGAATATATGATGGTATAGCAACACCGTCCACGAATTTTTATTGTTGGCCAATATTGAATCCAGTATGGTAATTGAAGGGTTTTCCGAGTTTAGGAATACCACGCTGTTGAGTTTCATAAAGTCATTATTGGCATT
>JAKQKY010000049.1 GCA_029560415.1 Bacteroidota bacterium | reverse complement strand
AAGATCTGCACGGCACACAAATGGAAAATTTCTGTTACGAGTGTTGAAAATGAAGGCACCAGCATTACCATACAAATTCCTAAATAGATGAATGAGTACACGATCTTATACGCCGAAGATGATGAAACGCTTGCTTTTCTTACAAAAGACAACCTGGAGCAACATGGCTATAAAGTGCTGCATTGTTGTGAGGGGCAGGAGGCGTTGAATGTGTTTAAAAACAATCACATCGATCTTTGTATCCTGGATATCATGTTGCCCGGGATCGATGGATTTGAACTGGCTTCAGCAATCAGGATACTGAACCAGGAAGTTCCATTACTATTCTTATCGGCCAAAACATTGAAAGAAGACCGCATCAAAGGTTTGAAAATCGGGGCAGATGATTATATCGTGAAACCCTTCAGTATTGAAGAATTGCTGCTGAAGATGGAAGTATTCCTCAACCGTTCGCAGAAAACCAGGCCCGGAAACAAGATCATTCAATTGGGGCGTTTTCAATTTGATGCACAAAACTATAGTTTACGCATAAACGAAGAAACCATCCTGCTTACACAGCGGGAATCGGAACTTCTGAAACTCTTTACAGAAAACAAGGATACGGTGCTTACTAGGGAGATGATCCTGAAAAAACTCTGGGGCGATGATGATTATTTTATGGGTAGAAGCCTGGATGTATTCATATCACGACTGCGTAAAATACTGTCTGAAGATAAACAGGTACAGATAGAAAATCTTCACGGAATCGGGTTCCGTTTTACTATCAAATAAATCCCACAGGAAATTCCTATACTGTTTGCAATAAAATTAAGCGGTCAATCGTTTCTGACTTGTATACCAGCCATGGCTGTCTGCAGCCGCATATCCTATGAAAAAGACCATACTCTTCTTATTCTTATTGCAAACTTTTCTTACGGCAACTGCACAGAAAAATTTCATTGGCATCATCAAATATCGTTTAACCGTTGAAGGTGGATCGGAAACAATAACAGATTCCATGACCGTGATCTTTGATAATGACAGGGTAAAACTTATCTTTTATCTGCCCGAATCACTGCAATCTACTGTTGTGAATGAAAAGGCCTTCATTGATGATTTTTCAGAAAAAAGCAGTTACTCCGTAGATCCAGTAAACAAAAGCTATAAAAGAGATACGCTGAAACCATTTTCCGGATTTGATTTTATCAATACCCGCAAATTTGCGTCTGCCAACAACAATATTTGCTTTGTATACCAATCAACAGCCCCTAAAAATGGTCAGTCTGTTGTAAATAATGCTACTTGCCTGGCCAGTATTGATTATCAAAACAACCAGATCAAGGACTATGCATTCCTGGGATTTCAACCTTTTATTACCGATAACCGGATCATTCTCGATTTTACCACGATGTTATCGGGTGGGAAAAAATCCAGGTTTTATGTGTACGAAATTACCCCCCTGGATAATGTTGATTTTTACTTCGACTTGTGGGGTTTCAGGAAAGTTCAATAAATATAATTTCTTCTGATTTTTCTGCTGACCCAAACTACCCTTATTTCCTGCAAAATCATGCTTAGGCACAATTATTGTTTATGAGTAAATAGTCATATATGAAATGCTGCGTTTACCTGGTTGATCTGTTTGCTTAACAGATTGATTTACATTCAAATTAGCAACATGAAACTAACTGTTTACCTGGCTTTGAAATATCGGGTCTTTCAAAAGGACGTTGCGTATAAAGGTTATATCCGAACCTTTTTGGACATGACTTATGAAGTTTATTATAAATACCGGCTCAAAAAAAAGGGCGTCGTTTTTCCTGATTACAGCGATAACCTGGCGGAAACGAATGAAAAATCGGTTAATAAAGATTGCCACGAAAACACAACTTCCTCTTTTTACATGTTGTCAAAAGCTTTCAAGAAACTACCTGTAAAGCGTAATCGAATTCGCATGCTTGATATAGGTTGTGGTGCGGGGCGTGTGTTGGCTTTTGGAATGCAGCAGAATTTTGAACAGGTATCTGGAATAGACCTGGATGAGCCGGCGCTGGAACAGGCGATGCACAATTGCAGGCAGATGCAGCAACATGGTTCAAACACCGGGTTTAGTATCATGCGCATGGATGCTACAACCTGTAAGATACCGGATACCGTGAATGTGCTGTATCTCTATAATCCATTTGGCATGAAGACCATGCAGGCCGTTGTAGACAATATCATGCAACATATGGATACTCGAAAAGAAGATCTTTATATCATCTATTCAAATCCAACTTACCGGGAATTGTTCGATGCCTACCCGGTATGCAATAAAATTTTTCAGAGTTCATATAAAGATATCGAAAGGGCCGACATGTCTATCTTCCGCATAAAATCGAAGATCCAAAGCTCCTTTACAAAGGCAATGCTTTTATGGGAAGGTGGGTATCAAATGATATTAGGATAAAGTTCCAGTTACATATTTATCAATCCGGCTTATATTCAAACAGCATTACAGCATTTTCTTCCAGGCTGGCGCTCGAATGCAGCTCATAGCGTTTAGCCCCCGCCGTTACTACAATGAGGGCAGTATTCGGAGAAATGCTTCCCAGGTTTTCAGCAAACATGGTGATACGGTGCAGCGGAACATCATCATCTAATTCAATATTGAGTACAAGTGGCTTTTCGGTTAACCCTTGTTTATTGGCCAGCAAACGGCCATTGTAATAAATGCTCACCGTATCATTGTCTACAACTCCATTATCATAAACTTTTAACGTGATTTTTTTCGTGTTTACTATAAGCCTGCTGATCTCCTTATTTTTACGACGCGTCACTTTCTGATCCAATGGCAATGGTTCCTTTTTTACGATAATAGGTATTGATTTGTTTAAAACGGTATCTTTCCCTGGCAACGGTATCGCCTGAACCGGGTTATCTTTTATATCTGGGGATGGTTTGATGACCTGGGCCCTGGGTACAGGCGCTTTAACTATGGGTTTGGTCCCGGGCTTTATAACGGTCGGGGGTGTGCGCTTAACGGGTTCTGGAAAGCAGGTTGGTTCGTTATTGGGTAATTTATTTGGTCGTACTGCCCGCCTGGTAAGCCTTACAGGATCGCCGGATCCTAATCCAAAAAAAGAATTGGCCGACGACTTCATGGTTACAAGACCCCTTAATGTATTTTTCCCATCAGATCTTTCATGCCAGAGTTTTAACTGGATCAATACATGCGATCCGCTATTGCTTATAAATGACTGCCCGATCAGCACCCATAGATCGGCCATCTTATCATAATAACCGCTGAAATATGCTTTGCAAAAACTATTCTTATTTAGCAGTTCATAATCATAGGTATAACCACAAAGCATGTTCTTTTGTTGCGTGATATTCACCTGCAGGTATTCATCTCCCATAAAACCTTCCCAGGAACCCTGCATAACCTGCGCCTGGTTCGATTGAAAAAAGAATAAAAAAACGATCAGCAACTTTGCTTGTTTCCTCAAATAATTCATAAAGACAATTTACTACAAATTCTATCTAAACACGATACTGGGATGCGTTCTACGCTGAAATCTACACTTAATATGAACTTTTTATTTTTTCATTAACAAAGAAATTGCATGCCCTGGAAAAAGTTTTGCATTTAACGGATAGCTTGCCTGGTAATACATAGTAAAATAAAATATCAATTCATTCGTTACATATGAGCGATAAATCGGTGTCGTCATTATTTCATTGGTTTATATGCTTACCGGCCCAATAGTTATAAAATGAACGATATGAAAACAAACTCTACCCAACAGGAAATACTGCTGTTTACCAACACAAAATTCTGCTCAAGGCCCTGGTGTGATCAATACGAGCCCGGACTCACCCAAAAACTTTCTGATAAAGAAAAACTGGAAGAAGCCTGCTGGCGTGGGCTCATTACCGATATGATGCCCGAAATCTGCGAACGAACTTATGATGCATCGATCACACTCTGGGAGATCAACAAGGCCGATAGTTTCCTCGATCTTCAATATGGCGAATTCCCAAAACAAATTGAAAAAGAACTTTCAGTAAATCCTTATGTATTTATGGGCATTCAGAATTTCAGCTAAATAACGCTTCATTACTTACCTGTTCTGATACGGTAACGGATAACCTGTTTATAATCGAACAGCAATTCCAGGTAATACAATGAATTATCTGTCACTACATAATCAAACTGATACAGATCTCCCTTCCTGCTAAAGGGAATATATACCTGCTTTTTTTCTGCCCAGGTATCTTTGACCATCTTTGTTTTTCTTTTAGAAACCGTTACCGGCACCCACAAGGATGGGTTTCGGAAGATATTTGAATTCACCTGGATCTGTGAAACAGGTTTCCTGTATTCAATCGCAAAATGAATTGTATCATTTCTGTTTGCTTTAATTACACCTGTTCGTGGAAGGATTTCGGTTATGTTTTCCAGCACTTCTACTGAATAATAATGTGGCCGGTTGAAAAACTGTTCTTTGGAAAAATTCGTTCTTTCAACAAAAAAACCCTTTTTAGGATAATGGTTTCTCGAAAACCGGTCGAAAGAATTGAGCCAATAATAATTTTTGAAATCCTTATTGTATTTAAGAAGTTTTCCGCTTTCTTCATCCTCGGTACAATAGCCGGCTGCCCAGGTTATATCTACATAATACCATGAAGTGTCGATCATAACGGCATTCCACACATGATTAACAGGCATGCTGTTTCCCACCTGGTAGGGCTTTGTGCGGGCATAACCAGGAATCACTTCACAACTGATAAAGACGAGATCACAGAACTTCTTGAACAATTTCGTATATCCGTCACTGGTAGCCCGCCTGGTTCGTAGTATTTTTTTAAGGTAGTTATTTTCCCATTCACGTGTAATGCCAATACAATCTGGCTCATTTTCACAATCCGGAGCCATTAGTTCCTTGCCGCTGTTTATAAAACGGTAATCGAACTGTATGTTATCGGTGATCCACCTGAAAATGGATCGGGCCCGGTAAACGTCAAGGGAATAAGCTGTTGTGAGATCATTTACGAGTTTAAGATAATCATGTTCATATTTGATGGTCTTGGCAAAGCTATCCACCTGCCTGAAATCAAAAGCTTCGTAATTCACCTGTGCCGGGGCAAAGCGCATCAGCGATAATAAAATCAGCAGGCAAAATAGGCGTCGTATCAAAACGGTATTACATTATTGATAAGTACTTACTTAAAATTAATCAATTGGACGGGGAATGCTGCGATTTTGCCGGGTTGTTTGCTGGCATTTCCAAGCTTTTCGAGTTGACATTAATCATTTTACTATTCAATTTCAGCCAATACCTCAGAAAAAATGAAATCATACCCTTTATATTGGTTTCCCCTTTAAAATCATCCTTCAATTTGTGTAAAAATTGTAGATGATATTTTTGTTAAAGCATACAAGATCAAAAACAAAACCATAATTTTGCCGCTTGATTCCCGAGAGGGTTACGTGGCGATTGATAAACTAAAACAGCACCAGGTGGAATACCCTGCGTTGTATTATGAAAAATAAATATACTTATCTGGTAATTGCTTTCCTGGCAATTATGACAATGAATTCCTGTAAAAAAGATTCATTTAACCCAACGCCGGAAAATGTTCCGATCATTTTAGAACCTGTTGTTCCGCCACAAGACCTGCCAGACAGTAACCTCGTAATGGGAAACCCAAGTTCAGCGACTTCGGATGTAAATAATTTTAATAATTTCCTGTTGAAAGAAGGTTATTATACTGTTTCTTATGATCGTGACCGTGCAATTCCTAACTGGGTTAGCTGGCATTTAACAGCATCAGACCTGGGTACAACGCCTCGCCAGGATGACTTCAGGTCGAACAACAATTTACCTGACGGATGGTACCATGTAGAAAATTTCAGTTACAATGGAGGTGGTTTCGACAGGGGACATATGTGTCCGTCAGCAGACCGCACTTCAACCGTAGCTGCAAATTCATCTACATTTTTGATGACCAATATTATTCCCCAGGCGCCGGTTAATAACCAGGTAACCTGGGCAACACTGGAAGATTATGCCAGGTCACTGGTAGGCCAGGGTAATGAGCTTTATACCATTTGTGGATCATATGGAGTAGGTGGTTCGGGAAATGCTGGTCCTTTCGACAATATCAACAATGGACAGGTAACGGTTCCATCTATGCTTTGGAAAGTGATCGTAGTGTTACCCAATGGTGGTGATGACCTTAGCAGGGTAAGCAACAGTACCCGGGTTATTTCGGTGATCATGCCAAATACCAATACTGTGAATTCAAACTGGAGAACTTTACGTACAACTGTAGATGCTATTGAAGCTGCAACTGGATATGATGTTCTTTCAAAAGTAGACCCGGCGATACAGGCTGTAATTGAAGCAAGGGTTGATAATCTGTAATTTTAGATTTGATTAAAGATAAAAAGGCCGGTTTAATACCGGCTTTTTTTATGTGAGCATAGCGTTTAATTATGGTCAGACCATGGTACATCATCATTTGCTGATGAAAAAAACAGCACATCTTTAATTAATCTATATTATTTCTCTTTGGATAGAAATAATAGGTTGTTAATCAATATATATTTTGCCAGATATTCCTCTAAAATGGCTGTTGAAAAGACCAAATCTTCATTATGGTCAGACCAGGTAACATCATCATTTCCTGTTGAAATAAACAGCACATAAATTAATAATCTCACTTTATTCTCAATAGACCGATATAATAAGCTGTATGTCAGTTCATACCTAGCCAGATAATCCTCTAAAATGGATGGTGAAATGGCCAAATTTACATTATGGTCAGACCATGAATACTCAAAAAAATATGTACAAAAAAACCGGCTACAATTGCAGCCGGTTCAAATCATATATCTCTATAATCAATTAATAAATCGTCACCGGAACCTTTTGTACCAGTCCATCCTCTGACCGGATAATAAGGAAGTGCACACCTTTACTTGTAGCAGGTAGCGTTATGGTCAGTTTATTTAGTCCCTTGATCACCATCGCTTTTTTGTTCAAAACGATTTGTCCGGCAGCATTAGCCAATGTGATCGACAAAGTTTGAGCAAAACCCGAAATGAAATTTCCATTCAGCAATTCTCCGGATTTTGCGGGTACCGGGTAAACTGATTGAACATAAGAACCAGAAGTTTTAAGCATCACATTCAAAATCCTCGAATACTTCATCGATCCATCCCGGTCAACCATCGCAAGCCTGTAGAATGTTGGCCTGTCAAAATAGGCAGGTTTGTTGTCGGTAAACTGGTAATTTCTTTTTATATCGCTATATCCACTGGCTTCTACACGGCCAACCGGGTAAAAATCCTGGTTATCAGCGCTTCTTTCAATGATAAAATGACTGCTGTTTATTTCTGTGGCGGTTTGCCAGCTTAAAATAACATCATAATTTTTAACGGCAGCGTTAAATGAAGTGAGGATCACCGGAACGATTATACAGGAAGTGATGGGTTGAAATCCATCCAGCCCGGGATCTGAATCAACCCCATCAGACAGGAATGGATCATAAATGATATTCCCATTGATCGTTAAAGCAATATCGGGTGGGTTGATTGATTCCAACCAGTTGCAGGTTGCATTTAAGCTGGCAGCATGGGTGCTGACAATATTCATGTTATTGCTGGTAAATGAATTGTAATGCGCTTCATTGTTCACAGCACCTGCAGCGGGATTGGTAAGATTAAGCGCCGTATCATTTCCAATGAAATAATTATAATTGATCACGTTGCCCGATAGGTTAGAGGTACCTACCAACCTGATTCCACTCCTGGCATTGTTGCGCAAAGTATTTTGGGTGATCACGTTATTGCCTTTGTTGATCTGCATGCCTTGTAAATTGTTCTCCGAAACATTGGCTTTGATCAGGTGACCATTGCTGGCTACAAACTGGAAACCGGCTACAACGCAGCCTGCCGCATAATTGTAACTGAATTCTGAAGCACTTTCCAGGTTCCCATCAATGAAAAATCCGTTACGACAACCAATTACATTGTTGTGCGATACCAGGTAACTATGCAAACGCAAAGGTCCATTGGCCCTGGTTGAAATGCCAGCCTGTTGCACCAATATGTTTACAACACCAATTACGATGTTGTTGATGATCACACTATTTAAACCCCTGGCTTCAATACCACGGATACCAGTACCAAGGTTGATGGTAAATCCATCTACGGTTATATTATCGATCGATTGGCCATAATAAATACCTGAACCTCCTGTGATAATTGTTTCGTTAGTACCTCTTCCGATGGGAACAGCAGCCGGACCGGCATTCACCCCGAATTTTGCGCCTCTTAATACGAGGGATTTTGATACCGTTACATCACCATCATTATAAATGCCGGCATCCACATAAATGGTATCTCCTGATGTTGCAGCATCAATGGCAAATTGCATGGTAGCGAAGGGAGCTGAAGTGCTTCCGGCGTTGGCATTGCTCCCGATAGCCGTGGTAAACACATCTCCAACCAGGGAAGCGTCGTTCACATACCAGGCATTGGCAAAAATGATTTGTGCCGATAAAAGCAATGCGGAAGTTATTACAAACTTTCGGGCAGCATTCATCAGGTAAACGTGTCTAGGTAACCGTTTTTTCATAACAGGAGCTTTTGTTTTTATAATAGCGGATCGGTAGGGTAGCGGTAATTTGGTCGATCAGAGGAGTGGATTGCTATATAAATTTACTGTGTTTATCTCAATATGGAAAGTTTTTTATCATGTATTCCAAGGGGTTGCCTCAATTTATATCGTTTGAACCCTCTATAAACAAAAATCCCCAATGATATTATGCCTTACGTACGGTAATGATCACCCATTTGGATGTGGGGGTATTGCTTTTATCTGCCACGCTGTTGATAGGTACCAGTACATTGGCTTCCGGAAAATAAGTGGCAGCACAACCTTCCGGGATGGGATATGAAACAACAATGAAACCATAAGCTACCCGTTCTACATCTTCATAGTGGTTATACAAATTCACCAATTCGCCATCAGTAAGTTTCAAAGTCATGATATCCTTTTCATTCATCAAGATAACCCTTCGCTCATTTTTAATGCCTCTGTAACGATCATCTAATCCATATATCGTGGTATTGAACTGGTCATGTGAACGAATGGTCATCATTAAAAGTTCATTATCTTTTTTTATCAGGGGTTGAAACCTGGCAATATTAAACGCAGCTTTACCATCAAATGTATCAAAACGTCCTTCTCGGTTACAATTGGGGAGGTAAAAACCACCGGGAATCCTTACTCTTTCATTGTAATCTTCAAAACCCGGAATCACCTGTTCAATATCATTCCGGATATGATCATAATGCTTGAGATAAATATCCCAGTTTACCGGGCTCTTTGAACCAAGCGTTGCCTTGGCCATCTGGCAAATGATAACGGGTTCGCTTAGGAGCTTATCCGAAACAGGCTCCAGTATACCTTTCGATTGCTGAACTACCCCCATAGAATTTTCACACGAAACGATCTGCTGCTGACCGTTGAGCAGGTCTTTATCGCTCCGGCCAAGGCAGGGGAGTATCAGTGCTTCCCTGCCATGTACCAGGTGACTTCGGTTAAGCTTGGTTGAAACCTGCACTGTTAATGTACATTTTCGCAGTGCTGCTGCAGTATATAATGTATCGGGTGTTGCAGATAAGAAGTTGCCACCCATTGCAATAAAAACGCTTGCCTTTTCATTGTGCATGGCCTTGATACACTCTACCACATCCAAACCATGGCTGGCCGGTGGCTCAAACTGAAAACGATCTTTTATTTTTTGCAGAAATTTTGAAGACGGCTTTTCATATATTCCCATGGTGCGATCGCCCTGTACATTGCTATGTCCCCTCACAGGACAGGTACCGGCACCTGGTTTGCCGATGCTGCCTTTCATCAGCAACAGGTTCACAAGTTCCTTTATCGTATCCACCGAATTCTTATGCTGGGTAAGCCCCATGGCCCAGCAGGCAATGATCTTTTTCTTGTCCTGGAGAATATTAACGGTTTCGGCTAGCTGCACTTTTCCAATGCCGGATTGCTGTATAAGATCTTCTATATTCAAATGTTGAAGATGATGCTTCAACGCTTCAAACCCTTCAGTTTGGTTTTGAATAAATACCTGGTCCAGTACTGTCCCCGGATTTTTTTCTTCTCTTTCCAGCATCATGATCTCAATTGCCTGTAACAGGGGCATATCTCCGTTTATGCGTACGGGTAAGTATATATCGGTGATGGCACTATCGAGACCCAACATCCCTTTTACCTGTTGGGGATTATTGAATGCCATGAGACCCGCTTCAGGCAATGGATTGATGGAGATGATGGTGGCCCCGTTGTGTTTGGCCTTCTGTAAAGCTGTTAACATCCTTGGATGGTTAGTGCCGGGATTTTGTCCCAGTATCAGGATCACTTCTGCTTCATAAAAATCTTCCAGCTTCACCGAACCTTTGCCGATACCAAGCGATTCGCCCAAGGCCACACCACTGCTTTCATGACACATGTTGCTGCAATCGGGGAGGTTATTGGTGCCGTAAGCCCTTACAAATAACTGGTATAAAAATGCAGCCTCATTGCTTGTTCTTCCTGATGTATAAAAAACGGCTTCATCGGGGCTTGACAGTTCATTTAATGCAGTTCCGATTTTAGCGAACGCCTCCTGCCAGGAAATGGGTTGATAATGGCTGCCTCCGACTGGCAGGAACATAGGTTCGGCAAGCCTTCCTTTTCGCCCGATCTCAAAATCACTCATGGCTGCCAGTTCACTAACAGAATTTTTCCTGAAAAAATCTGCCCCGATCTTCTTAGTGGTAGCTTCTTCGGCTATGGCCTTCGCACCATTCTCACAATATTCTCCAATGCCACTGCGCTCATCATCCGGATCGGGCCAGGCACAACTGGGACAATCAAAGCCATCTTTCTGATTCAGCTTTCCAAGTGCCTTCAGGCCTCTCAGTAAACCTACTTCTCCGATCACCTGTTTAAATGCGGCAACTACACCAGGGATGCCTGCTGCTGCCTGCTGCGGCGGCCCCAGTTTTAAACCGGTTAATTTTCCAGGATTTTCTGCACCTGGCAATATGGTTTCATCTGTTGGCATGCTTAACAGAATTTATTTGGATTGTCATAATGATCTGCCTGGTCTTCGGTACTGGTTTCCAGGCAGGCGAAATCCTTTTCAAGAAGTAAAGAAAGGTTATCCGTTTCAGTTAGTGGCATTTCAGAACTGAATCCAACCCGTTCATCTGTTTCCCATCCTTCTACCCATGACCATGGTACCAATAGGGTAATGGTGTTGTCAACAAAAGTTGCTTTAAGCGAATCTCCATCTTCAATACATTGCAGGGCGTATTCAAATCTCTTTTCACCAAACATGGTATGTTCTTCCAGGTAACCTTTCTCTGTAAGTCTTTTCACATCCGGCCGGGTTAAGCGGTATCTCACGCTGTTTCCTTTGATCCTTATTTTCATTATACTGTTAATTTAATAAACGCCATTTTAGGATATGCGTATCCGTTGCTTTCCCGAATATATATTAAATCGGGTTCCCCGTAAAAATCCGATCAACGTTATACCTGCTTCATTGGCCATTTCAACGGCCAGGCTCGAAGGTGCACCAACCGCAACAACAACAGGAATGCCGGCCATGGCCGCTTTTTGTATCAGTTCAAATCCGGCTCTTCCACTAAGGAATAAAATACTTTCGTCCGATGGTAGTGCGCCCGACAGGTAAGAGGCCCCGATAATTTTATCAACTGCATTATGCCTGCCAATATCTTCCCGTAACATCATCAAAGTTCCGCCAAGTGAAAACAAGGCTGCAGCATGTAAACCGCCGGTTTGATGAAAGATGGATTGAGCCTTCGACATGGAACCAGATAAACTGTATACTACGCTTGCATCAATGATAAATTCTTTTTTACCATTTTCGAATTGAGCAGGAACTTTTATAGCCTCAATACTGGCTTTTCCGCAGATGCCACAACTGGATGTTGTATAAAACTGGCGACTGGCCTGCTGGAGTTCCGGAATAATGTTCTCTTTTAAAATAACCTGTACCTGGTTTTGATCGGCCTTGCTTTGTTTGAAAGATTCAATGGCGTCGAGATTTTTTATAACCCCTTCGGTAAATAAAAAACCTGCAGCCAGCTCTTCATCATATCCTGGTGTACGCATAGTGATGGCAACAGCTTTTTGCAATCGTCCGGTTGGGCTGCTGTAAGTCACTTGAATCTCGAGGGGTTCTTCAATAGCAACCTGGTCCTGTACTTTCGCACAAACTTCATCATCCATTTTCACAACGGATAAAGTTTCAACCTGCCTGGTGTCTGTATTGATCATGAAAACGGGTTTTTGTATGAATACCTGTTGATACTTTTTATAAAATTTAGTGGCCGCATAAACCGAGTTGCTCTTTTATGCTTGAATAGATCTCCGGATCATCGGCACTCGTTATCTCACTGAAATTTTCCGGCATAAATCGGTCCGCCTTTTGTTTTTGTAAAAAATGCTGCAGGGAATATTCGCTTCGGTTATACATCTCCGTTAAAATAGATCCGGTTGCAGCTGGATAATATCCCAGTAAAGGTTCATACAGATCAGCCTGCTGATTGTAAAAAGCTGCCAGCCGGTTTTCTTTACTGTATATCGATATAAAATGTTGTAACGTTTGTTCGTGTAAAAGCGGGTAATCGCATCCTAGTAAAAAAACATCTTTGCCTGTGAATGTTTTAAAAGCAGATAATAATGCGGTCATTGGTCCCGCATCGCCATAGCAGGGCAAGTCGATCATAAATGAATAAGCTGTATCTACTGTGGATGACTGTTGCTCATTCACAGATAATACCACCTGGTCACAAACGGTTTCCAGCATGGCATAAGCAACATACCGTTGGGGAAGGTCATGATACATCAGCATACTTTTATCGGTTCCCATGCGGCTGCTTTTACCTCCGCAGGCAACAACGCCCAGTATTTTGTTTGCAGTTGACATCTTTTGAGTTGACATCTCCTGAGTTGACATCCCAAGAGTGCTTAAAGTTAAGAAGGAAAATACATCTTTTTTCGGTTGAATTTCACCTACAGGTATTGCAACAGTTGAGTAATTTTATACGACAAAGAGGATTTCAAACTATGATGACCGTTTACGTAAAAGGGCGGCTATATTTGCCGCCCTTACTAAAGTTAAATGTCTGATTATTTTTTAGTTTCCAGCAATTTAAAAAACTGATCAAGCTGTGGTAAAATCACGATCCGCGTTCTGCGGTTGGCCGATTTACCTTCGGGAGTAGCGTTATCTGAAACAGGCTTGAACTCACTTCTGCCCGCAGCAGCCATGTTTGCCGGGTTTAAGCCATATTGTGATTGCAAAACCCTCACTACAGAAGTTGCTCTCTTTACACTAAGATCCCAGTTATCGAGTAATACGCCATTTCCTTTATAAGGCACATTATCAGTATGACCTTCTACCATGAATTCAATATCAGGTTGATTCTTTAACACAAGGGCTACTTTACCCAGCACTTCCTTGGCCCGGTCTGTAATATCGTAACTGCCGCTTTTAAAAAGCATTTTATCAGAAATATCAATGTACACAACACCTTTATCAACTTTTATATTTACATCTTTATCATCGAGGTTACCAATGGCGCCTTTCAGGTTCATCACCAACGCCATATTCAGCGAATCCTTTTTGTTGATGGCCGATTGTAGATTCTGGATATATGCATCCTTGGCGCCGATATTTTCGAGCGATTTCTTAATGCTTTCTGCCTGTGAGCCGCTGATAACCGAAAGATTTTCAAGTTGCTTCAAAGCCTGGTTGTTATTGTCTTTCAGAAAACCAATCTGCTTATTGAGGCTTTCGATCTCCGATTCCAGTTGGGCTCTTTTGCGGTTATTCTCTGCCGTGAGGTCAGTGCATTTATTCAGATCATCCTGTAATTTCAACTGCTGTGTCTGCAACTGTTCATAACGGATCTGTTCATTCTTCAACAGTTTCTTACTTACGCAGGAAGAAAAAACAATGCCCAGGGCCAGGATAGCAAGGTAGATATTTCGGTTACGCATATACTAAGTTTTTGTTCTGCAAAATTATTTCAATTGAGTTGAAACGTTCTTTGCATAGCTAAGTGTTTTGTTAAAATTATACATGCATCAACTACAATTTCCTGTATAAAGCAAACGTCCCTGGAAAGGGACGCTTTACTTTCTTAGTCAACATGAGAACCGCTTAGGGCAACAATACATCACCGATAACATGAACAACACCGTTTGTGGTCAATACATCGGCAGGATTAATGGATGAAAAATTTGAATTGCCTTTGCCTTTAACCCACCCTGTATTATAACCAAGGATGGTTGTTACTTTTTTTGAAGGCGCATCAGCCAGTGTTTCAATTTTGCTCAGGATACCAAGATCCCAGGCAAAGTACCTGCTGCCCGTTACATGATAGCGCAGGATATTTGACAAGGCTGCAACCTGCGCAGGATCACTGATATTGGCAATATTAGCTGCACTGTTAAATGGTGCCGGTAATTTGGCAAAGGCAGCATTGGTAGGTGCAAACACAGTAAAGTTTCCTTCACCGGTAAATACAGATGCCAGGTTCGTTTTTACAAGAGCTGCCAACAGGCTCGAAAAATTTGGATTACCGATCACAACCTGGGCAATGTTGCTGGTCGGGAACAACAATACTTTATTGATCACATGAATCACCCCATTGCTGGCATTTACATTGGCAAGAATTACGTTGCTCTGGCCATTGATACGGATCAAACCAAATGTTTTTGAAAAATAGATACTATTGTCATTTGATGTTCCTGAAGGTTTGATAGTGGTAGCAGCACTTCTTCCGCCAGAAATTTGCTGGCTGAAAACTTCCGCTCCCAAAACGTGGTACAATAATACATTGCGTAGAAAATCAATCTGCGCAGGATCATTGATGGCTGCGATATTTGCTGCATTGTTAAATGGTGCAGGTAATTGAGCAAATGCACTGTTTACGGGTGCAAACACAGTGAGATTGGCGGAGGCATCAGATAATGCGCCGGCCAAACCAGTCTTCACAACCGCTGCTACCAGGCTGCTAAAATTTGAATTGGAAATGGCGATTTCTACGATATTGCGGTTACCACTCCGGTTGCTTTGTTCCAGGTCAGTTAACCCCAATGTGCTGGCTTCTTTAGCTGCCGATTGTGCAGCAGTTTGCTCCAACGAACGGGCTGCATTCACCAATTCTGTTTCATTACCGGCCTGCGATTCGGTTTGAACAAGCGCATCATTTTTTTTGCAGGATGTGAGCAAAACGGTCAGCAGGAAGAAGCCTGCCATTGCTTTTTTGATTAACTGAGATGTAAATGTTTTTGTTGCCATGTGTAAAAGTTTTAAGAATGAAAAGAAAACAACAATGGCCAACAGGCATTTTCCATCAGTTTTCCATGATGTGTTGGAATAATCTACTGAACTGTCATAAACAAGGTGTAGAATACATTTGAATGGATTGCATTACTTTGCCACATACTTTGAGGAGTAATGAAAGGGTATCTTCAATCTGAACCGGTTAACATTTACAATTGGAAAAATATATTACTGATCTGTTTCATGAATATCCCAATGTTGCTATACTCATCAGCATTGTAGCGGGCATCCTTGTGGCCCTGATTGGCTTTTTACCCAGTTTCTTTCTTACCGCGGCCAATATTTTGTTTTTTGGTTTCTGGAAAGGAACCCTATTGTCGTTCCTGGGAGAGTCCATTGGTGCAGCATTGGCATTTTTACTTTATAGAAAGGGATTTAGAGAGGCTGCCCAAAAGAAACTGGTAAAATATCCCAGGTTACAGTCATTGGTAGAAGCCCGTGGCAAGCGGGCGAGTGGTCTCATCTTTTCAATGCGCTTAATGCCTTTTATTCCTTCCGGATTAATTACCCTCGCAGCTGCTATTGGAAAAACAGGACTTGCTAATTTTATAATTTTCAGCTCTTTAGGCAAAATACCTGCTCTTTTAATTGAAGCTTATTCGGTTTGGGAAATCACCAGGTTCAGCCAAATGGGAAAATGGATCTTGCTCATCATTTCCCTGGTTTTGATCTTTTTCATTTTCAAAAAAAAGCCGGAAGGGAAATCGGGAACTGCTCCAGGAGAAATGGGGAAGAAATAATTTTCTGAAGTCGGATTTCATGCTTAATTTAGACTTCAAATAAATGAATATGAAAAAGATATTATTTGCAGTGATTACCTGTACTTGCTTTTCGGCCATTTCATATGCCCAGGAAGCTAAAAAAGATGAAGCAGTAGGGTTAACGAGAAGGGCAGTTTCTACCAATGATCAAAAAGTTGATAAGGCAAAAACAAATAGTGAGGCTTCGGCTAATACCATGCAGGATTACCGCAAAGCCGGGCTGGATGACGAGAAAATCGCTTCCATGAATGCAAAAATGAGTGCAATTGAAGCTAAAAAAAGAGAAATTAACCAGGACAAAAAGCTCACAGCTTCTGAAAAGAAAGTTGCGCTGAATAAGCTGGAAGCGGAAAAAGTAAATATTCAGAAAACCATCATGGGAGAAGCAGGCTATAAGAAATTCCAGGAAAATAAGCCAGCAGAACAAACTAAAACTAAACCTAAGAAATCTTAATCCTTTCCAACTTGTTATAGAAGCCTGCTTTTTGCAGGCTTTTTTTATGCACCTACCTTCCAGGTGCTTGTATTTTAAAGCAATACAGCCCATTCATCAAAAAATATCTATCCCAACTTTCCACGTTTTTTCGTAGAACTACGTAGGGTTCATACGAATCCAGTACGCAGAAACCCTCGATATTATCATAATAAAAATAAATCGCATTCACAGTGCGTTAACAGTCTATCCTATAATCAACCATTCATAAACGGCTTTATAGTTACAGCCCATGAATAAACTTCTACTTTACCTACTACTATTATTGAGCCCATCCCTATGGGCACAATCCAATGAACGCCTTCCTGTGGCCATTGAAGTACCTGGATCGGGATTTCAATTCATTAATCCGCAAACGAACAGACCCATTAACCAGTTGTTCTGGGACGAAGCAGAACCCTTTGTAAATGGCTTTTCCAGGGTGCTGAGTAATGGTAAATTTACTTTTGTCAATACCCAGGGCCAACCAATTGCTCTCTTATCCTTTGATGAAGCCAGGAATTTTGAACATAAACTGGCGGCTGTAAAAACAGGAGGGAAGTGGGGCTTCATCAATGAATCCGGGAAACTCATTATACCATGCAGATATGACATTGTATACGATTTTAAAGAAACGGTGTCGCCTGTCTACACCGGCAAAAAATGGAGCCTGCTGAATTCAGCGGGCATTGTTGTTAAAAACCTTGACATATCTGTTTGCTACGGTTTTGACAATGGAAAAGCCAGGATAACTGCTCATGGCAAAACTGGTATCATGAATACCAATGGTGACATTACATTTACAGGGCTGGAACCAGTAACTGAAACGGCTACCCGAAGCAACAACCCATCAACCAATGACCAGGTGGTTACCCAATGCCCGGAAAATATCGACTTTGAAGATGGCAATTTTACCAACTGGAGATGCTTTACCGGTAGGGTTGATTCTGTTGGTCCAACTAATGTGATCACCGTGAATCCATCTGCACCTATAAATAACCGTCATACGATCATCGGAAGAAATATGCCTTCCAATATTGATCCTTTTGGATTGTTCCCAATCAACCCGCCAGATGGAAGTAATTTTGCTGTAAAGCTGGGTAACACCAATATTGGAGCACAGGCAGAGCGTATTCAATATACCATTACCGTGCCTACCAATGACAGTAACTTTTCGATCAAATACGACTATGCAGTAGTATTCCAGGATCCAGGGCATACTGCCTGGACCCAACCAAGATTTATCGCCCGCCTTTTCGACTCGGCTGCCAATTCCTACATTGATTGCGCTTCATTTGAATATATATCAACTTCAAACCTACCAGGATTTGGCCGATCAACGGTTGATACTTCGGTTATTTACAAAGCCTGGTCAACCGTATTTATCAGTCTTCGTGGTTATGCCGGTAAAACATTATTCCTCGAATTCACCAATGCTGATTGTGTAAGAAAAGGTCATTGGGGATATGCCTACGTGGATGTTGAAAAAACATGCAGCCAGAATATCCTTATCCGTTATGATTGCGGAAACCCTTCTACGGCAACACTTCAGGCCCCTCCCGGATTTATGCAATACAATTGGTGGAATGAGAATTACACCACCATGCTAGGTTCAGGCCAGAACATTGTATTAAATCCCGCACCATCGATCAATAGCATTGTCTGGCTTGAAATGATCCCATTCAGTGATTTTGGATGCCGCGATTCCATGCCGGTAAGAATGACAGCCACTTTTCAGCCTCATTTTACCTCTACAGCAACAACTGCTTTGTGTGCCCCACATCGCTTTACTTTCTATAACAATGATGTCCCGGCTTTATCAACCACCTGGGATTTTGGTGATGGAACCACAGGCACTGGCGACACAGTAACCCATACATTTCTATTACCTGGAACGTATACCGTTACCATGCATGTTACCCTCGCGGGCGGCTGTAACGGCACAACAACCAATGTAATTACCATAACACAACCAACAGGTTCCTTTAACTATACTGGCGGCAGTTTCTGCAACAGCAGGCAGGTTCGTTTTAATGCCGTTACCAGCAATATCGACAGCCTGGTGTGGGATTTTGGCGATGGAACCATTATTACTACAACGCAAACAACCGTCTTTCATACTTACACTAACCCCGGCGTGTACACGCCCTCACTGACAATCCAGTCTAATGCAGGTTGCGAAACAACCATTCCGGGTACAGATCCAATCAGGATAGAAGCACTGCAGCCCGGATTCACATACCAGGAGCAGATCAGTTGCGGTAGTAATACGGTGAATTTTACCGATACTTCACATGCTTACTTCGGAATAAATGACCATGACTGGAATTTCGGAGATGGTACTACCGGAACGGGAATCAACGCAAGTCATACCTATACCTCAACCGGAACATACCAGGTGCAGCTAATCATTACCGGTACCACAGGTTGTAAGGATACGATCATAAAACCAATCTTTGTTAGAGTATATGCAATCCCTTCGGTTTCTATCAATGGGCCGGCAACGGTTTGTGCAAACTCAGCCGTCACCTTGAATTCCATCATTCAATCATCAGATACTGTTGATATGGTTCAATGGACAGCACCGGGACAAACTAACGGCAATGGTTCTACTTATACTATCAACTATGCAAACCCGGGCACATACTCTATTCAGTTGATCATTGAAACCAACCATGGTTGCCGTGATACGGCTGTTCAGTCATTGACCGTGAGAGCGATCCCTGATGTGGTTCAACCAAACGATCAATTTATTTGCAATGGAACTGCTACCGACCTCGTTAACTTCACAGGCTCTGTAAACAACACCAGTTTCAGCTGGACGAATAATAATACTTCCATCGGTCTTGCTGCTTCGGGAAATGGCAATATTCCTGTTTTCACCGCTTCAAACAATTCAAACTCAGATTTAACAGCCACCATAACGGTAACGCCTGACGCAAATGGTTGTCCTGGTACACCGGTTAGCTTCAATATCACCGTATACCCGACACCGTCTGTTATGCAACCTGCCAACCAGGTAGTTTGTAACAGGGGAACAACCACTGGAATCAATTTCACCAATTTTACCAATGTAGTCACTAATGCGGCTTA
>JAKQKY010000506.1 GCA_029560415.1 Bacteroidota bacterium | reverse complement strand
TTATGAAGAGAAAGATGCCATTGGAAAACGTTACCGCCGGATGGATGCGATCGGTACGCCATTTTGTGTAACCATCGATCACCAGACGAAAGAAGACAATACCGTTACCATCCGTTACCGCGATGATATGCGCCAGGAACGCATTGCCATCTCGGAAGTAAAAAAACTCGTCCTCGAAAAAATAGCAGGTTAATCATTCCTTCCTGTTTTTGAAAGTATTCTTTGCCTTATAAATCAACCTTTGGTATGGTTAACTGGCATGGGTACAACCTGTATGATTTGAATCAGCTTTTTCGCTGAAGTAAATCAATTCAATTCCCCCTTGCGGCTTATAATTTACATGGACAGATTCTTATCCATAATTCATTATAATGCCTTACATCGACATTACAAAACCTGCAGATCTTACAGGTCATGCAGATGGTACAGGTCCTACCAGGAAGCAGAGGCCCTTGTATGTAGATTTCATGCCTCCCTGCAACAGTGCCTGCCCCGCCGGTGAAAATATCCAGGCCTGGCTCTCCCTGGCACAGTCGGGTAAGTATGAAGAAGCCTTTCAACAGATCATTCTCGACAATCCATTTCCGGCCATCATGGGGCGTGTATGTGTAAAGCCATGTGAAACTGGTTGTAATCGAAATCACATAGATACCACCGTGAGCATCCACGCCGTAGAAAGATTCATAGGTGATAAAGCCATTGAAGAAAACTGGCAACCAAAGTTGAATATAACGCCTACCCATAAACGCGTTTTAGTTGTTGGTTCGGGACCTGCCGGACTGTCTGCTGCCTGGCACCTTGCTTTAAAAGGACATACCGTAGATATTGCAGAAGCGAGAAGCAAACCGGGCGGCTTACTCGATTTTGGCATTCCTGCTTACCGGCTTCCGCGTAACATCCTGGATGCTGAAATAAACAGGATAAAAGCGATCGGGGTCAACATCCGTTGCAATCATGAAGTAAATGATCTGTTGGTTGAAAAAGAAAGCGGAAAGTATGATGCTGTATTCCTGGGGATTGGTGCGCACATCGGAAAAACAGAACCTATGCAGGTTGATAAATCGATACCTGTAATAGATGCCTATGATTTTCTGAAAAAAAATCATGAAGGAACACCTGTTGCCATTGGTAAAAAAACCATCATTTATGGAGGTGGTAAACTGGCTATGTATCTCTCGAGGGTAATTAAGCGACTTGGGTCTGAACCGTTGCTATTGTATCCTGGCGACAGAAAACTAATGCC
>JAKQKY010000487.1 GCA_029560415.1 Bacteroidota bacterium | reverse complement strand
CACATTATATCGCACCGGGAACACATGCACGGGAATAAACTCCTGCCCCTGTGCCCTTACGTTAGATGCAATAATATACAACTCCTCGATAGGAACATCGCTGATGGCTATGCAGCCGGTTGAAACACAATTGCCATGAATGTAAATGGAATTGCCCGGCCTTTCTGCATCACTTAAGATACGATCCGATGCATTTGGATAATTGATGCCAAGCGATAAATGATAATTGCTGTTGGGATTAAATTCGTTGATCTGGTAAAACCCTTCCGGAACCTGGTAATCTCCTTCCATGCGCTTGGGGCCCATGGTGCCGCTTTGCATGCACACTTTATAAGTTTTAAACAGGCGGAAAGATTCTTTGGAATCCCCTTTAACCCACACTTCCAGCTGGCGGTCGTATTTGAAAGACCTTATGTACAAAGCATGCGGAGGCCAGGAGAGTTTTTGGTTTTCAAACTGCTTCTTAACCGAATCTTCCATGCGACTAAAAATTCCCGACATTTTATACGACGACTTCTCAATGCCCACATAAGCATTCTGTGCCATAACGGTATGGGTACACGAAAATGCCAATGCAATGATCACCAATCCGAATCTTAAAAAGTTGATACGCATGAAATAAATATTCAATCAGGATTTAAACGCACGTGAAAATATAAAAAAATCCTTTTTCACGATGTTAAAAAACTTCCTTTTATCCCTTTAACACGGCCGAAATGTGGAAAATACTTATAAATAAAGGAGTTTTACAAGCACACATATGGCTGCGTTTTTAATTATGTAACATTTATACTACAGGTTCCCCCTGGCATCCTGTTCTCTTTCCAATGCTTCAAACAATGCTTTGAAATTTCCTTTACCAAAACTCTTCGCCCCCTTGCGTTGTATGATCTCGAAAAACAATGTGGGCCTGTCCTGCAACGGCTTGCTGAAGATCTGCAGCAGGTACCCTTCATCGTCACGATCGATCAGGATACCCAGTTCGCTCAGGGGTTTCAGGCTCTCATCAATATGCCCCACCCTGTCCAGTACATCTTCATAATAACTGGCAGGCACTTTCAAAAACTCTACGCCCCTGTTTTGTAAATCGGTAACTGTTTCAATGATATTGTTGGTAGCTAAAGCAACATGCTGTACGCCTTCGCCATTGAAAAAATCAAGGTATTCTTCCACCTGGCTTTTCTTTTTTCCTTCGGCCGGCTCATTGATTGGGAATTTAACATAGCCGTTACCGTTACTCATTACTTTACTCATCAGGGCAGAGTATTCTGTAGAGATATCATTGTCATCAAACGTGAGGATATTACGGAAACCCATCACATCTTCATAAAATTTCACCCAGGGATTCATCTGGTTCCAGCCAACATTACCCACGCAATGATCTACATATTGCAGTCCTGTTGATTCAGGATTATACAACGATTTCCATTCGCGGAAACCGGGCATGAACAGGCCTTTGTAGTTTTTTCTTTCAATAAAGAGGTGCACCGTATCGCCGTAAGTATGAATGCCGCTCATCACCACTTCACCTTCATCGTCTTTCAGGGTTACCGGTTCCATATAACTCTTGCCTCCGCGGCTGGTGGTCTGCTGCCAGGCATCTGTTGCATCATCCACTTTTAAAGCCAGCACTTTCACGCCATCCCCGTGTTTGTACACATGATCAGCAATGTCGTTGTTCATTCGCAGCTGGGTGGTTAGTACAAAAGTGAGTTTGTTCTGGCGGATCACGTAACTCACTTTGTCTTTCATCCCCGTTTCCGGGCCAGCATAAGCCAATGACTGAAAGCCGAAGGCCGTTTTATAAAAATGGGCGGCCTGTTTGGCATTCCCAACATAAAATTCTACATAGTCGGTACCATGTAATGGCAAAAAATCGGTAGCCGTGCCGGCCATATTTTGTGGAGCAATTGTGGTAGTTGACATAAACTCATTTTTTTAAATTGAAAGAAGATTTGGAACCGGGCTTCACCGCAATGTGCTACTTCATAGGCGTCGCACTCTTGTACAGTTGATCGCTTTGCAGCCATCAGAAAGCAGCCGAATCCATGGCCAGGGAAACCATGAGTAAGGTATAATGACTGCGTTTATCAGCAAATATTTTATGTGGATAGTCCGGGATCATGTTGCACTCAAAGATAACAAAATTCTGCAAACCGGGAAACGCTTATCAACCCTTTATAAATGGGCACTTTTAGTACATTTTCCACCTAACCTTTTGTATGCCAGGCAGGTAATTTCCACTCTTGATCTTTCGTGTTTCATTATATTTGCCTGATGAAAAAAGCAGGCATATTAGGGGGTGGTCAATTGGGAAGAATGTTATTACAGGCCGCGGCCAACTACCCGGTTGAAACCTATGTGATGGAAAATGACCCCAATTGCCCGTCTGCTCATTTATGCCATCATTTTATAACCGGTAACATTACCAACTTTGATGATGTGTATGCTTTTGGAAAACAGGTTGACGTACTTACCATCGAAATAGAAAGCGTGAATGTTGAGGCGCTGGAAAAACTGGAAGCTGAAGGCCTGGCCATCTATCCCCGGCCTTCGGCATTACGCATCATCAGGGATAAGATCGAACAGAAGAATTTCTATCAAAGCAACTCCATTCCTACCAGCGCTTTTATGATCACCGAAAACCTGGATGCACTGAAAGAGCTTTCCCATTTCCTTCCGGCCGTGCACAAACTGGCCAAAGGTGGTTACGACGGCAAAGGCGTTCAGATGATCCGGAGCAAAGATGATTTTCACAAAGGTTTTGATGCTCCGGCTGTTTTGGAGAAAAAAGTCTTCATACAAAAAGAGATCGCTCTCATTATTGCCATTGCCGAAAATGGTGAAAGGGCTATTTATCCCCCGGTTGACATGGTATTCGATCAACAACTTCACCTGCTTAGCCACCAACTTTGCCCCGCCGAACTTGCCGAAAAAATTTTCTGGAAAGCCGAAGCCATTGCACTCCGGGTAGTGAAAGAATTAAAGAGTCCGGGCATTTTTGCCATCGAACTATTTGCCGATATCGATGGCAATGTATTGGTTAACGAAATAGCTCCCCGCGTACACAACAGCGGGCATCATACCATTGAAGCCGCATTCAGCAGCCAGTTTGATATGCTGTGGAGAATCATGCTGCAATACCCTTTAGGCAATACCGATTCCATTCAGTCATCTGCCATCGTGAATATAATCGGGGAAGAAGGCCATAACGGCGACGCAGTTTACCAGGGGCTAAAAGAAGTGCTGGCGATGGACAATGTATTTGTTCATATCTATGGGAAAAAACAAACTAAACCCGGTCGTAAGATGGGGCATGTTACCATACTCAGCAATGAGAAGCAGGAGCTGCTGCACAAAGCCAACCAGATCAAGCATCTTTTAAAAGTGGTAACTGCTGAATAATCTTACCAGGTCAATGTGTTGGATAGACGCTTTAATTCTATCTCTGCCGATTTTGCTGCAAAACGCAGGTTTACCAGCCTGAAACCCGATTCCTCAAAACTTTGCTGGGCACTTTTAACTTCCAGGATGGTGGCCTGTTTGTACTGAAATCTTAACAAGGCAAGGTTGAGTAGCTTTTGCGATAAGGTGTAATTCTGCAAAGCTGTATCCAATTGCTGTATGGTATTTGAATAAGACTGAAATTGTTTGATCGCCTGCGAACTGTAATCCCTGTATAAAATATCTTTCTGCAATTGCGCATTTTGCACATTGATGCCTGCAACCCGTTGTTGTCGTTTGAAGATCGATCCATTGTAAATGGGAATTCCAATGGATACACCTACAGTTGGTCCGTAATTCTGGTTTAATAAAATATTGCCAGCCGCTGCCTGGTTCCTGCTGAAATTATACCCGGTCGTTGCACGGATAGAAGGATAGCGTTGTGCCGATGTTTCTTTTACAATAAGTTCGTTTATCCGTACCTGTTTGTCTGCGGCCTGCAGGTCTGCATTTTTGTTAAGACTGCTTAATAC
>JAKQKY010000442.1 GCA_029560415.1 Bacteroidota bacterium | reverse complement strand
AGTTCATTCAGGATATAATCCTGGGTTGCTTTTGGCTGAAGTCCTAATGAATTACCAGTTAAATAAACTGCTTCTTTTCCCTTGACAATGGGTATATAAAATTTATCCCTGAAACCCTTTAAAGGATCTTCTTCATCGAGGTAGGCTGCATAATCTGCGGTATTACGAAATTTAAGATCCAATCCTGTTTTACTTTCCATGCACTTTTTCTTTTAAATGGTTGCGATCACTTTTAATTCAATACAAATTGGGGTAGGGAGGCTCTTTACTTCTACGGTAGTACGACAGGCTTCTACCTTTTCAAAATATTCTGCATAGATTTTATTATATACCGGGAAATCTTTTTTCATATTGGTGAGAAACACTGTTACATCAATGATCTTATCCCAACTGCTGCCGCTGGCTTCCAGTACAGCTTTTACGTTTGCAAAAACAGAATGGCATTCAGCTTCAATATCATATTTCAGGATATTGCCGGCTGCATCCAGCTCCAGGCCCGGAATCGAATTGTCTTTTGCACTTCGGCTACCGATGCCCGATAGGAACAAGAGATTGCCGGCACGCCTTGCATGTGGATATGCTCCTAAGGGTTTTGCGGCATTATCAGTTTTTACTATTTCATTCATCATTTCGTTTCGTTATTATCTGTAAAATTTTTAACGGTAGCCATATTTTAATACTTCTTCAATTATAAAAAAAACGGACAACTAAATAACCAGAAACTAGAAACGAGAAACGGGATATTTTAAAAATCTATACATACATTCTTCGCTTCCGTAAAAAACCTCAATGCTTCCCAACCACCTTCTCTTCCCACTCCACTGTTTTTAACGCCACCAAAAGGTGTACGAAGATCGCGGTGCAGCCAGCAGTTCACCCATACAATACCACTTTCAACTTTTGTGGCTAACAGGTTGGCTTTGGATATATCCTGTGTCCAGATGGTTGCTGCCAGTCCGTATTCCGTTGCATTGGCCAATTCAATGGCATCTTCTGTTGAATGGAATGGCTGCAGGGTTACGACTGGTCCGAAAATTTCATCGGTATTTGTTTTACAGGTTGGCCCCAGGTTTTCAACGATGGTGGGTTCTATAAAATAACCACCGCTGCATCTACCCGTTGGGGTTATGGAATTACCGCCACAAAGAATATTTCCACCTTCTTCCTTAGCCAGTTTGATGCAATTCATTACTTTATCAAAATGCATCTTGCTCACAATGGCTCCTTGTTTATGTTGATCGATCAGTGGATCTCCGATGCTGAGTTGTTTTGTTTTTTCAACAAATTCAGTTTTGAACTTTTCATAGATCGAAGCTTCTATTAAGATACGGCTTCCGCAAAGGCAGATCTGGCCCTGGTTACTGAAAGAGGAACGAATGGTTGTTTTCATCATCTTATCCCAATCGCAATCCGCGAAAATGATATTGGGATTTTTTCCGCCAAGTTCAAGCGACAATTTTTTAAACATGGGCGCAGCTACAGATGCGATATGTGCTCCTGCCCGGGTACTACCGGTAAAGGATATGGCTTTTATGGAAGGATGTTTTACAATGGCTTCGCCACAATGGTTGCCGGTGCCATGTACAATATTCAATACACCATCGGGTAAGCCGGCTTCTTTACAGATCTTGCCAAGCAAGAAAGCGGTGACGGGCGTAACTTCCGATGGTTTGGCGATCACGCAATTGCCTGCAGCAAGCGCCGGGGCGATCTTCCAGGTAAAAAGATAGAGCGGAAGGTTCCAGGGCGAAATGCATCCAACGACCCCTATGGGTTGCCGTAAGGTATAGTTGATCGATTTATCTTCCATGCTATGGCTTTCGCCGGCAAAATGCATGAGGCCGGTGGCAAAGAAGCGGAAGTTGGCAGAAGCACGGGGTATATCTACCTGTTTACTGAGCCATAAAGGTTTGCCATTATCATTGGTTTCGGCCAAAGCAAGGGCATCCATATTTTCATCGATCAGCGTAGCGATCCGGTTCAAAACCTGGAACCTGTTCTCCAATGAGGTAACCGACCAGGCAGGAAAAGCTTTTTGAGCGGCATGCACTGCGGCTTGGATGTCCTGTTGATTGCTATCGGGGATCTGGCCATATACTTCGCCGGTGGCGGGATTGATGTTATCGATAAACTTCCCGCTAAGGGGGCCGATGAAATTTCCCCCGATGAGATTTTCGAGGTGAAAAGGAATGTCCAGTTGCATGGGTTAAAGGTAAATAATTTCAGGGTGATTAGGCTGACACCAATGGGCGAAATGGAATTTATTACCAGCTTTTTCCCTAAAACTAAGCCTGTGAACTTCTGCCGGGAACTGATGCCGGAAACATAAAAAAAATTAACTTACAGGTCTAAATCTTTTGTATGCCCATATCAGCCCCTTTTAATTTGAAAAAATGGATCGAAGAAAACCGCGATCTGTTGAAACCGCCGGTAGGCAACCAATGCATCTATAAAGATGCTGAAAACTTTATAGTTATGATTGTAGGTGGGCCCAATGCCCGAAAAGATTACCATTATAATGAAACTGAAGAATTGTATTACCAGGTAGAAGGCGATATTGTAGTAAAGATCATCGACAATGGTGTGCCACGTGATATTCCCATCAAGGAAGGCGATATATTCCTGTTGCCGCCCAAAACGCCGCATTCACCTCAAAGAGGTCCGAATACCGTTGGATTGGTCATTGAAAAAGTAAGGGAGTCAGAAGAAGATGGTTTCTTATGGTATTGCGAAAATTGCGGTCATAAATTATATGAAGAACATTTGCATGTATCCGATATTGTAACACAATTGCCGCCGGTGATGAATGGATTTTATGCAGATGAGCAGAAACGGACTTGTAGTGAGTGCGGACATGTGATGGCGCCGCCGGTGAAGAAAGGATGATGGAAATAAGGAATAAGAAAGGTGGGGAATGTAGAGCAAGGAACAAGGAATGATTAACAAGGATTGAATGATGGAATAAGAAATAATAAAGTGGGCATACGTTACAAATGAAAATAGACATACACACGCATATCATGCCCGACAAGATGCCCAACTGGGTACAGAAATTCGGGTATGGCGAATTCATACATCTTGAACATCGTAACTGTAAGGCCTGCATGATGAAAGGCGATAAGCTTTTCAGGGAAGTGGAGGAAAATTGTTTTAAGGTGGATCTTCGGTTGAAAGACATGAAGGACACTTCGGTAGACATGCAGGTATTGTCGACGATCCCTGTATTATTCAATTACTGGGCCAAGCCGGCTGATGGTTTGGAGACCTCCCGTTTTTTCAATGATCACATTGCGGATTCTGTTTCTAAAAATGCAAGTCATTTTATAGGTATCGGTACAGTTCCTTTACAGGATATCGACCTGGCCATTGCCGAAATGGAACGCTGTGTGAAGGAACTAAAAATGCCTGGCCTGGAGATCGGCAGCAATATCAATGGCATCAATCTTGGTGATGAACGCTTTTTCCCATTTTACAAAAGAGCCGAAGAACTAGGCTGCGCCTTGTTTATACATCCCTGGGAAATGATGGGCGAACAGCAGATGCAGAAATACTGGTTGCCCTGGCTGGTGGGTATGCCTGCAGAAACTTCCCGGGCCATTTGTTCGATGATCTTTGGCGGGGTGTTTGAAAAATACCCTTTACTGAGGGTCGCATTTGCACATGGTGGTGGTTCATTCCCGATCACCATTGGCAGGATCGAACATGGCTTTAATGTGCGCCCCGACCTGGTGGCCATCGACAATGCGGTGAACCCAAGAAATTATATCGGCAAATTCTGGATCGATAGCCTTGTACACGACGATAAAGCCATGCGCTATATTATGGATGTGATGGGGGAAGATAAGATCTGCATGGGTAGCGATTATCCTTTTCCGTTAGGGGAG
>JAKQKY010000480.1 GCA_029560415.1 Bacteroidota bacterium | reverse complement strand
TGTTTTTCAAATGTTACCTCAATTATCATATTCCAGTTATCTTATTGTGGATAATGTCCGGTTTATTGGCACTAACGAAAGTTTTTATAACAATGATTTTGAGATATGGGATACATTGAAATATAAAACTCTCGATAATTGGTGGTGTCATGGAATGAATGGCCCTAATTTACTGACGGGTCAGACAGATGCCCCTGTAAGCCAAACTACCGATGCCCAACATGGCAATTATGCTGTACTAATGCAAAACTGTTACATTGCTCCGGATACTTTGAATGGATTTATTGCTTCCGGGCGCCATTCTGGTATGCCGGGATTCAGGGTTAGTGCTCATTATAATTATCTCACGGGGTTTTATAAGTTTTTTCCTGTTAACAATGATTCGATGACTGTACATATCAACATGTTTAAGAATCATAATATGATAGGTTCCACCACCCTCTATATTACTGGAGAGGTGGCGGACTACTGCCCCTTTTATGCTGAAATACAATATTTTTGGGGTTATGATACCGTGGTTCCTGACAGTTGTGGCATTATTATCAAAGCATCAAAGGACTGGCCCATGGGATTTTCAAAATTGTATCTGGATAATCTCAGCTTCGATGGATTTTTCTCCGGTATTAAAGAACCGGTGTTAACGCAATCCAATCCTTTTGATTTCACTATTTTTCCGAACCCTTTTTCAGAATCGGCCACTGTGAAATTTTCACTTAACAAAGATGAAAAGTTATCTGTGAGGTTGTTCGACTTGTCAGGACGGCAGATTTCGTTTCTGGCAGAAGGATTTTATAAAAAAGGATCACACACCATTGATTTGTCGTCCTCCGCCCTGGATAGTGGTATGTACCTTTGCGTTATTCATACGGAAGATAAACACTACAGTAAAAAAATTGTTATTTATTAAGTTATGAAAAAAATGAATTTTGTAAAAAAATCAGTTACCTCAACCATCATGTTGCTTTCGCTCCTGTGTAATGTTAGTGTGTATGCCCAGCAATGGCATTATTACAATCCAACATTATGGTTCGATATAAATGCTTTAGAAATACTTGGCCCCGGAGTCATTGCCGTTGGCGGTGGCTGGGAAACCAACGACTCGGTACTGATTATGTTTCAGACTGAAGACTACGGCTTGTCGTGGTACGAAAATGCCCATGACGGGCCGGCGCCCTGGAATAAATCCATAGCATTTTCCGATTCTCTAGACGGTTATGGTGTTTGCAATGATGGCCGCATCATAAAAACGGATGATGCCGGCAGAAACTGGGGCTGGCCTGTTACTCCCATTAACCGCGATCTGAACAACATTGTGTATACAGGTTCTGGTACCTATTATATTGCGGGTGGCAATAAAACGCAGGATTCGGTACAAACGATATTAAAGAGCAACGATTACGGCAGTACATGGACAGTGATGCATGACACACTAGGCCCGTGGCTCCGGTCGCTGCATTTCTTCGATACGTTGCAGGGCATAGCGGTGGGTGACGGAGGAGTAATACTGTCCACTGGAGATGGCGGAAACACCTGGACAACCATTAGTGCACCGGTTATCAGAGATTTTCACTCAATAACCTTCATAGGTGTCGATACGGGTTTCATAGTGGGCGGTAGCCCGGCGGGGATGGCAACTATTCTGATAACCGTGAACGGCGGTGCAAGCTGGTCGGTGCTGCAGGATGCAGTTGGCGGCATATTGAAAGACATTTCCTTCGCGAATCCTGCGGTGGGATATATAGTGGGCGACAGCGCCACCGTTTTAAAAACAACAAATGCCGGACTAACGTGGGCGCCATTGCTTATTGACTCCACGCTAACCGGTAATGAAGAGTTCAGGGCAGTGAAATTTTATGATGTATATTTTGGGGCTGTTGCCGGCAAAGGGGGAAAACTGTTTATTTACACTGATATTTCTTCGCCTCAGGCCTATACCATGGGAACACAGGGTTTGCTGAACGGAGAGGTAAAGATGTTGGCCCAAATAAATACATCTGGCCACATGGCACAGTATTCGTTTTGTTATTCATCCGACAGTACATTCGCAAATGCCGTATGGACAAGCCCGGGAAATATTATCAGCACAACACCGGTTCAGGTCTCGGCCACCACCTATGGCCTGAACAACAACAACCGCTATTATTATTTTGTGAAAGTTAATAATATTGCAGAT
>JAKQKY010000473.1 GCA_029560415.1 Bacteroidota bacterium | reverse complement strand
CCTAAAAGTATCATCATGTTTGGAGATGTCAACTGCGGAGTTGACATCTCTTGAGTTGACATCTCGGGAGTTCTCAACCATCCAAATCACTTGAACAGCTCATCCAATGTTTCAGCAATAACCTGCAGCAGTTCCTTTTGGACGGGTATTTCCCGGGCATTTTCCTGGTAAGGAATTACAGCACGGAAATTCCGTTCTTCATCAGGCTCAAAGAAAATGGTTTGTGCCGACAGCTCAACGGCAATCCGGTAGGTAAATCCTGTAGTGATGAGTTTGGCTGAAATGTCCATATCCTTTCCCTGGTAGGTGATGGGAATAAAAAACGATTCCGGTGAGTTACTATTCATGGTCATTGAAAATAGCTAATTCCTGTATAACTTATCTTTGCTTCATAAGAGATTTTCGTTAAAACCATATCATTCCCACATCATCTATACATTTTACCACATTTTTGTGGTTTATTATATTAATGTTCTAATGATGGTATGACTTATTTAAGACGTTAAGATGAACCAGATAATATCATCTTACGGCTTATCTCTAGCAATGCCCAATCAATATCCGGCCAGGTTGTTTGTACAATAATCCGCAGCGCTACTCTTAATATTTTTCTGCGGTTCAAATTCATTTGTAGTCCATATCGAGAAGTTGGAATAAATAAAAAATGTCGCCATTAATTGGCGACCTTAATATTATTAGCTTTTTATCAAAAAAACCGGCTTTTGTTTAGCTTCTAATTCAATTTACTTTTCCCCTCTGTGTCTAACTTCTGAATAGTTCTTTTTGCAGCAGCCAATCTTATCTGTTTGTTTTTCTCTACCAATTTTGCTGTTGCCCATTTTTCAACCTTATGATGTAACGGTACCAGTAATGCTGCAATACAAACCAATGCCAGCAACATTAACACTGGGCTGTGGTGTGTAATGCGTTCTAAAAAAGGGTGCAGCAATAAATTTAAAAATTCAAATACAATTAGTAAAGCCACTACTCCAAAAAATTCTATCAGTTTGGTATTGGTAATAAAACTGCGGCTGAGTAGTAAATAAAGTGTAAGTAAAACAATAATGCCCAGTGCAATCAAGGCGTATTGGATATTTTGATTGCGCTCATTTTCTAACTTAATTTTTTCTGCCGCTACTTCCTGCTTCCGCAAATCCTCTTCAAATGTCATCAATTGTATTTGCTGGTTAGCTTTACTGCTGTTTAATGAATCAGCAGCTAGCTTAAAAACCTTTGCATATTTTAACGTACTATCGCAATTATCTTTTTCATAAATATCAGTAAGCAGTTGTGCCGGTTTACTGCCTAAGTAAAAGAATGAAGTATTACTTACTACAGCAATTGCTTTTTTTGCATAGTATGCACAGGAGTCTGTTTGTTTGTAGCGCTGATAATGTTCTGCCAAGCCTGTATATGCCAAATTAAGGTACCTGGTATAAGGTGTTCCCAGTGATTGATTGATCGCCATATTAAAGTAGCTAACAGCTAAAGAAGGATTGCCCATTTTACTTTGTACACTACCTAGGTTTATAAAAACAACACTAATAGAAAAATTGACTTTTTGACGTACTGCCGTTTCATAGGCTCTTTGTGAATACATCAACGACGAGTCCAAATTATTTGTGGAAAGATATACAGACCCCAGGTTTAGCGGGGCAAAACCTTTAATTCTATCATTTTTACCTTTATCCGCATGTTCTGAAGCTGAAAGGTATAGACTAATAGCCTTTTCATATTCCTCTCTATCTTTGTAAATATGTGCCAGTTGATTTTCTGTCCAAGCCAAAATAGATAAGTTGTTACTTTTTTCTGCCGATGCAATAGCCTTATGATGATAATCAAGTGCTTTAATATTGTTACCCAGAAGACGGTAACCCTGACCTAAAAAAGAATAAGCAACAGCTATTTCAATATCCTTATTTTTCCCTTTTGATTGGTTTATTAATTTTAATCCTGTCTCAATAGTAAATTCAGGATTGTTATTCGTTTCTGCAGATACCAGGCTTACAAGTAAATCAACTTTTTTGTCTTCATCTTTTTCAACAGCAACTTTTTGCAGTATGGAATCCACGTTTGGCTTTTGCGCAATAGCGGTTTGCAGACTTACAATAAAACAAAAGAGGGTAACTAATTTTTTCATCTTCAAATAATAGGGCTCATTTTAGTATTTTGCAATTTAGGCAATATGTCGGTAAAGTATATTGTTTAAATATGTGTAGAGTGTCGCAGATGCATGACGCAAAACAGCATGTTGATTGCAAGGTTGGGTTGAAAAAGTTACTTGTCAAATAGTGAATTAATTTTAGGCTGCTTCGGTTACCCAGCGATATAAAATCATTCGGAATATCGTTAATCAGAAAAAGACAGGTTAATATCCATACGTTTTTTAACCTGTACCCCAACTCAATAAACTGCTTTCACAGATAACCTTCTCAACGTCCAGTGCTCCGTCGTATTCAACCCCCTGTTGCTAAACCCTTCGTTGCCCATATTCAACAATTTTTCTAAGGGAGAATCGCCGGTTGCAGAATGTCCTCTGACCCCGGTTTGATTCAACGCCAACTGCGGATTGGCAATGGGCTGATCGGTAGCGAGCAGGTAATAGGTATCTGTGCCCGAAGGTTGGGTCACTTCCAACTCACATAAGTCGTATTGCTTTACCATGTCAAGTCCCGTGAATTGTGGTACCCTTTGATAGACATCGCCACAATGCTCACTCGGATATATCAACGACATATTCCCATCCTTATCAATCACAAAAACATAGATGTACCTGGCTGCGGGTTTTTCATCATTGGTCTCTTCATCGGCAACGAGCTTACACAACACAGTTTGGCCGATGGTATATTTCAATGGTTGTATCTTTTTACCGGTTGCTTTATCAAATATCTCAAGATGAAATGGAAAATCATCACCTGGCTTCAACGGGGGCGTTAACTGCAACCATCCCCGGATCTTGGAAAACTTCAAGGCAGTTTCGTACAGGTATGCTGCCACTTCACCTGAGTTGGAACTGGTCAATACCATCGTGGAAGATCTTGATGGCATGGATTCAAGGCTATCGCCTGGTGAAATATCTTTTTTCCGAAGTCCGTACGCTGGCTGCCCGGTTTCATCAACTGCACCATACAGCACATAGTGTGCTTCATCCTGGTTTTTGGTAAATATTATGCCGGCATTGTTTGCAAATGCCTTCCGCACAGCCTGGCTCAATCCGGCATCGGGTGGCAGTTCTATATAAATGCCTTTATTCTTTTCCGTTAGTTGCTCAATAGCATCTACCGTAAATGCAGGCAATGCCTGCCAGGCCTTTTCATGATTTACGTACCAGCTTCCCTTATAAAAATAAATGCTGGCAGCAGGAACAGCTTCGTCCAGGTTGCGAATGATCCGGGCCTTGCCCGATTGAATGATCTGCCGGTTTATGTTTGCCAATTTAGCAATTTCAATATAAGTATGCTTTGATTCAGGCATATAGATCTTCAACAATGCATCGGGAGATGCCACCCAATTGGCCGGTTCAAATAAATAACCTTCTTTAATATTATTTATGCTGCCCGAAACGATGCGGGCGGATGAAAGGTTTAGTCCATATACAGAATCTATCCTGATCATAACGGAATCTGTGCCGACTTTTCCTTTTAATAATGAACCATTGTTGAGCCCGAGCAGATGCCCGCCCTGCAACATGATCTTTCCCTGTTCAATACCGGAAACGGCTATACGCATTCCAGCATTTGCCCGCCTGCCATTGAAAAGAAATGATTGATATCCCGATGCTGCTGTGCATGACATCACCGGCTCCTGCAGGTGCTGATTGCTTTTGAGGATGGCACGTGTGGCCGCAAATAAATCGATTACAGAACAACCATATGGTAATTGATGAATGGCTTTCAGCAGGGCAACGGTAAAGGCTCCTTCAATTTCGCCCGTTTCGAGTTCCTGTTCTGATGCCGATTCATTATCCTGTGAAGCTGCGAGCAAAAGAAAATTACCATCTTTTCGTTCTTGCGGAGGCGTTAGATATGCATCATCACGGATGATGTCAGCGGCACCTTCTGCAAATCTTTTCTTTGCTGTATGCATACCCGGTCCCCTGGAGATGGATCCACTGTGGCAGCAGTCAAAGATCACCGTTAGTTTAACCCCTTTGTCAAGAAACCTGTTGAATACCCGGGCCAATTCCTTATCCCTGATATCCTGCACACCACTCTTCCATGCGTCTGCAGGAACAATGGTTTCATCCAGTTGATCTGGTTCGGCAGATAAACTATTTTTCACCTGGCTGCCATGGCCCGAAAAATAGATCAATGCTACATCGTTTCGTTGTGATGTAACTAGCAAGCTATTCATTCTTTCGAGTATTGCCTGCCGGGTTGCCTGCTGATCGAGCAGTGTTTGCATATTAGATACATCAAAAAAAAACCTGGCAGCCAAAACCGCTCTTACAGCTTGTATGTCATTGACGCGTCCTTGAAGGTTTACGAGTTTCCTGCCAGATGTTGGCACAGATGATGTAGAAAGTAGATTGTATTGATTAATGCCAATCAGCAAAGCACGGCTGGTTTGTGCCAGGCATGG
>JAKQKY010000449.1 GCA_029560415.1 Bacteroidota bacterium | reverse complement strand
GTTGGATAGATATGGTTATTATCATCGGTCTTTTTCATATCCAACAGTTTTTGCAATGCATTCTTATCATTGTTGCTGAGTTTGGTCTTGATATTTTTAAATAACAATGCGGCTGCAGGAGTTAGTTTGCCATCGGCCTTGGTGGTTGACTGGCTGGATTTTGCGTTACTGCCAGACTTCGCAATTTCTGTTAACAGGTCTTTCTCATTGATAAATCCTTTCAGGAAGATACCATTGCCGCTGCTGTGGCGAATGGTTGCATACATGAGCCAGATGGGCCGTTTGGCGGGCATCTTGATCTCATAAGCATATAAAGTGGCCATGCCCGTATCAACGATCTTCTGGTAAACCCTGAATTTCAAGGCCTGGTTGAATAAGTAGTTGATCGATTGTTCTGGATTGATATTTTTGGAAATGCCATGGTCCATCAGGAATGATTGGTATCCCGATTGATTTCCGATCATGTTGATCTTATATGTACATGGGTTGTTTGTACCATCACAGGAAAATGTTTTTCCATACAGGCTAACGGAAACGGCACCCCGCAAAGAATATTTTTTATCCGATTCTATAGGTTGCGTTCCCTGCCAGGTTACCGGTAATAATCTTAACGCTGCATTGTTCCATGGAATGCTTTGTGAAGTAGAAGTGGAATCAGGCGCAAGGGCTTTCACCAGGTCGTATAATTCAATGGTTTTTGATTGGCCGACACTGGTCATGCAGAGTACACTCAATAAGCAGGCAGAAAAAATATGTCGCATGTAATTTCTTTTGAGTAGTAATATAATACAATATTTTAATATTGACTATTTCTTGCATTCACTAAGAATGGCTGGATATAAAAAAGGTCATTGAAAGAACTCAATGACCTTTTATTGAAAGTTATAGAAAGTATATTAAAGATCGATGGCTTCTCCGTATGCCACAGCAGTAGCTTCTTTCAGCCCTTCACTCATGGTAGGATGTGGATGAACAGCATTCAGAATTTCATGGCCTGTTGTTTCCAGTTTGCGGGCTACAACAGCCTCTGCAATGATTTCAGTAACATTCATCCCGATCATGTGGCAGCCTAGGAATTCGCCGTATTTGGCATCGAAGATCACTTTTACAAATCCTTCTGTGGCGCCTGCTGCGCTGGCTTTTCCACTGGCCATGAACGGGAACTTACCAACTTTGATATCATAACCTGCATCCTTAGCTGCTTTTTCGGTATAACCAACAGAAGCAATTTCCGGAGTGCAATACGTACAACCTGGAATGTTGTTATAATCGATCACATCGGGTTTATGTCCGCTCAGATGTTCCGCTGCATTGATCCCTTCTTTGGTAGCAACGTGAGCCAAAGCTTGTCCGGGCGTACAATCCCCAATGGCATAAATGCCTGGTACATTGGTTTGCTGGTATGCGTCAACGATGATCTTGCCTTTATCTGTTTTGATGCCCAGTTGTTCTAATCCAACGTTTTCAATATTAGCAACCACACCAACAGCGCTCAACAGGATATCTGCTTCCAATACCACTTCACCGGTTGCTGTTTTCACAGTTGCTTTAACACCGGCACCAGATGTATCTACTTTCAACACTTCGCTGTTGGTCATGATGGTCATGCCCTGTTTTTTAAATTGCTTTTCGAGTTCTTTGCTGATGTCTTCATCTTCTACCGGAACCAATCTTGGCATGAATTCCACCATGGTTACTTTGCAACCCATGCTGTTATAGAAATAAGCAAATTCGGAACCGATGGCGCCGCTGCCGCAGATGATCATGCTTTTTGGTTGTGTGGGCAATACCATGGCATCGCGGTAACCGATGATTTTCTTACCATCTATGGGCATGGTTGGTAGTTGGCGGGCCCTGCCGCCGGTAGCGATCACGATGTTCTTTGCTTCATGAACCACTTTGCTACCATCCGCTGCCGTTACCTCCAGTTTACCAGGGGCCAGTAATTTACCAGTACCCATGATCACATCGATCTTGTTCTTCTTCATCAGGAACTGAACGCCCTTGCTCATTTTATCAGCAACACCACGGCTACGTTTAATCACACCTTCGAAATTAGGACTAGGGTTGCTTGCATTGATGCCATAATCAGCAGCATGCTTGGCATACTCGTAAACCTGGGCACTTTTTAACAAAGCTTTGGTTGGGATACAACCCCAGTTGAGGCAGATGCCACCGAGACTTTCTTTTTCTACGATTGCTACTTTTTTACCTAACTGACTTGCCCTGATTGCCGCCGGGTAACCTCCCGGGCCACTTCCTAAAACAATTACGTCGTATGCCATGAGTTGAAGATGATTTTGGAATGATTGTATTTAATTGACTTTGGACTGCGAAATTAGCTTGAAATAGGGTATTGGCCAAATGCTTTGTTGGGTTGATAAATTAACGATTTGTGCAGGTAATATGAGGCAGGAATCTGTATTTTTAAAGGATGAAAAAAATATTCTTAGCCATTTTTGTGTACCTGCTTGGTCTTGGAGCTATTGCCCAGGACATTCCTTCCTGGAAGATCACCGATATTGAAAAGCAGGTAAATGCCCAATCGGGCGATATTCTGGTTATCAATTTTTGGGCTACCTTCTGTAAGCCATGTGTAGCGGAGATTCCATCCTTTATTAAGATCACGGATCAATACAAAGATCTGGGAGTAAAATTGCAATTGGTGAGCCTGGATCTGCCTTCCTATTATCCTGCTAAAATAAAATCATTTGCAGCCAAGCGGCGTTTTAACACCAATATTGCCTGGCTGGATGAGACCAATGCAGATTATTTTTGTCCTAAAATAGATCCTTCCTGGAGCGGATCCATACCTGCTACATTGATCGTGAACACGAAAACCCGGAAACGTTTTTTTTATGAAGGAGAAATGAGTGGAATTGAATTTGAAAGGGCGTTGAAAGGGGTGTTGTAGGATGGAAAAACCTCTTGGTGGCGGCGTGTTTTCATCAGGGATTTATGTTGAATCATGGTCTGACCACTTTTATGGTCAGACCATGATTTCATCCATTTTAACTGGTCTTTTCCCCCATCAATTCCGTTTAATAGTACACCCCACACTCCGGCTCTCTTTTACCGAAATCTCTTTTCCCGCAACTAGTTCATTGATCGCTTCCTTCAAATGACGACGGTTCACCGAAGTTTCATCGGAAGGATTATCATCAATAGCACCATGATATACAAGTTTCAGGTTGTTGTCGAATAAAAAACACTCGGGTGTACGATTGGCACCAAATGCATCGGCCATTTCATGGTTTTTATCTACCACATAATTCCATTCGTATTTTCTTTCTGCTGCATAGGATTTCATCGCTTCATAGCTATCTTCTCCCGAACGGTAAGCTTCATTGCTATTCAATACAATTACCCCTACATTCATTTTTTGCGCAAACCGACCAATCTCAGTTGTTCGTTCTTCATTTTTGATCACATAAGGGCACGTATTGCAACTAAACATCACCAGTACTCCTTTTTCTTTGGCGGCCTCTTTAATACTGATCTCCTTGCCAGAAACATCTTTCATTTTAAGGGACGATTTTGGCATTATGCTGCCAATTGGTAAAACTTCCGCAACAGTAAACGCCATAGTTGTTGCAAAAGCTGTTACAGCAAATATTGATAGTACTCTTTTCATAAAAGTGGTTTTAATTGTCTTTAAAGTTAAGATATAGCAAACCCCGGGCCATACCGTTTATGGAAATTAACGGTTGGAAAGTTTCTCATCCACCTCTCGTTTTATGGCGATGGCTTTTAGCGATTTGATGCTCACATTTAATTCAAAACCTATCAGGATGGCCAGCGAGTTGATGTAAATCAAAGCCATCACCACCATGATGGTTCCAATGGAGCCATACAAAACATTGTAACGGCCAAAACTATTCACGAAAACAGAAAAACCCAGGGTGCTCAATACGCTTAGTATCGTAGTGATGATGGTGCCAGGTGAAAATAATTTCCATCTTTTTTCAACGGCCGGTGCATATTTAAAAATAAAACCGATGGCATAAAATATCAATACGATGATGAATACCCAACGGGAGTAAGTAATGACAGCCCTCCAGCTGTTATTTTTAACGATCATTTTCAATAAAGCACCCTGGGAAATCAATAGTACAAAATAGCCAAGCACCAATGCAAAAATGATGATCGTTAATTTGATGGCCATCCATCGCTTTTGCAAGCCCATCCTTTTTTCAAATCCCATATATTTTTTATTGAATGAACGCACAAGGCCCATCATAGCATTTGATGCAAAGAAGAGGGAAAATAAAAGTCCGAATGAAAGCAAGCCGATCTTGGTATCGTAAATGAAGGAATCTACAAATTTTATAAGTTCCCGGTTGTATAATTTAGATGGAACGATGTCAAAGATCAATCCGTGCAATTGGTTCTGGATGCTTTTCTTCGAAATGAAGGGGAGGTTGGGGATCAGTGTAAAGAGGAATAACAGCGAAGGCGGAATGGCCATGATGAAGTTATAAGCAATGGCTGATGCCCTTTCTGTGAGTCCATGCGTTTTAACCTGGCGATAAAAGAACTGGATAACATCATAAAGCGGAACACCTTCGAAACCGGGTAAATACCAGTGTTTGCTTTTGCGTAACACAAAGGCAATGGGTGTTTTGGTGATGATGATCCTTTCTAATTTAGTCACAACGATGGTTCTGTTAACGATTGTTTTTACGCATGATCAGGCTATCCAATGCCTTTTGGTACATTTTTGCATACACCAGGTGTTCGGGATAGGTGGCCGCAAAATTAGAGTAACCTTTGAAATC
>JAKQKY010000439.1 GCA_029560415.1 Bacteroidota bacterium | reverse complement strand
GGGATGACTAAAAAGAATAACCCATTTACCTTCATAATCTGCCGGAAAATTAATTTCGCCCTGAGTAGTTATCGCTTTAAACACAGGGGCCTTATCACCAATTCTTGGCATAGGCATTTCTTGTTCTTTCTGTTCCATTTTAAATGTATTTGAATATGATTAAAATAAATTGCTTTGATATACTTTAAAAAACCAATAGGATATCACCTATAAACTGTACTAATTAATAGCTCGTATCATCGAGTTTAACTTTACCTCTGAAAGTCCAGAATACAAAAATGGTATAAGCGGCTACCAAGGGCACTCCGATTGCTGCAATTGTAAGCATAATACCCAAGGATTTTTGTGAGGAAGCACCATTATAGACGGTGATATTATACGCCGGATCGATGGTACTGACCACAATGTTCGGAAAAAGATTGAGGGTGACGGTAATTAGCAGTAAAGCAGAGGTTAAAGCAGAGGATAAAAAAGCTTTAAAGTAAACACCCTTCTCCAGCAATCTTCTTGTATTTATGATCGTTAATACTGTAACTACCGGAATGACAAATAACCATGGATTTAATCTGAATTTATCAGCCGTTTGTGGCAGATAAATCAATGTCGCCATGGTTAGTGTTATATAAGAAATGACAAAGAAACGGCTGGTATTTTTCGCCAGAACTTTTAGTTTAGTATGCAACCTGTGTTCTGTTTTCATGATCAGGTATGTAGCCCCATGCATCATGAATAAAGCCAACACAGTAACTCCTGTAATTAATGCATACGGATTTAAAAGATTGAAAAATCCGCCTTCGTACTCGAAGTTTTTATTAATCGGAATCCCTTGCATAACATTTCCCAGTACCACTCCCAGTAAGAACGCTATCAATATACTTGATAATGAATAAATTATATCCCAGCTTTTCCGCCACCACAACATGCTTTCCTTACTTCTGAATTCAATAGCTACTGCCCTTAAAATCAAGACGGTCAAAAACAACATAAAGGGAATATAAAATGCCGAAAAAATAGTAGCATACACTTCCGGAAAACCTGCAAATAATGCGCCTCCCCCGATAACCAGCCATACTTCATTCCCATCCCAAACAGGGCCAATTGCATTTAAAGCAGTACGTCTGCTTTCTTCTTTCTTAAAAAATAAATGCAAAGCACCTGCACCCAAATCAAACCCATCTAAAATGGCATACCCGGTAAATACCGCCCCCACTACCAGGAACCACCAGGTTGGATAATCTATTCCTAAAAATGTTTCCATATTAATTTAATGTTGGGTTAGAAATAGCTGCCTGATCCGTTGTTTTAGGTTCATCAAAGCCATGCTGAATTTTTTTATTCAGCAAATAAATAAACAGCATAAACAGAATGAAATAAATCACCGTAAACAAAATCAGCGAAAAAAGTACCTGATTCGCATTAACCGATTTAGATAAAGCATCACTGGTTCTTAACAAGCCATGAACTACCCATGGCTGCCTCCCCATTTCCGCAGAAAACCAGCCTAATTGATTTGCCAACTGAGGAAGTATGACAGAAAAAGAAAATACTAACATCACCCATCGGTACTTAAACAATTTACCCCGCCACCAAAGAAAAACTGCAAATAGTGTCAGGCCGATTAGCAAAACCCCAATGAATATCATTAAATGGTACACCTGGAAAATAGCATTTACCTGCTTTGGTCTGTCATTTACCGGGAATGAGTTTAATCCCCTAACCGGTGTGGTAAAATCATTGTGCAATAAAAAAGAGAGCCCGCCTGGGATTTTAAGCCCGCTGACCTTTTGCTTTTCATTGTCCACATATCCGAACAAATACATATCCCCCACATTCAGGCTATCATAGTGACCTTCGAAAGCAGCAAGTTTTGCCGGCTGGTTTATAGCTACCCCACTGGCGGAATGATGCCCGGACAGAAGCTGTAACAAACCTGAAATGGTTGCAACAATCAATGCCATTTTAAAAGCCTTTTTGGAAATCTCCACGTGCCGGTTCTTAAAAAGATAGTAAGCATGCACGCTAAGTACTAAAAATGAACCTGCCAAAAAAGCACCGATCAGTACGTGTGTTAACCGGTCCACCGAAGATGGATTAAACACCATGGCCCAGAAATCTGTAACTTCTGCCCTTGCTTTCATTCCCTCTCCAACAATGTGAAATCCTGAAGGTGTTTGTTGCCAGGAATTAGCCACGACAATCCATACAGCGGAAAACATAGACCCCAGTGCCACCATGACCGTTGCAAAAAAGTGCATTCTCGGCGAAACCCTGTTCCATCCAAATAAGAGTAAGCCCAGGAATCCACTCTCCAGCGCAAATGCAAAAATACCTTCCGCAGCCAGCGCGCTGCCGAAAATATCACCCACGTATCTCGAATAGGTAGCCCAGTTGGTGCCAAACTCAAATTCCATGACAATTCCCGTGGCCACCCCTATACCAAAGATCAATGCAAATATCTTTATCCAGAACCGGGTCATGGTTTCATATATCTTTTTCCCTGTTCTTAAATACATACCCTCCATAAAAACCAGCATAACACCCAGGCCAATGCTCAACGGGGGATAGATATAATGAAAGCTGACTGTAAAAGCAAACTGAATTCTGCTTAGTGTTTCTACATCCATAAATGGTATTTTTTTAAGCCTGAAAAGTTCTATGAATGCCCTTTCACCACTATCTTAATAATCTTCCAATTCAATATAAAAAACCGAATAATCTGAAAAGGAATAAAACTTCTCCAGAACAACGTAAACCTTGTAGGTGTGGGCGGGTAATACTGATCCGAGTATTTATTTATTAATAAACGATTTTCCATGATTGACTATTTAGTGATCAGATGGTTAAATAAATTATTCCGGTATCAGCCACCAGAATGGCTTTCCCTTTGCTTTATATAAAAACATATAATGCATCAGCCATTTCAGCCAATGACCTGCAAGGCCTGGTTCTCCCATGGTTGTATTTAAGTCCCTGCCCCATTCCGGGAACTTATGCCAGTCCGGCACCACAGGGCTTACCGTCATGGTAGCCGCTGTCCCTTTTCTCATTCCATAACCCGCTGAAACAATACAGGCTGCACCCATCCGACCCATGGATGCCCGGTGTTTCATCACCGGACTTCCGGTTTTGATCCAGGAAACAATATTCTCCGCGGTAATTTTTCCCATAACGCCCGATGGCATCCCTGTGCGTGGGGCCGTGGCAAAAATGGGGGTTCCATTTTTACTAGTCATGGGTTTTGAAATTGAATGGGGCGGGGCAAATGAAATACCCGGGGCAAATATATTCGGATATGAAGGATTCTGGTATGTTTGAGGCCAATCCTCAACCGACCAATCTTCAAAAGGCTTTGGCGTATAATCAGCATCCACTTTCATCAACCCATTTGGAGCAAATAATTTATCCGTAATCTGATTGCCCATTTTATCAAATGCGTTAAACCCATGGCCTGAAAAGCCGGGTATCAACATGGCAAAATCATAAGACTGTTCTTTATATTCACCTTCCAGATTTTCATAATAAATTTTATTGTCATCGATTTTCTTCACCCCGGCTCTTTTAATCCAGGTGATGTTTCGTTCGACAAAGTAAGATTCAGCAAATAACTT
>JAKQKY010000430.1 GCA_029560415.1 Bacteroidota bacterium | reverse complement strand
CAATTTGGTATTCGGTGAAAGCGCATAATCGATGCCGGCAGAAAATACCTGCAATTTTTTTGGCGTAACAAATAAGGTTACCGGTTCCCACTCTCCTCTTTTTTCGTTGGATGGGCCGGGTTGTATCCATTGAAACAGTTTTCCATTGGTTGTGTTTAGTACCTGGTTGTAATTGCCTTTGCCCGGGCCGAGGTATGTAAAGGATAAATTATACAATACATCAGCTGTATTGCTGGACTGCACATAGATGGAATCGTGAATGGTTCCATTGTACAGGGTATCGATCTTTTTGTAAAGGATCTTACCCAGTGAAAAGGTATCTTTCACAGCGTTTGACAGGTAAGCATTTCCGATGCTGTCGCCGATGCCCGCCAGGAATTGTTTTTGCGAAACATCCAGCGTTTGATCTATAGAAGAATTTTTGGCATCCGAATTAGAATAGGCCGCAAGGTTCACTGATAATCTTTTATTTACTGTCACTTCATCGCTTATATATAACTGTGAGTTCAGGAAATTACGATCGGCATATTCAAATTCTACCTGTATACGACGATCCTTCGTAATCAGGCGATTAGGTGTAAACGTTAGTTCAGCTGTATTGTAGTTCACCACGTAATCCTGGTCTTCTCCCCTTTGCAGCAGTTCGCCATCAATAAAAACCCTTTCTGTTCCTGCCAGTATCACAAAATACAATTCATTATTGGCACCTTTAAGGCGATAAGGGCCCTGGTTGCCTTCGAGTGGTGTGATGATGTTACGGGTGAATTTACCTTTAGCAATGGCACCACTCACCAGCAGGGAATTGCTGATATTTTTGCTGATGCGATTATCGGTACTGAAAGCGGCTCCCTGTAAACGTTTATAAAAATTGAGGAAGTAATTTTTACTTTGTCGAAGGTCGATGTCACCAAAACTGAGTTGCCAGTTTCGCTTTTTCACCTGCAGGAAAATGCGATCGAAATCCCGCAGGTCCTGTGTATTGCCATCGGGTTGTATGGGTACATTGTTGTCGGTTATGGCAGCAGTGAGTTCGAGGCTGTCGCCGATGAAACCATTTAACTGCAGGTTCATGCTTGAGTTCACAATGGCATCCTGGCTGTTGCCGAAAGAGATGGCCCGGCCAAAACTACCTTCCGATTGAAGCCCGCCGAAGTCGATCAATGGATTCTGTTGCAAGCCGCTCGCCCTGATCTTCAGTGGTTTTTCTGCGAGGAAATTACTTCGGATGCTGTCGTAATTATATCGCTGTTTAACTGCATTTAATTTAATCGGAAACACCCGGTACATGATGGCCACGCTATCAGCTGCTGGTTTGCGGATCCAGCGGATCGTGGCATTCACTTCATCCACCACATAATCTGATGGAGGCACATTCAGAATAGTTAGCGTATTGGGAGCAATACTGGCCGTATCAATCCGAAGCAGCGTAGCATTAGTTGCAATTAATTTCCTGCGCAGATTTGACAAAGAAGCCGGATTTTTCTGAGCCTGCAAAGCCTGCATCAGCATGATGACTATGGCGAAAAGGTATATCCGTTTATACGTCAAAAGTGGTTTTGAAAAATTTTTATTAAAAATAGGATTTATTATGCAAGACCCTCCAGACAATGGTTATGCTGCAATAAAAAATACCTTCTCCAGTGGGAAGGTATTCATGAAATATGTTGGTATGTAAGATTAATCTTCGGTTCCCAATCCTGCCTTTAAATATTCACTGTTGAGGCGGGCGATGTTGGATACAGAAATTCCTTTCGGGCATTCCGCTTCACAAGCATAGGTATTGGTACAGTTTCCAAATCCTTCTTTATCCATCTGGGCAACCATGTTCAATGCCCGTGATTCTCTTTCAGGGCCACCTTGCGGCAACAATGCTAATTGAGAAACTTTGGCGCCTACAAACAACATGGCGCTTCCATTTTTACAAGTGGCCACACAAGCACCACAACCAATACAGGCTGCTGCCATAAACGCATCATCTGCATCTTTTTTATCGATCGGTATAGCATTCGCATCAACAGCATTACCCGTATTCACACTGATGTATCCACCAGCCTGTATGATCCTGTCAAACGCTGTACGATCCACCACCAGGTCCTTCAACACCGGGAAAGCCTTGCTGCGCCACGGTTCTACCACGATGGTGTCGCCGTCTTTAAAAGCCCTCATGTGTAACTGGCAGGTGGTGTTCTGCTGCCATGGGCCATGGGCCTGTCCATTGATGTACATGCTGCACATACCACAAATTCCTTCGCGGCAATCGTGATCGAATGCGATGGGTTCTTTTCCTTCGGTGATCAATTGTTCATTGAGCACATCAAACATTTCCAAAAAACTCATTTCCGAAGAAATGTCCTTCACCTTATAAGTATCAAAATGTCCTTTATCCTTGCTGTTCTTCTGGCGCCAGACTTTCAGCGTTAAGTTCATGTGATAATGTTCCATATAACCGATTTTTCAATTTATTGATGTGTGTACTGCCGCAAAGCAGCAACATGGTTAATTTTATTTATAACTTCTTTGGGTTGGTTTCACGATCTCAAATTCGAGATTTTCTTTGTGCAACTCCCAGTTCCCTTCATTCTTTAATTCCCAGGCAGACACGTAGCAGAAATTTTCATCATCACGTTTGGCTTCCCCGTCTTCGGTCTGGCTTTCTTCCCTGAAGTGGCCGCCGCAACTTTCATTCCTGTTCAATGCATCGATGCACATGAGTTCGCCAAGTTCAATGAAATCGGCTACCCTTCCGGCTTTGTCAAGTTCCGGATTGAACTCTTTAATATCACCCGGAATTTTTACATCATTCCAGAATTCAGTTTTCAATTGCCTGATTTCTTCAATAGCCTTTTTCAATCCTTCTGCATTACGGGCCATTCCGCATTTGTCCCACATGATCTTTCCCAACCTTTTATGAAAACTTTCAACCGTTTGCTTTCCTTTGATGTTCATCAAACGGGTCATCCTTTCATACACAGCTTTCTCAGTTTCTTCAAAAGCCAGGTGTGAAGTTGGAATGTTTGCCGTACGGATATCATCGGCCAGGTAATTGCCGAGTGTATATGGTATTACAAAATATCCATCTGCCAAACCCTGCATGAGCGCTGAAGCACCCAGCCTGTTGGCACCATGGTCACTGAAGTTGGCTTCACCCAATGCATACAAACCAGGTACAGTAGTCTGCAGTTCGTAATCAACCCAAAGTCCGCCCATGGTATAATGCACGGCTGGATATATGCGCATCGGCAATTCATATGGATTTTCGCCGGTGATCTTCTCATACATTTCAAACAGGTTGCCATATTTTTCTTCTACAACCTGCTTGCCTAGTGCCCAGATCGATTTTTCATCGGTTACTTCATTGCCTGTTTTACCTGCTTCAATTTTTCCGTAACGCATGATGGCATCTTTAAAATCCAGGTAAACGGCCATCTTCGTGGTGCCTACACCGTAACCTTCATCACATCTTTCCTTTGCAGCACGGGAAGCTACGTCACGGGGAACAAGGTTACCAAATGCCGGGTATCTTCTTTCGAGGTAATAGTCCCTTTCATCTTCAGGTATTTCACTCGCTTTGCGATTATCGCCTTTTTTCTTTGGCACCCATATTCTTCCATCGTTGCGTAAGCTCTCACTCATCAACGTTAGTTTGCTCTGGTGATCGCCGCTTACGGGGATACAGGTTGGGTGAATCTGTGTAAAACAAGGATTGCCGAAGAAGGCTCCTTTCTTATGTGCTTTCCAAGCGGCAGTAACATTGCTGCCCATGGCATTGGTACTTAAATAAAATACGTTTCCGTAACCGCCGGTGCATAACAGTACTGCGTGACCGAAATGACGTTCCAGTTCGCCGCTTACCAGGTCGCGGGCAATGATGCCCCTGGCCTTGCCTTCAATTGTTACTACGTCGAGCATTTCGTGACGGGAATACATGGTCACGTTGCCAAGTGCTACTTGTCTTTCCAATGCACTATACGCACCTAGGAGTAATTGCTGGCCTGTTTGGCCTGCAGCATAGAATGTACGTTGTACCTGGGTTCCACCAAAAGAACGGTTACTTAATAAACCACCATATTCCCTTGCAAATGGAACACCCTGTGCCACGCATTGATCAATGATAGCTGCACTAACCTCGGCCAGGCGATGTACATTACCTTCGCGGGCACGATAGTCGCCGCCTTTAACGGTATCATAAAACAGGCGAAAAACTGAATCGCCATCGTTCTGGTAATTTTTGGCAGCATTAATGCCTCCCTGTGCAGCAATGCTATGTGCTCTCCTCGGACTATCCTGGAAGCAAAAGGCTTTTACTTTATACCCCATTTCACCCAGTGCAGCTGCAGCGGAAGCTCCGGCGAGACCGGTTCCTACTACAATCACTTCAAGCTTACGTTTATTGGCGGGGTTTACCAGTTTTACATGCCCTTTATAGTCGCTCCACTTTTCTTTCATTTCGCCGTGTGGGATCTTTGCATCTAAAGCCATATGGGTATTTTATTTTAAAAACGTTTGAATGAATCCAATTGTTTACAGCAGCAATCAATTAAGCCATTTAAAATACATGGCCAGCGGCATCAAAGCAAATAATAATGTGATGATCACTGAATAGGCGCTGCCCAGGGTTTTTATGATGGGTGTATAACGTTTGTGGTTAATGCCAAATGTCTGGAAGGCACTTTGAAAACCATGAAACAGGTGCCAGAACAATGCGATCACACCAGCCATATAAAGTGCAACTATCCACCATTCGCTAAAAACTTCCTGCATTTCTTCGTAGAGGTTATGGGGTGCATCGCCACTGTATAAAGCTACTTTGGTGCCCACATAAAATTGCGCAAGGTGCATAACCAAAAAGAGTAATAGCAAAGTGCCCAGGATACCCATCGAGCGGCTGTACCAGGTGCTGTTCTTTTCTGGTTTATTCTGATAGTACCCTACCGGTCGGGCATCCTTATTCTGTTTCCACAGCATCAGGCCCTGGATAATGTGCAGGATCAGCCCTGCAAAAAGCCCAAGTTCCAGGAATCGAACGATCCAGTTATGACTCATAAAATGAGCCACTTCATTGAAGGTTTGCCCATTGTCATTAAGAAAAATGCAGGAATTGATCCCTGCATGTACAATTAAAAAAGTTATCAGAAAAAGCCCGGTAAAGGCCATTGTGAATTTTTTACCGATAGAGGAAGTAAAAAAATGTTTCCAGGTCATAAAGCGATAGTTGAGAAATAAATGGTTATGCAAAAATAAGGCAGGATACGCCAAAATAAGATTTTATTGAAACTTTTTATTGCATACTGACAGATATCATTAAACGACGTTATTCCCCCAGTCGTTTCAACATGGCATTATCTATCAATTGGAATATGATATCGGGCTTCAGCGTTCGCCATTGGGGCAGTTCCATCAGTTCAATATAATTGGTGAGCCTGGCTTTTTTAAAATCATACTTACTTTGTTCGGGCATGTCAATTATCACAACCCAACCATGGTCATCTTCCAGTTGTTCCCTCCACTCTTCATAATAACAATCGTCGCTGCTATGGAAATTCAATACGTTCTCGGCAATGAAAATATACTTGTAAATACCGCGGGCGAAGAGATGATCGGTGATCTCGCGGCGGAGTGTCATGATATCATTTTCAATGGCATCGTTCCATTCTCCCAATAGTTCAATGATCGCATAATGCTGTTCATAATCGATGAACAGGAGTTTCATATACATCGTACGTGAACCGAATTCATCCCATTGCGGATGCACGAAATAATTGTACAGGGTTTGTGAATATTCAAATTCGCTGTATGTACGGCCATAGAAAGGCGACAGCTTATCGTCTTCTGCTGTATAAATATGACGCCAGTTATAAAAAGGTTCTATGTCCTGCATGCAAATAAAAATGGTACAGTTGCAAAATTGGGATAAAATAATTAAAAAGAGAAAGTATGAATCTTAATTTATGTTTATTACAACATGTTTGAAATATTATATTTTTTTTAGAAGGCTTAAAAAGAAAATACCAAATAAAAAAAGAGGCTACCTGTTAGGCAGCCTCCTGACTTATTAACCCAAAATTACATTTTATTGAACAATGATCTTTTCGTTGATGAACGCTTGTTTATTTTCATCAAGTACTTTAACCATGTAAACACCTTTGGCCGCATTGGCGTTCAGGTTGATTCTTTCGGTTTGCATGCCTTTTACGATGCTAACCACTTTGGTCTGCAGGATGCGACCAGCCAAATCAGATACCACGATGGTATAACGACCTTCTTTCTTTTCATCAAACAATACATTGAAAGAACCGTTGGTAACAGGATTAGGGAATACTTTCGCATCACCTTTCACCACGTCTAACACTGGCAGTTTAGAATTCACCATAGAGAATTTATTGGCTGCATCGGCTTCTTTCTGCAACAGGAGATTACCATTTGCAAAATCTGAAGCATTGTATTTAACATCTGAACCTTCGATCCTTGAAGCGGCCAGGTCAGATAATTTCAATTTGAAATAACCATCAAATTTATTGGCGCTGCTCACAACGATATCGCCGTTAGCATCAACAGCAGCTGCGTTGGTAGTATATCCTGCAGGTAACCCAGTGATGGTTCCTTTGAAAGTAGCGATGCGTGTATTGATGTCGATCATAAATACATTGTGGTTTGCAGAGATCACATATAATTTACCGAAAGCATCGGCAATCATATCACCGCCCCAGCTGCTACATTTATTATGAATTGAAGTACCAGATTTTGAATCGGCATCTACGATATTTCCCAATTCAGTGATCACTGGTTTTTTACCTGTCGTGAATTTCAGGAAACGATTAGCATCATTGCTCAATGCATAACCATTGCCATCGGCACCGATCACCATACGGGTGATGTGATTTGATTCATCAGCAGGATTGCCTACTTTCATCAGGTCTGATTGCATGGTAAAAAACTGTGGTGTTTCGTTTTTCACATTCAGATCCAACCAACGAAGTTCGCCCCTACGCATTGGCGTGAAAAATAACTTGTTGCTGTTCCTGTCGTAGGCGGCTGCAGCCACCAACGTTCCGGTTGGATAATCAGGTGATGCAAACACATTGCCATTTGTAATGGCCGTTTGATTAACAGACCTCTTTGATTGCACATCTGTTAACTGGAAATTAGTTTTGCTGCGTTCAAAAATGGTTTGGGTCACCTGCCCTGTACCAAGATCTACCTGGCGGATGTTCATCCAGATAAAATCATTGCTGCCGTCGCCGGTAATGGCATAGGCTACATTGTTTTTGTCAACTGCAGTTCTGTTTTGGGCTACAGTTACCATTGATGCAGCGATCAACGCTGTTGTAAGTAAAATTTTGTTGTTCATAAGTGAGAGGGTATTTGGTTAATTATATTTTTTTAGGCTATACAATGAAAGACTAATTTACTACAATCCAATCATGCTTCCAAGATTTTTTTATGTACGGTTGTGGAAAGTTGCTTTTTTAACCGATCCGTGTTTCAGCAATAGTTCCCGGGCGGCGTCATAATCGGTTAATCCAAGTTTTTTCATGACCATTTTAACGCCCCGGTCGATGAGTTTTTCGTTGCTGAGCTGCATGTGCACCATTTTATTGTCTTCTACCCTGCCGAGTTGTATCATCACCGCTGTGGAAATCATATTCAGCAGCATTTTTTGTGCTGTGCCGGCCTTCATGCGGGTACTCCCACTGATGAATTCGGGGCCCAATGGCACTTCAACCGCGTAATCAGCGAGGGCGCTTATTGGCGATCCAGGGTTGCAACAGATACTGCCTGAAGCGATATGATGTTCCCTGCATTTTTCTAAGGCATGCATTACAAATGGTGTTGCTCCACTGGCAGATAAACCCAAAACAAAATCCTTTTCACTCACTTCATGATCCTGAAGATCGGCCCAGCCTTGTTCCATATTATCTTCAGCAAATTCAACTGCATTGCGTACCGCCTGCTCGCCCCCGGCAATGATGCCGATCACCAGGCCTGGTGGTACGCCAAAGGTGGGCGTACATTCACTTGCATCCAGTATACCCAACCGGCCACTGGTGCCGGCACCGATGTAAAATAATCGTCCACCTACCAACATTTTATCAGCAATGGCATCAATCAGGCATGCCACTGCATCCAGGGAACGGGAAATGGCCAGGGCCACTTTCTGATCTTCGGTATTGATATGCTGAAGCACTTCCATCGTCGTCATAGATTCGATATGACGATACAATGAATCGGCTTCCGTTAATTTTTCAAAACCCATAAAATTTCATGTGATTACTGGTGAAACCTGATCAGGCCTTCGAGCGGACTTTTAAGCACTTTGCCAAGCTGCAATTCATAAGATGTACACATATCCTGCAACACATCCCTGAAACCATAGGCCACACTACCAACAAAGTGAATGGGCATCGTCCAGCTTTCCCTGTATTTATAAACATGATTGAAGAAAAAGTCATTGAATCCGTCTTCTATAATGTTTTCGATCATGAAATGCCCTCGATTTTCGGCAAGGAACGACGCAAAGCCCGCCAGGTAACGGTTTGGCAACGGCTTTTTATATACAGCATCCAGGATCTCGAGTGTATTGGTGTTGAATTTTGCATTGAAACGATCCATCAGGTCGGGATCAAAAGTGTTGTAGAGATAATATTGGATCACTTTTTTACCCAGGTAGGTTCCGCTGCCTTCATCGCCCAGTACATAACCCAGGCCCGGGCTGTTCTTTACGATCTTTTTTCCATTGTAAAAGCAGGAATTGGATCCGGTTCCGAGGATACAGGCCACTCCTTTTTCATGTCCGCACAACGCCTTTGCAGCTCCCATCAGGTCGTGATCAACCTGTACAGGCGTATTGGGAAATACCAGTTTCACTGCCTGCTTCACCATCTTTACATTATCGGGGTTGCTGCATCCGGTACCATAAAAGAATATTTCATCGGGTAGTTTCTTCTTCAGCTTAGGTAATAATTCCTTTTGCAGGATTGCACTGATCTGTTCTGTATTTAAGAAATACGGGCTGATACCCTGTGTGCTGATCATCAGTTTTTTCTTTCCATCAAGCAGGCACCATTCTGTTTTGGTAGAACCACTGTCTGCTATTAATTTAACCGCCATTGCTATACTTTTTTAATATCGCATCAAGGTAAAACATTCACATGAAATTGAACCAAAAATTAAAAGCTAAAAACAAAAAATTAACTTCGCAATCCGGTTCCTGTAAAAAACCAAAGAACCAGTGAAATAATAAAGACACATGGAGCGTAAAAAATTAAATATCTGGTTACCCCTTTTATTGAGTATTTGTATGATCGCCGGTATTTTTATCGGGTATAAAATGAGGGATGGATTACCTGGGCGGTCATTTTTTTCGCTGGAAAAACGCAGGCCGATACAGGAGATCATGGACCTCATTGAAAATAAATATGTAGACAAGGTGAATATCAACAGCCTTGCCGATACTGCGATACAGGCCATGTTATCGAAACTGGATCCACATTCGATTTTTATTCCTGCGAAAGATCTCCAGGATGTAAATGAAGATATCCAGGGAAGCTTTTTTGGCATCGGCATCGAGTTTAGTATTTTGGATGATACCCTGCATGTGCTGAATGTTATGCCTGGCGGACCCGGCGATAAATCGGGCATTATTACAGGTGATAAATTCATTGTGGCCAATGGCCGTTCAATTGCTGGTAATAAATTGGTTGCCGATTCTATCCGGAAAATATTACGGGGCGATCGCGGCTCAACCGTTAATATTCGTTTATTGAGAGATGGTAAAGTGATTGACCTGGACATCAAAAGAGATATCATCCCGGTTTCGAGTGTAGATGCAGCCTATATGATCGATAGTGCGTGCGGGTATATCAGGCTGAATAAATTTTCAACCCAAACATACCGTGAGTTCATGTTAAGCCTGGAAAAGCTCAAAAAAGCCGGGCTACAGAAATTGATACTTGACCTTAGGGGAAATGGAGGTGGTGTGTTGGATGAAGCGGTGGAAATTGCTGATGAATTTTTGGAAGGAGACAAACTCATTACCTATACCGAAGGCCTACATGCTGCTAAAAAAGAATATCGCTGCAGGCGTGAAGGCCAGTTTGAAAAAGGTGCGCTGGTGGTACTGGCTGATGAAGGTTCGGCTAGTGCCAGTGAAGTGCTTATCGGTGCTTTGCAGGATTGGGATCGTGCTGCGATCATTGGCCGCAGAACTTTTGGTAAGGGGCTTGTCCAGGAGCAATTCGACCTAAGTGACAATAGTGCTGTTCGACTAACGATTTCGAGGTATTTTACACCTTCGGGCCGCAGCATTCAACGTTCGTATGCCAATGGGGGAAAAGCTTATTATGATGAGATTACAAAACGATTCCAGGATGGAGAACTGGTAAGTGCCGACTCTATAAAACCAGATACCAGCAAGGCCTATCGTACACAAGCTGGCAAAAAAGTATATGGCGGCGGCGGCATCAGTCCCGATTACTTTATAGCTGCAGATACTGCACGCATGGGTCCCATCACCTTAAAAGCATATTCCAAAGGCATCATCAATGATTTTGGGTATAAGTATTACTTATCAAACCGCAAGGTTAAAGATGACTATAAAAATGCCCTTGATTTTTCAAGGCGATTTAACATGAGCCCTGAAAACTGGCAAATATTTACACAATTGAGCCTGAAGGATTCTATCAGCCTCTTTAATATCAATGATTCTGACCGAAACTACCTGGTTAAAGCTTTGAAAGCCTCTGTTGCCCGCCAGCTATGGCGTAATGAAGGTTATTTTGAAGTGTATAATTCGGAAGATGAAACCATTAAAAAGGCACTGGAAGTGCTTAAAAAATAAAAAACCTCATAAAGAGGTCTTTTATAAATTATTTTGCTAAAAGCAAGGAGAACAGTTTTTTAAGAAATTGGAGTCGGTTTGTTACAGTGGATATTAAGTCGACACAAAGATCACACTCTATTATTTTTTCCTACGTAGTCTATGAGATTAATATTTTGTAGTATAATGGCTACAAAACCTCTTCTGAGGCTCAAAAATACTGACACTCAGTTACTTGAACGCATCAGACTATTTCCTGAACTTTTGAAATTGACCATAAGTGGCGCTGCGCCAGATCCATTCAAGTGGTCCATAATTAAAATTCTTTAACCAAACCGAACTGAAAATGACCTGGAATATAAATACAATAATAGCGAAGAGGGTATAATATACCGGACCTACTTTTTCCATAAAACCAAGTCCTGCGTTGAGGAAAACAAAATTCCCTATCAAAGTTTGCAATACATAATTGGTGAATGCCATTTTACCAACCGGTGCCAGGAACTCCAGGTACCTCCTGTTTTTACGATTCTCATAGGCCAACATGAATAAAGCAATATACGTAGCAGCCAAGGGAGCTACGCCAATGGCATAAGCGATCGTCCTGGATAAACCATCTATCTGGAAATGAGCATAAGAGGTATCATGGTTATCCATATAAGTTGC
>JAKQKY010000425.1 GCA_029560415.1 Bacteroidota bacterium | reverse complement strand
TTTCCAGAGATTGAATAGCAATATAACTAACGCCTAAAAAATCCTGTTGATTGATCAATGTATCACAACCTATTTCGCCCAAGCCATCACGGCCAAATGCCTGGTAAAAATCCTGTGCCATGGGGCCATAATGTCTTAATGTGGCCACATCCTGCCCGATATAGTTCCAGGTGTATTGTGGCATGGCTGCTATTTTCTGCAGGATCACTTCTCCATCCACCGGTAAAAAATTTTCTTTCATCCGCACATCACTCAGTGCTGCCCACGAATTGGCATTGGCATTTAGAAATGCGCCTACCGATACAGCGCTATTGGTAAATAGGCGATAGCCGCCTGCAAATCTCGCCCTGAAACCATTGGCTACAAAAGACTGCATGACGGTGGTAGTAGAAGCATCGCCCAATGCAAAGGAACCTGAGTAATTGCTGGTGCTTACATAGTTGCCCAATGAAAAGGAGTTTGCCCCGCTGGCTGTAACAGTATTACCAATGGCGACTGAGTAACTACCGTTGGCGATTGAAATATTTCCCATTACGGTAGCATATTCGCCATTTGCCCTATTGTCAAAACCGAGAGCAGTTGAAAAAGTTCCCGCCGCAGTATTTGAGTTGCCTATCGCAACGGCATTTACACCGGTTGCGGTATTAATTCTACCAATAGCAATCGACTGCTGACCAATGGCACTGTTAACAGACCCCATGGCCATTGAATAGGATCCAATGGCGCTGCAAAACTCACCCATTGCAATTGAAGATGTTCCGGTAGCATTGTTGAGTGCGCCAAAAGAACAGGCATAATTTCCCGTAGCAATGGAATTGTACCCAAGGGCTACTGCACCTGTCCTGGTAGCCTTCGTATTTATACCGCCAGCAATAGAATAGCTGCCAATACTGTCTTTATCCCATTGGGGTCCTGTAATATGCCCGGCCCTGAAAGCTGCTTTATCCGGGTACCATGCCAACCTGGTGCCTGGGCCGGAAACTGATAACGGTCCTGGTTCAGCAGGCAAAGTTAGAGGTCCAATGAACAGTACATTTCCCTGTTCTACATGTAAGCGGGCCTGTGGCTGGTTGGTACCAAGGCCAACATTTTGCGCCACCAAAACATAATTCATCATTATAAACGCAGTTAAAGAGAAACAAAGTTTTTGGTTCATAAAAAATAGTTGTTAGTTTTCTTTTAATTTAAATATTTCGCTCACTGGCAGATCATTAACCAGAAAAAAGCCGGTTGCTTATATTACCCGAAGATAGAAACAGCATCTGCCTGTTGGCTATAACAATTCGTTCAATGAATAGTAAAATTGAACGGATAAATGTTGTTCTTTAAACCCAGGAGTAAAAGCAATGACTACTTTCAATTAATTTGGCGAAGTATGATTGCTAGAGCGGTTTCAAAATGAAGATGGCAGAAAGTTGAGACACGCCTTTATTGCCAACTTGTATGGCATAGCCCGTAAGTAGATTTGTAGGTTATAAAGATCAAAACCAAGTATGAGCGTGGCTTTTAACATAAGCGAAATGCAGGATGTTTTTTCTGTAAATCTGATGTCAAGTGATGCTGGTACTTTTTCCTTAAAAAAAAACACCGGCAGGTAAGCGGTGTATAAAAGTTGAAACCGGGTGAAACTAACTCAATAGTTTGGATATCATTCAAACAGTATTAACAGGTAAAATGCTGAACATTATAATGCATTCAAACCCTTATAAAATTCACATATTTTTATACGGGTGTACATACTGCTTTTCACTAGTAATAAAACTGATATTTCCATTAATTATAAAATATATCCGTTGAATAATTGGTGGATTGTTATCAGCTTGTAAATGCAGCGATATAACCTTTGACTTGTAAACTTTGTATGTACAACGCTTAAGAGATGGGGGATTGCTGTCGAAGGATGTTCCGGACTATTTAGCTGTGAACCCTGACCAAACAATGTTTAATACTACTACCAGCAAAGCCAATCCCAATATAGCATGTGCCGTATTGCCCACATCAAACAGAAGAGCAACAATCCAGGCTGTTACCAGCATAACCGCTACAATATTTAAAAATGGTTTCATGTTAATTTATCAGACTTGTGCGTAATATGAACCTAATCTTTTCTGTAATGCAGCGATTTCTTTATTCAAAAGATATGAATACAGCTTTTTGGTCACTTATCAATTGCTGTTGTTTACCTCTTTGCTTTACAGTCTTTTTATTTTCACTAAGCAAAGGTTACTATTTATAAGGCTTTAACTATTATAGAATTGGAAGAATTTGTTATAACATTCACACATCTAAAAGTGCCGATAAGTTTTACCACTGTATATTTTTGGTGGCGGACGATACAGCTTTGATTACAGCATCAGTTGATATTTCTCATATTTTTTCCTGCCGGCAGTCATAAAGCGAGGGTGTAGAGGTTTGTAGTTTTGGGCAAACGCTTTATATGCTTATGTATGTGTTTGTTCTGCTGTTGTTTATTCACGGCTGTATACACCTGGTAGGTTTTGCAAGGGGGTTCAACGGGAGGGTGATACCGCTGCTGACAGATAATATTTCAAAAAGGGCAGGAGTGCTGTGGTTTATTACAGCCATGCTGTTTTTTGCTTCCATCATTATTGTTTTATTGAAGCTCAAACTCTGGTGGCTTGCTGTGCTGCTTGCACTCATATTTTCTGAAACCCTGATCATTAGCAATTGGCAGAATGCCAGGCCAGGTTCATTTATCAACCTGCTTATTTTGCTGTTGATGCTGTTTTTACAAGCAAGCTAAAACATAAGCTCTTGTAATAAGTATAGCCAATTTATTCATGTGCCGGAAAGGCATTTCCCCTGTGACAAGTATTGCAGGTTACTACATTTAAAAGATGATCTGGTTTTTTTATGATCGTGTCAAAATTGAAATGTTGCTTATTAATGTCAATGGTCATCCGCATCATACGGCGGGCATTTTCCTTCATGCCATTGTCTGCGGCAAAGTCAAGCGGTGCATTTTCAACCGGGGTAAGACCAGTGATGTCTTTTACTTTTACATGGCAGAAATCACA
>JAKQKY010000415.1 GCA_029560415.1 Bacteroidota bacterium | reverse complement strand
GAAATGCTCCTGCCCATGGGTGCCAAAATAGCCACCTGTGCCCGAAACCAGGATAAATTATACGACCTGCAGCTTCGTCATTCCACACAGCCACTGCATTGCATTGTGGCCGATGTAAGCATACTCAACGATTGTAAATTATTTATAGAATCTACCATTAAACAATTCGGCGGCATCGATATCCTCATCAATAACGCGGGTATCTCTATGCGCTCCTTATTAAAAGATGCCGAACTGGATGTTTTCAGGAAAGTGATGGACATCAATTATTTCGGCACCGTGTATTGCACCAAACTGGCCCTGGAATCTATCATTGAAAGAAAAGGCACCATTGTAGGCGTTTCATCCATCGCCGGTTACCGCGGTCTGCCGGGTAGAAGTGGCTATTCTGCCAGCAAATTTGCAGTGAACGGCTGGCTCGAAGCCATCCGCACCGAACTTATGGAAGATGGCGTAAATGTTATGTGGGTTTGCCCGGGCTTCACCAGGAGCAATATCCGCAACGCCGCCCTTAATAATAAAGCACAAACGCAAGGAGAAAGTCCGCTCAATGAAAGCGAACTCATGAGCCCCGAAGAATGCGCCAGATATATCATAGAGGCCATCGTAAAAAAGAAACGCACCCTTGTACTTACCTTCAAAGGAAAACAAACCGTATTCGTCAATAAATTTTTCCCTTCCTGGGCCGATAAACTAACCCGGAATTATTTTTTTAAGAATGGGAAGCTGGTGAAGTAGTGCTGGATGCGGGATACTGGATACTGGATGCAGGATGCAGGATGCGAGATACGGGATATAAAATCAATCATAACAACTAAAACGAGAAACAACCTAAGATGCCATTACTGACCCTTACAAGTGATATTGGTGAGCAGGATTTCCTGGCCGGCGCCATCAAGGGTCAATTGTTGCAATCAAACAACAGCCTGCAGGTTATAGACATAACACATTCATTATCGCCATTCAATTACCCGCAGGCAGCCTATGTTTGCCGGAATGCGATCAAGAATTTTGCTGAAGGCACCATACACCTGGTATTGGTAAATTTCTTTGATGAAAAAATGAGTCACCTGTTATTGGCCGAACACAATGGTCAATACATTGGTTGTGCCGACAATGGTTTGCTTACCATGATCCTGGAAGAAGTACCGCAAAAAGTAGTTGCGCTTCCTTTGGGTAAAACAAATCAAAAAAATACGCTTTATTGCATCCAGGTTTTTGCCAAAGCGATCGCAGAT
>JAKQKY010000403.1 GCA_029560415.1 Bacteroidota bacterium | reverse complement strand
GCTTCCTGTTCCAGTTCTTTCAAAAACATTTTGATCATGTCCATATTCTTTACTTTTTATTGGTGAAATACAAAGGAAGAACAGGGCACTGTCAACCCTATGGCAGTGCATAGAAAAAAATTAAGAAATAATAATTAATAATTAACCGGGAGCATTTTGATGTAATCATTCATGTCCATATGATCCTGTTTGCTGAAAGGAATTCCGGTATTCTGAACATGCAGGATTCGTGACACTTTAAAATCGCGGTAATCACGGCGGGCATGACACCAGGCGATGAGGTGCCAACTGAAGGCATAAAATACCAGGCCGATGGGTTCTGCTTTGCGGGAACTTGTTTCACCGCCGGATTTTTTGTAATCGAAGGCAATTATATTTTTTGCTGAGATCGCCAGCTGCAATAAGCTCAGGTATTCGTAATCGTTATTGATACAGGCCGGCACCTGCATTTTAATGTGCTGATCAAGGTAGGCCAGGTTTTCCTTTTGTGAATGCCTGAGTACGGACTTCACTTTATTGAGAGCTTCGGTATAATGTGCCTGTATACTTTTGTCGGTAAAGGCATACACAATGGATTCCATGAGCAACAAGGCATTGGCCTCCTCTTCGGTGAATGCAACCGGTGGAAGGAAATATCCCTGCATGATATGATATCCTTTGTAGGGCTCAAAACCAACAGGAATACCTTGTTCTCCCAACGCCTTGATATCGCGGTAAACGGTTCGGATGCTGATATTGAATTTATCTGCCAGCTTTTCGGCAGGTACAAATTTCTTTGACTGCAACAAGGTGAGCATTCCGAAAAGTCTGTCGATCCTGTTCATGACATGTAAATTAATGAATGAAGATCATTTATGTGAATAATCCAGAGGTTATTGATTACCCGTCATTCGATCACTTGTTCTTCATGAATAAGCCTGCCTTTTGCATCAAAACCTTCAATCGTGATAAACCATTTTGTTGAATAATCATTATTATAAACATTAAACTTAAAATGGCGTTCACCCGGCAACGTTATAACAGCTGGATTCCAGTAAAGGGTCACCCTGTTATCCGGCAATTCATGCCGGGCATTGGCAACAGCATAATCCGGATGATAAAATTCCCTGGAGATCGAATATCCTTTATAGCTTACATATTTTTCTGCAGAAACAGTGGTGGCAGCACCTGCATCCTCTCCTTTCTTCAGGTACACTGCAATGGCACCCCCTGGCGAACCACTTCCCGCACCAACAAAACCTGCTTCATAGAATTTGATCATGGCAACCTGGCCCAACGAGGTTGACCTCAGTACATTGAGCGTTGAAGTTGTTTCATCAACAAATATTTCCATCTTCCATTTCTGCTGGTTCTGCAGGCTGAAATTCTTGGAATTGACAAATACACCCTGTGCCCTGTTCAATTCTACCGTGCGGATATTTTCCAGGATATAGTCCACCACATTCAGGGAAGCATTGTTATAAGGATCTGAGATATTATCTAAAACCAGTTTGCCTGCGCCCTTGAATAAAGTTGTGGCATAACGTTCATTGACCTTATCAGAAGCCCTGCCCGTTTTTGCCTGCATCGTTACCACCGGCAACTCTTTGAACCTGCCATCGGGTAACTGGTAATGTTGAGGAAGTATCACCAAACCGGGGTCATGCTGCCCTGTAACCGCAGCAGCGAAAACTGTGTTTGGATCATTCCCTGTTTTTTTGGGATCAAGCTGCAGATTTACAACCTGTGGTTTTCCGTTAGAACCTGTATAAGAATAATAAATACGGGCATCTCCGGAAAACAACAAGGAGTCGATACTGAATCTGCCTTCAGGGTTTACAGTCGTTTCAAAGGTTTGAACCTTCGCTGGCTCCCCCGATTCTACCTGTAAAACCAACCGTCCATTTGAAACAGGAACTTGCTTCTCGATATTGATCAAACTTCCCGAAAGTTGAAGAAGATAAGGATCATACACTGACTTTAAAGCAAGGCTAATGTCATTTTTCTTTGCCCATACATAACGGGTGAAGCCATGGATCAGCATCAGGTTATCAAGGGCCAATAAGGTACTGTCATCGGAATTACGGAAATAATATGCGGGATTGTATATCATTCCTTTAAGATCTGATTGCAAGAGCAACCTGCTGAATATATTTTCATTCTCAGGAAAATCATTCGCGGATAGTTCTGTAATTGATACCGAACAACTTCGTTGAATGGAATCAGGAAATTTTATATCCAGGGTATTCAAAGCCCGTTTATCATTGCTACGTTTTACCAGGTCAATTGTTGTTTGCGTGGCATATTCCCGGTTGTTTACAAATGTCAATCTTTCTGCAAGCGGGGCACCATCCTTGTTCAACAGCCTGAAATGCAGAATACCTGTCGGCAGGTCGGAAGTTTTCAAATGTCCCCTGAGGTCATTATCATATCCAAAATCGATCTGGCTTTCGAAGACGACCTCATCGTGCATCATCACCTGCAATTGAATGGTATCGTACTTTTCCTTTTCTGCCTTACTCCTGGTTAACTCGTACAGTTTGCCTCCAGGTTCGGCGCTGATCCTGAGGCTCACCCCTGAAGGTATCACTGCGGGTAATGGAAACCGTGAGGTATCTTTTCCTGTTACCAGTTCTGCATATAGTTTATCTGCCAGGTGTGGGGTAAACACAACCCTGCCCATGCCATCATGTACCGAACTAAAAGCTGTTACAATCTCGCCCATATCCTTTTTAATGAATCCGCTTACCTTTACAGGCATGCCTGCATTATCTGTAGCCTTAAATGCAATTTGTGCCCGCAGCCTGTCAATAAGATTCCCTGACTCCGGGAAAAATTGAAGGGAAATATGGCTGGCAGATTTGGAAGCAACCTTCGTCTTTGCTGTTCCGTTATGAACATAAATCCTTTTCTGATAGATGAACGCCGGCTCAATGGCAGAAATCGACGGCGTGGTTGCCTTTAAATCATAATAACCATCGGGCAGGGAATCAGGTATCTGAAAACTACCAGAAACCGTAGCATTGCTGATGGGATAATGTAAAGCTCCTATTACCTGGTCACTGGCATTTGTTAGCTGTACATAAAAATTATGGCTGGATGTAGATGGCAATCCATTGCTATACAGGTAAGCCTTAAACCAGATCATTTCCCCGGCTGCATAATATGGTTTGTCGAAATGAATGTATATTTTTTCATGTGAGGGGAAATTGACAGCTGTTTCGTTTTGCTGTGAAAACACCAATTGAGAAAATAACAATAGCAGGATCAGGATTCTGGTCATAATGGAAGCAATTAATGTAAGCTGGTAAATTTGCTTTGTAAAAGTAATTATTGTTGCTTCGTATTCCTAACCGGTTATCATTTAAAACGATACGGGTCATTTCGTTTTATAAGTCATCCGCATTTTGTTAATTTAGCAGCAAGCATCTCATCAGGTTAAAAATAAGGACATGAAAATTCAGATCTGGACGGTAGGAAAAGCGCATGATAGTTATGTAAAGGAAGGCATTGACATGTTTACCAAACGCATTTCAAATTATTATCCTGTGCAATGGACTATCATCCCGGTTCCGAAGAATGCAGGCATGATGAGCGAGATGGACCTTCGCCAGAAGGAAGGGGAAATGATCCTTGGCTTTTGTAAAAAGGAAGATTACCTCGTTACATTGGATGAGAGAGGCAAACAACTTAACAGTGAAGGGTTGGCTGCTTTTTTACAGCAACGGGCCAATGAAAGTGAAAAGAATGTGATCTTCCTCATCGGAGGCGCTTATGGGGTGAGTGCTGATGTGTTGAAACGCTCAAACTTTACCTGGAGCCTTTCGCAGCTGGTATTTCCACATCAGCTCGTACGGCTGATTTTGAGTGAACAACTTTACAGGGCCTGTAGTATTTTAAGAAATGAAAAATATCATCATTCATAATGTTTTAGATAGCCGAACGTACTTTCGGTATATTTGAAAAAAACCCTCGAATTCTCTATTATCATTATAACCTGATTAAATGAATTTTACAGATACACCTGTTACCATTATCCTGATCGCCATCAATGTGATCTTTTCTTTTATAGGTTTTTCCAATGCCGATATGGTAGGCAAAACGATCATGTGGCCTTATTATGTAAAAAGAGAAAGGCAGTATTATCGGTTCATCACATCAGGATTTTTACATGCCGATTGGATGCATCTTATTTTCAACATGTTCACCCTGTATTTTTTTGGAAGGAATATTGAGATCCTTTTCAATGTGTATGGATTAGGTGGTAATATCTCCTACATCGCTTTGTATATCGGCGGTCTTATCATTTCCGATATTCCCAGTTACATCAAACACCAGGACCACTACGAATACCGTGCCCTGGGTGCATCAGGAGCTGTTTCTGCTGTGCTGTTTGCCGCCATTATTTTTGATCCCTGGAGCAGTGTGTACCTGTATGGAGCATTAAAGGTTTCGGCCCTGCTCTTTGCTGTGTTATACATAGCCTATTGTATTTATATGGGGAAAAGAGGTGGAGATAACGTTAACCATGATGCGCATTTGTGGGGATCTATTTTCGGGCTGGCATTTACGTTAGTGCTCATTGCGATCAAACAACCTGACCTTTTCCAGATCATCATTGAAAAACTGAAACAGCCCAGCATATTCGGTCACGGATAATGATGCGAGTACTATAATTGGCTTTTTACCTGGAATTTGAGGATCTGTGTTGTACTTATCTTGACCTTGAAGCGGTCATCTATTCTCCTGCCGATCACCCAAACAATTCTTTTATCAGATTCAATCACCCAGGTATTTTCCTTTTCAATCAACGACATTTTCTGATCGATAAAAAACCGGCTGAGTTTTTTCTTTTTTGCCATGCCTAACGGGTAAAAGTAATCGCCGCGTTTCCACCTGCGGATCATTAAGGGAAACCTGATCTCATTCATGTCTATCATCGCAGTCTGTGTATCAACATCCAAAGGCTGAGGTGATGATTTTTTTTCGATCATCAATTCAAGCTTACCAAATACCAGTTTGTTGTCCTGTTCTTCCAGCAGGTAGTGCTCAATGCCTGTTTCCTGTAATGGCGCCATGATCAGCCATTTCCGGTTGCGCAGTATGCGGTGCGTAGCTGAATCGATGTATTTACCCGATTCACTGCTGAGCAATTGGATGATCCCTGGTAATTGTCCGGGTGTAAAACCATACGACCTGGTTATCTCAAACAAAACCGTCGGTAGGGCAGCTGTTTTGGCGAGTTTCAAAACCGGCATGTGCATTTCCAGTCCGTGCTGATGAACGATCTTTTTACAAATGGCATCAACGGCCTGCCTGTATAAAACCTGCACATCTTTATAGCGGGCGATGTTATCCACCAGGTTATCTTCAACAGCAGGATATACCTGTTGTAAAAGAGGCATAACCTCGTTGCGGATAAAATTGCGGGAATATTTAATGCTTGTATTCGATGAATCTTCACGGAACAACAGGTTATGTTCTGTTGCGAATGACAGGATTTCCTGTTTCCTGGCAAATAATAAAGGCCGGGTGATGTTTTTATGTAAACCGCCTTCTCTGGCCTGCATACCCTGTAAACCCTGTATGCCCGTGCCTTTGAAAAAATTCATCAGCAAAGTTTCCACATTGTCATTGGCATGATGCGCCGTTACAATATATTGATAAGGATTTTCGGATTTATTGTCTTCCGCAGAAAGTAAACCGGTAAACCATGTATAGCGCAGTTCCCTCGCGGCTTCCTGGATACTTAGTTTATACTCACGGGCATGGGTAGCCGTATCAAATTTTTTCACTAAAAAAGGAACAGCGTAGTGACTGGCCAGTTCTTTTACGAACGTTTCATCTCCATCACTTTCTGCATCTCTCAACTGAAAATTACAATGAGCAATGGCAAAATCATAACCGGCCTGCTTACAAAGTTCACACAACACCACAGAATCCACCCCGCCACTAACGGCCAGGAGTAACCGGTCTTTAGCCCTGAATAGATTTTCTTTCTGAATAAATTCCCTGAACGTTTGCAGCAGGTTTGTCATTACATTAATTTACGATTATTGGCCATTACTCTTCCAGGTCTTCCAATGCGCCCTGCAATTCATTATAACTATGCCGGTCATCGGCTTTTTGTGCTTCTTCCATGCCCCTTTTATATACCCGGATGGCCCTGTCGAAATCGGCCACTCTCTCAAGCAATTTGCCCAGGTGATAATAGGAACCAATATAGGATGGCTCCCGTAGCAGGATCTCATTAAAAAGTGCACGGGCCTGCTCATCCTCCCCGATTTTTATATACTCCAATGCCAGTGCGTGTTGCAGAAAACTATCCTTACCCGATGTTTTCATGAATTCAAGTAATTTTTCGATCCTGCTCATACAATGGTATTTTTTAAAGGTTGTATTAATTTATCTTTGCATCGCTTATATTTGCACTTAGTTGCATAAACAACTTTATTTCCTCACACCTTCTGCTAAATGGAAACGGAAGGAAAAAGAACAAGTTCATGAAGATATTAGTATGTATCAGTAAAACGCCCGATACTACGGCAAAAATAGCCTTCGCAGATAACAATACGAAATTTGCTGCCGACGGCGTTCAATGGATCATCAATCCATACGACGAATGGTACGCATTGGTTCGGGCCCTGGAGCTTAAAGAAGCAGATCCATCTACGGTGTTACACCTGGTAAATGCAGGTACGGCAGATAGCGAACCCATCATCCGCAAGGCATTGGCACTCGGCGGCGATGAAGCCATCCGCATCAATACCGATCATACCGATCCATTTTACATTGCATCACAGATCGCCCAGGTAGCCAAAGATGGTGCTTACGACCTCATCTTCACAGGTAAGGAAACGATCGATTACAATGGCTCTTCCATTGGAGGTATGATCGCTGAATTATTGGGCCTGCCTTATATTTCCCACGCCGTAAAATTCGACCTGCAGGATGGAAAAGCAGTTGTGATTCGGGAAATTGAAGGTGGTGAAGAAACAGATAAAGCAGCACTACCGTTGGTGGTTAGCTGCCAAAAAGGTATGGCCGAACAACGGATCCCCAACATGAAAGGTATCATGGGTGCCAGGACCAAACCACTGAAAGTAGTAGAACCTGTTGAAGCAAACAGCTATACAAGCATTGCATCATTCGACCTGCCTCCTGCAAAAGCAGGCGTGAAGCTGGTTTCAGCCGATACACCGGAAGAATTGGTGAGGTTGTTACATGAGGAAGCGAGGGTGATTTAGGAGAAGATGCTGGATGCTAGATACTAGATACTGGATACTGGATGCTGGATGCTGGATACTAGATGTAGGAACAATCATTAAAAACCAGGTTCATCAAATGATGAACTTTTAAAAAATAAACAAATGAGTGTACTCGTTTTTCTTGACCAGGCCGATGGTCATATCAAAAAATCTTCTTTCGAGGCAGCAAATTATGCCGCCAAAACAGCTGAACTGTTGAACACAACAGCGGAGGCCATTTTACTGGGCAACGTAAACGATGACCTGGCAAGCCTGGGAAATTATGGTATTAAAAAAGTACATACCGTTAGCGATGCTTCTTTAAATGCATTTGATGCACAGGTATATACCAATATTATTGCTGCAGCGGCTGCATCTGCTGATGTGATTGTATTTTCAAATAATACCACCGGGAAAGCGGTTGCACCAAGACTGAGTGTGAAACTGAAAGCCGGCCTGGTATCTGGCGCCATTGCATTACCAGAAACTGGAAACGGGTTCATCGTGAAGAAAACCGTTTTCAGTGGAAAGGCCTTTGCTAACATTTCTGTTAATACAGCTAAAAAGATCATTTCATTAAATCCAAACTCTTTCAGCATCTCCCTGGGAACAGGCACTGCAGAAGTTGTTCCGTTTGCCGTAAACATCGATGCACCTAAAGTAGAAGTGGTATCAGTAAATAAAGTTTCGGGTGAAGTACCATTAAGTGAAGCAGACATCGTGGTAAGTGGTGGTCGTGGATTAAAAGGCCCTGAAAACTGGGGACTGGTGACCGACCTGGCCAAATTACTGGGTGCCGCAACAGCCTGCAGCCGGCCGGTTGCCGATATTAACTGGAGGCCTCACCATGAACATGTGGGACAAACAGGATTGGCCATTGCACCAAATTTATATATCGCCATTGGCATTTCAGGCGCCATCCAGCACCTGGCTGGGGTAAACCGCAGTAAAACCATCGTGGTCATTAACAAAGATCCCGAAGCGCCCTTCTTTAAAGCGGCTGATTACGGTATCGTTGGGGATGCATTTGAAGTGATGCCCAAGATCATTGACGCTGTTAGAAAATTAAAAAGTGCCTGATAAAGCATAGATTCTTCCTGCATTTTATTTTAAAGCCTTTCCATTGAGTTTGAAAGGCTTTAATTTTTATATTTGTAAAAATATCTAACCCCCAAATTCCTCAATAGCCTGGAATGAAAAAGATTGAACTGGAAATCGTTGCGTTATCACACAGCATTACACAAACTCATTCCTATGCCGTGGTATTGGGAGAGATCAACGGGCTTCGCCGTTTACCCATTGTGATTGGTGGGTTTGAAGCGCAGGCCATTGCGGTTGCCCTGGAGAGGATGAATCCCAGCAGGCCGCTCACCCACGACCTGATGAAGAACTTCATGATGGCTTTTAATGTTGAGTTACACGAGATCGTGATCAACGACCTGCAGGAAGGAATTTTTTATTCGAAACTGGTTTGCAGCTCCTCTAATGATACGGTTGAAATTGATTCCCGAACATCAGATGCCCTGGCATTGGCCGTTCGTTTTGGTTGCCCCATTTACACCTATGACAGTATCCTCGACCAGGCCGGCGTTCTCATGGAAGATGATAATAAAAAAACATCATCATCTGCTGTTACTTCTGAAACCGGTGGAAAAGACGATCTTAAATCGATGAGCCTTGAAGACCTGAATAGCCTGTTAACAGAAGTGCTGGAACAGGAAGATTACATCAAGGCCATCGCTATCCGCGATGAAATAAAGAGCAGGGGTAAATAATATAACCTTACCGCATAGCTGCGCAAATCGCTTTTCTGCACAGCCAATCATAACATCAGCATGGTATCATTTCCCAATGGCAAAATAAATATCGGTTTAGAAGTAATTCGTAAAAGAGCCGATGGATACCACGATCTGCAATCTGTCTTCTATCCCATTCCATTAAAAGATG
>JAKQKY010000401.1 GCA_029560415.1 Bacteroidota bacterium | reverse complement strand
CACGGTGTTTGCCAAACCTACAGCAACCTTTACAGCCACTGCAAATATCTGTTTGAACCAGCAGGTTTCTATCGCTGGTATTACGCCAGCGGCACCCGGCAGTATTAACAGCTGGAAATGGTTCTTTGGTGATGCAACTACGGCCATAAACAATAACAATACATCTTTTACAAGGCCTTATACGACATTTGGAAACTATACCATCAAACTGGTAACGGTGAACACCAACGGCTGCACAAGTGATACGGCATCAAAGCCAGTGGCAGTGCATTCTATGCCCGTAGCCGACTTTACTTTACCAACCTCTGTATGTATGCCGGGTGCTACCAATATTAACAATACATCTTCATCACCCGATGGATCTGCATTGACCTATGCCTGGGATTTTGATGATGCCAGCGCAATCGACAACAGCATCAACCCATCCCATACTTATGCAGTTGCCGGTTCGTATGACATTGCATTAAAAGTAACTTCCTCCTTCGGATGTGTGACCAATAAAGTAAAAACATTCTCGGCCTTCTTCGATAAGCCGATCGCTGATTTTCTTGTGAACCCAGCAGCTTTGTGCCAGGGCAACCCGAACAGTTTCACTGATCAAAGTTCGGCTCCAAACAGCAGCGTTGCTTCTTACCTATGGACCTTTGGTGACAACAGTACATCTGCTGATCCCAACCCGTCACATACCTATGCCATACCCGGCGTGTATACGGTACAGTTACAGGTAACCAGCAATGAAAACTGTGTGTCGAACCCGCTGCCCAAAATAGTAACGGTGTACCTGCAGCCTACAGTAGATGCCGGACCTTCATTTTTAGTGGCGCAAGGAACCCATGTGCAGTTCAAACCAGTTGTTAATGATTCTACCGGCGTTGTGTATACCTGGGATCCGGGCTTTGGCTTATCAAATGCCAATGCACTCAGGCCAATCTATATTGCCAACGCAGACCAGGAATTTACTTTATATGCAACAGGTGCCGGTAATTGTAAAGCATCTGATAAACTATCCGTGAAGATCTACAAACCGGTTAAAGTGCCCAATGCATTTTCGCCAAATGGCGACAGGGTGCATGACCTGTGGGATATTAACAATATCAACGATTACCCTGAAGCAACCGTAGAAGTGTTTAACCGCTATGGTCAATCGGTATACCGTTCGGCTGGTTATGCAAAACCATGGGATGGAAATTACAATGGTAAACCATTGCCAGTGGCTACGTATTATTATGTTATCAAGCTGGGAAGCGGTTTCCAACCCATGAGTGGTTCGGTTACCATTCTCCGTTAGTATGGTTTTATATTATTTGTGAAAATGAAAATAGATATAATGAAAAAGCATCTTGCAATCGCTGCGATTATTTTGTCGGCGCTGGGCATTCAGCAGAAAGCCATGGCGCAGTCGGATCCCCATTTTACGCAGTACTACGTTTACCCGTCGTGGTTAAACCCGGCGCTTACAGGAGCCTTCGACGGCGCTTACCGGGTGGCGGGCATTTACCGTACCCAGTGGGGGAACATTAGCAGTCCATATTCTACCCAGGGTGTTGCGGCAGATTTTACCACCAACAAGAACATGAATTTTGGACTCAGCGTATTGAACCAAACGGCTGGCGACGGTGGATATCGTTATACAACAGCCTATGTAAATATGGCTTATACCGGTATTCGTTTCGGATCTATGCAAACGCACAGGATCGCGATAGGTCTGCAGGCGGGACTAATCCAAAGAAGGTTTGATCCCACTAAACTTACATTTGGTGACCAATGGAACCCGGCCACAGGCTACAATCCAGGTAATCCAACTTCGGATATCCTTAGTTCCAGAACAGCGTCTTCCTTTGATGCCGGGGCGGGCATCCTGTATTTTAACGGAACGCCAAACCGTAGGGCAAACCTGTATGCAGGCTTTGCAATGTCGCATCTCACCAAACCCGTTGACCAGTTCAGCAGCAGTAAAAAAGAAACACTCCCGATGCGCTACACTGCACATGCCGGCGTGAAGATCAAATTATCTGAAACGGCTTCCCTTACGCCAAACGTGTTATACCTCCGCCAGGGAACAGCAGAAGAGAAAATGGTAGGCGCTTATGTACAATTGAACATTGCAGCCAATACCGATTTTATGTTGGGAGGTAATTACCGGTTCGATGATGCAGCCTCGCCATTTGTGGGCTTTACCCATAAGAAAATGGTACTCGGGGTAAGTTATGATATCAATACATCCGACCTGGGAAAGCTGGTGAAGGGTTCGAACAGTTTCGAGATATCACTATCGTTTACCGGTAAACGCAATATCAAAACACCGGAGGTGGATTTTATCTGCCCGAGATTATAAGTTAACCTTTTCTATTTTTAATAAAGAACGGAAACAAGCTCATGAAAAAAATATTCAGTACAGTTGCGTTAATATGTTGTTTTGTATTTGCGAAGGCACAGGTAAATGAATACCTGCTGGCAGGTGATAAGTTTTTTGCTGCAGGGGATTATTATTCCGCAGCCCAGTATTACGAGTATTACCTGGGTAAGAAAAAATCAAAAAACAACCAGGCTGCTTATAATCCTTATGCGGTATCGGCCGTTGCCAAACAAACCCCGGTGAAATCAAAAGTGCCCGTGAGCAGCAAGGAACAGGTGATTTACAACCTGGCCGAAAGCTATCGCCAGTTGAATTTTCATGAAAAGGCTGAACCATACTATGTACAGGCCATGGCAGGTGACAGGTCGAAGTTTCCGTTGTTGCGTTACCGTTATGCTACTACATTAAGGGCATTGGGAAAACCAGAAGAAGCAGAAGAACAATTGAAAGCATTTGCAGCAGAATATAAAGAAGCTGATGTGTATACCGAAGCCGTGATTCGCGAAACCAGGAATGCAGAGTTTGCCAAAGAGCAACTTGCCAAGAGTAACGCCGGCACTTATACGATCGTAAAATCTCCCAAAGTTTTGAACGACACAGGAGCTACCTATGCGCCGGCCTGGCTCAATGAACAAACCTTATTGTTCACATCTACAAAACCAGAAAGTAAAAAGAGTAAAGAATATATCAACCGAATTTACCAGGTGCCCGTTACCAACGGCAACTTTGGTACAGTAGAAAAATTAACGATCGCCCAGCCAAACGAAATTCACCAGGGCGTTGTAACGGTTACGCCTGATGGCAAAACCATGTTCCTGAGCCGTTGGACGATCGGAAAGGAGAAAAAGAGTGCTTCTATTTACAGTTGCAGCAAAACGGCTACCGGCTGGAGTGATCCTGTATTGGCTGATGCGGTGAATTTTGCCGGATCAAGTTCACAACAACCCTTTGTAATGCCTGATGGGAAATCCCTGTTGTTCTCCAGTGATAAGGGAGATGGATTGGGTGGTTTTGACCTATGGTATGCAGCATTAGATGCGAACGGCATTCCTTCCAACCCAACCAATCTCGGCGCCACGATAAATACTAAGTATGATGAGCAGGCTCCTTTCTATCATACAGCCAGTAATACATTGGTATTCGCCAGCAATGGCAGGGTAGGCATGGGTGGATTCGATTTCTTTTTCAGCAAAGGAAGTATTGGCAGCCTGGCTGAACCCAAGAATTTTGGATACCCGGTAAATTCGGTTAAAGACGATATTTATTTTGTAAGCCGCGGACCGGCAAATAATATTTTGCAGGATGTGTATTTCAGTTCCGACAGGGAAGCATCCTGCTGCCTGGAAATGTTCTCGCTGAATAAAGCCAGGGCACTGAAGCAGGTATCGGGCATTGTACTCGACTGCGACAAAAAAACTCCAATGAGTGGTGTGAATGTTGAGATCATAGATACGATCAACAAAAAAACGATCGCGGTTAAAACAACCGATGCATCGGGACAATATTCTTTTACGCTGGAAGATTTCACCCCGCTGAAAGCAACGGCAACGTATAACGGCTATTTCACCAACAGTCTCCAGTTCAATTCACCTGATGATATGGAAGATGATATGCTGAAAAATCCAGACATCTGTCTTAAGTTGATGCCTGCGCCTGAAGAACCTATCGTACTGGAGAATGTATACTACGATTACGATATGGCAACGTTGAAGGCAGAATCAGGGCCAGCGCTGGATAAACTCGTGAAATTGCTGAAAGACAATCCAACAACAAGGATCGAGATCAACGGGCACACCGATAGCAATGGCAGTGACGACTATAACCTGAAACTTTCAGATGCAAGGGCTAATTCTGTAGTGGCTTACCTGGTTAGTAAGGGTATTGATAAAGCCCGCCTGCAGGCTAAAGGTCTTGGTGAAACCATGCCGGTTGCCGATAATACAAATGCCGATGGAACCGATAACCCTGAAGGAAGGGAGCAGAACCGTCGTACAGAATTTAAAGTGTTGGGGCAATAATGGCTGCGACGGAAAACGGAAAACACCGGATGAAAACATATAACTTCTTTATAGCTGCGCTGCTTTTGTGTATGAGCGGATTTGCACAGCAAAAGCCACATTATACCCAGTATATATTGAACCAGTATATCGTAAATCCTGCGCTGACGGGCATTGAAAATTATGTAGACATAAAGCTTAGTCACCGGATGCAATGGGTAGGTTTACTTGATGCACCGGTGACCACTTATTTCACCATTCATGGTCCCATAGGCAAATCAGATGATAAGGTAACGCCAACTTCTTTCAAACCTGATGGGATCAATCCAAGAGGAAAAACATACTGGGACCAATATGTTACTTCCAGCCCGCATCATGGTATTGGTATGCAGATCATCAACGACCGCACAGGGCCATTAAATCATTTCTCGGTAATGGGCACCTATGCCTATCATATCGGGTTGAGTACCCGTACAAATCTTGCTGCAGGTTTTGGCGCAGGTATTACCAATGTGAGCCTGGATGCCAATAAAATTGAATTCATCGACACACAAGTTGATCCATCTTTGTATGGAAGCAGTGTGATCAACAGCGTGAAGTTCGACGCCAATGCCGGGTTGTATTTATATTCCTCAACTTATTTTGTTGGCATTTCAGCACAACAATTATTTCCATCCAAAGTATCTTTTTCGAACAGCGCCAACGCGGTAAAAAAATTAGGCGGCAAGTTGGTACCTCATTTTTTTGGAACGGCCGGCTACCGGTTGTCGTTAGGAGATGATTTTAACCTTATCCCATCTGTGATGGTAAAATATATCGATCCATTGCCTACCCAGGTAGAAGTGAATGCCAAACTTCAGTATCTCGACCAGGCCTGGATAGGGGCTGGTTATCGTCATAAGGACGGTATTTCAGCAATGATTGGGATGAATGTGTCGAATATCTTTAATGTTGGCTATTCCTATGATTATACAAACTCCAGGCTCAACAATTTTACCCGCGGAACGCATGAAATTATTGTTGGGTTTATTATAGGAAATAAATATGGTGATAGCTGTCCAAGAAATGTGTGGTAACCTGTATTTTTTGTCGCTGCCTCTTTTTACCCGATGCTATATAAGTCATTTTATATGAATATCTAAGAAATGAAATGGGCCTGGTAAAACGTTAAAATGCCTGGTTGAAAATTTAGTGTTGAATATTTGTTAAAATGCAATTATTAATCTTATATTTATAGCCTATTTCCTACCTCCCTATTACAAAGCTAACTGTTTAGTACAGGATCACTGTATTGTTGAAAACACCTTTGACCACCATTTTTTTTAATTGATTGAGAGAATCCTTTAACAGGGTTGTGCTCATGTTATGTTTGAATTAGTTTAATAACGCTTATATATAAACGATCCCAAACCGAAGCGGGATCAACAATCAATCAAATTTAAAACAGACGTATATGCATTCATTTTTTACCTGCATCCAGGTTGCTGAAAAAAAGACAACGGGATCAAAAAATGTTACCCGCAATTGGATGATGACGTTATTCCTGGTCGTATCGGCCATGGTATCGTCATTGAGTTCTTTTGCCCAGCCTCTTACCGGAACAAAGAATATCCCGGGAGATTATGCTGATCTTGCAACCGCTATCACCGACCTGAACTTACAAGGTGTGGGTGTTGGCGGTGTAACGATCAGTGTTACGGCGGGTAACCCGCAAACAGCCCCGGCTGGTGGTTATAGTATCACCACGCTGACTGGAACCCTGGCAGACCAGATCATCATTACCGGTAACGGTAACACGATCACGGCGCCAAATCCACAGGCTACGGGTGCATTAAATGATGCGATCTTCAAAATCATTGGTGCTGATTATGTGACCCTGCAAGGATTCACCATGCAGGAAAATGCAGCGAATACAACCACGGCTGCAGCCACTAATAACATGACCGAATGGGGTGTTGCATTATTATATGCAAGTACAACGAATGGTGCACAGAATATCACCATCCAAAACAATACCATCAGTTTAAACAGGACTTACCAGAATACGTTTGGTATTTATGCGAATTCAACGCATTCGGCCACTGCGCCTACTACTGCTGCAAGTGCTACTACTGCTGCAGGTGGTAACAGTGGTTTGGTTGTGCATAGTAATGCCATCAGCAATGTAAACAATGGTATCGTGGTGGTTGGTCCAACTGCTGCTGCTGATTATAACACCGGCATTGACATTGGTGGTTCCAGTTTATCTACCGCCAATACCCTGACCAATTATGGTACAACGGGAACCTTCTCTGCCTATGCCAACGTATCGGGAACGGTATATGGTATCCTGGTAAGAAACTCTACTGGTTTCAATGTTTCTTACAACTCAGTAACCAGCTCCAATGGTGGTGTTACCGTGGGTACATTGCGTGGTATATATATACCCGCTTTCAGTGCGGCTCCAACCGGAACCTTTACCAATAATATCAACAACAATACAGTGGCAGTTACTTATGGAGTTGCTTCTGGTACCTTACAAGGTATCACAGTAGAGGCAACTACCGGTAATGCTACTTCAACACAAAATATCAATGACAATAATTTCACTGCGTTAACGGGTTCCATTGCTACGTCAGCTGCCATTACAGCGATCTCCGATGTAATGACTAACCTGGTTACCAATATCAATA
>JAKQKY010000423.1 GCA_029560415.1 Bacteroidota bacterium | reverse complement strand
GCTGATTTTTTTGGCTGCAATGCCGGCTGGATAGGTCAGCCAGTCGTGGGCATGAATAACATCAAACTGTTGCGAACCGGCAAGAGTGGATGCCACCAACGCATAACGGGTAACTTCCTCCATGAGGTTTTTGCCGTATTTGCCAGAGAATGTGTATTGTTGGGAAAACACGCTGCTGTGCTCCTCGGTTTTGTCAATAGTGTTCACAGCAGTCATTTTTTGAAATTCCTCTTCACCGACATAAGGAATGAGGTTGGAGCCAATTTCAATATAAGTAAGTTGTTTCCAGTATTCCTGGTACATTTTATTGGTAAAGTCAATACGCACATCACTGGCATTGATGAGCCTTACGGCTTGCTGATCTTCGTCGCCATAGGACTTGGGAACCACAAACAGCACTTCCACACCATTTTTGAGCAGTCCTTTGGTCAGCCCGAAACAGGCAGTACCGAGGCCTCCGGTGATATGAGGGGGAAATTCCCAGCCAAACATTAATACTTTCATTTTATCTTATCAATTTTTTATAGTCTGCTGACTGCCACAGGCTGTCAGTAAAATTTTACTAAATCATTTTACGCTACTGTATTTTTCAATCAGGTAGTCAATTCGTAACAATTCAGCCACACTCCAGGCCTGCGAAGGCGCACCACCGGGCAAATAAGGCGGGTCGCCGTCGTACAATTCGGAAATAGTGCCAATACCATGTTCCATCATGACCGGCTCAAAACTTTCATACAACTGCTTGATATGTGGCAAGCCATAGTTGGGATGAATTTTCAGATACGCTTCAGCATAGTGACCAAGCAACCAGGGCCAGGCAATACCCTGATGATAAGCGGCATCTCTTTCGTGAATGCCGCCTTTATAAATGCCTTTATAATCGGGCGACTTGGGCGACAACGTACGAATACCGCGCCGTGTCAGCAATTCGCGTTCGGTGATTTCAAGAATCAGTTCGCGTATCTGTTCGCTGACAGGGCTATAAGGCAGCGAAGCAGCCAACAACTGGTTGGGCCGTACCGACCAGTCTTTATAATCGCCGTTTACATAATCGCAGAGGTAGCCTTTATCTTTGTTCCAGAAAGTACCTTTGAAAGCGGCCGGAATTTTACATGCGATTTCATCCCATTCTTTGGCAAAATCCTGATCACCAGCCAGTTTTGCCACCTCGATGGCAAACTTCACGGCATTGTACCACAAGGCATTGATTTCAACAGCCAGGCCAATGCGGGGCGTAACCGGTTTGCCATCCACTATGGCATCCATCCAGGTGAGCGCTTTTCCTTCTATGCCGGCATAAATCAGGCCGTTGTCCTGCATTTTAATGTTATATTCACAGCCATTCCGGTATGCATTAAGAATGAGTTTCATTTTTTCGCCGTACTCCTTCCATATCATGGATTGCGTGCCCGTATAAATAGCATATTGCTGCAAGGCCCAAAAAAACCACAAGGGCGCATCCACAGAATTGTAGGCAGAATTCTGGCCGCATCCTACGTTGGGCAACAGTCCGCCTTTTAATTCGGCAATCATATTATCGATGATGGCCTTGCATTTTTCAGGGTCATTAATAGCTAAAGTCAGGCCCGGCAATGCAATAAAGGTGTCTCTTCCCCAACGGCCAAACCATGGATAGCCGGCAATTATCTCCACTTTGTTGTTTCGGGTAACAAAAAATTGTAATCCGGAATTTATCAGGCAGTTTTTGTAATTATCCCTGGGAATTCTTTTTTTTGTTTCGGAAGAATAAATCTGTTTGAGTTTGGAGCCATCTATTTCGTTCAGCCCGGCAGTAAATACCACACTTTCACCTTTGCTCATAGGCAGTTCAAAATAACCAGGTACAAAAACATCTTCCTGGTAGTCGTATCCACGTTCTTTTTCTTCAACATATTCAATGTTGTAGTTCCAGTGAGGAACGTGGGTATATTGAATTTTTTTCGAACATTGCAGGAATAAAGTCGAGTATCCCGGATACATCCTTATTTTTATACCGTTTTCAACCGGTTCGGCATGCGTATCGGCATTAGGGTTGGCCTTGGTTAAGGCATGAATATTCCGGAAAGCCAAAAAAGGCTGCAAGCGGATAACTGTTGGTGAATGAGCATCTTCGAGGGTATATTTGATCAATAGGCGGTCGCTCTCAATACAAAACATGATTTCTTTAGTAAATATCACACCGCCAACACGATACGTAAATTTTGGCATAGGCTCCATCTCAAGACCGCTGATATACTTATGCCCTTTGGGATTTAATACACCATCAGGATAGCAGTGAATACCCATGTGAAACTCTTCATTTTGCTGAATAATTGTTTCATCAATGGTAGAAAGCAATACATGATTTCACCCGTCAATATCGGGTTGCGGCACTATAAACAATCCATGATACTTGCGCGTGTTACACCCGATGATGGTTGATGTAGCAAAGGCACCGGCCCTGTTTGTCCGGATAAATTCTCTTTTTAATGCAAAGCGCAGGTTAACAAGTTGTTCTTTATCAAATTTTATATAACTCATTGTGTTAATGAAAAATAATCAATTTTTGTATAATTTTTTGCAAAGGTACTTATTTTTAACCAATTAAAGCAATATTTTATTAAGGTGCTATCCTCAGCTGGTTTTCACGATCGTTACTTAGCTGGCACTAAGAAATATAGTTCTAAAATGTAAATACTAAAATTTCCAAAAAATATAAAACACTCAAATTTGGCAAACGAATGTCTTCATAGAGATTTGAAACCGTTTACGAAAAACTATTTATTTTTTGATCAGAACTATACATGTCGCCGGTTTTGCCGATAGAAACATAATCTTTGTACAAATTATAAATAGACTATCCCTCCTTACCTGGAAAAAAACCGCAAATCTGATTAAAGCAGCTACGGCAGCACAAACTTTCTGTAAGTATAATTTCCGGGTCGCGAAGTTTATATTTCAAGGCTATATTTATCAATCAGATATCCAATCCACAATAATGCAGCGACACTCCATGCCTGCGATGGTGTGCCACCCGGTGAATGCGGAGGGTCTCCATCATACACCTCTGAAATTGAAGCGATGCCATGTTCCCTCATTACTGACTCAAAATCATTAAACAGCGATTGGATATGGGCCAAACCACTTTTTCCATTTATTTTAAGATAAGCCTCTGCATAATGACTGAGCAACCAGGGCCATACCGTTCCCTGATGGTAGGCAGCATCCAGTTGGGTTATACCACCCTGATATTTGCCAATGTATCGATCAGATTTCGGTGATAACGTTCGGAGTCCTCTTCGCGTAAGTAATTCCGTTTGTACCACATCAACAACATGTTTTCTGATTAGCCCGCTGACAGGGCTATATGGAAGCGATGCTGCTATAAGCTGATTAGGTCTTACCGACCAATCCTTATAATCGCCATCAACATAATCACATAAATATTCTTTTTTATCATCCCAGAAAGTTTCCGTAAATGCTGAAGGTATTTTACCGGCAATCTCCGACCATTCATTTACGAAAGCATCATCGCCAGCCAGCTTTGCCACTTCAACAGAAAACATAATAGCATTGTACCAAAGTGCATTAATTTCCACATTCATCCCTGGCCGTGAAGTTACCGGATGTCCGTTTACTAAGGCATTCATCCATGTAAGGGCAAGGTCTTTTCCACCTGCATATATCAGCCCGTTGTCCATCATTTTTATGTTGAACGCACCATAATTGCGGAATCCATTTAGAATGGTTCTCATTTTGCTTCCGTATTCTTTCCAGATACGTGCCTGCTTTTTAGTAAAAATAGCATATTGCTGTAAAGCCCAGAAAAACCATAAAGGAGCATCAACCGAATTGTAAACTGCATTTTCTCCTTTACCTACATTGGGGAACAAGCAATCTTTTAACTCAAGAAGCAAATTGTCAATTACGGCTTTACATTTCCGGGGTTCATTCATGGTAAGGGTAAGCCCCGGGAGAGAAATAAATGTATCCCTGCCCCATCGGCCGAACCAGGGAAAGCCAGCCATAAGTTCTAATTTCTTATTTCTTTGAACAAAATACTGCATCGCAGATTTGATCAGACAATTTTTATAGCTATCGGCCGGAACCCTTTTTTTTATTTCACCATTGAATGATCGTTTTAGTGAAGCTGGTTCCACCTCGTCGAGACCAGCAGAAAAGACCAGGCTCTCCCCTTTTTTCATCCGTACTTCAAAAAATCCCGGAGTGTACAGGTCTTCCCTGAAATCATATGCCCGTTCGGCTTCTTCGAGGTATTCAAAATCATAATACCAGAGAGGCACATGTGCATATTCTGCATCTTTGGAAAACTGCAGATGCAGGTAAGAGTAACCAGGATACATTTTTACCTTTATTCCATTTTTGATTTTTTCATAATGTGTATCTGCATTCAAATTGGCTTTTGTCAGTACATGTAAATTACGGAAAGCCAGAAAAGGTTTAAACATAAGAACTATCGGGGAATGGGCTTCAACCAATGTATACCGTATCATCAGGCGATCGCTGCCTATAGAAAACAACAATTCTTTGGTCAATATTACCTTCCCTGCATGATAACAAAATTTCAGTGCAGGGCCCATCTCAACAAATGATAAGTAATTGTGCCCTTTGGGATGAAAAACATCCTGGCGATAACGGTGGATACCCAGGCAAAATCTTTCATTATTTTGAATAATAGTTTCATCTAAAGATGATAACAAAAGATAATTTCCTCCGTCAAAATTTGGTTGAGGCACAATCAACAAGCCGTGATATTTGCGCGTATTGCATCCTGCAATGGTTGATGTTGCAAATGATCCAGCCCTGTTGGAACAAACATATTCCCTTTTTAAAG
>JAKQKY010000377.1 GCA_029560415.1 Bacteroidota bacterium | reverse complement strand
GGTGCACTTTACCGACAACTCGTCCGGCACCATCATAAGCCGCCAATGGGAGCTAGGCGATGGCACGGCTTCCACCCTGGCCTCATTCAGCCACAGCTATGACAAGACAGGCAGTTTTTTGGTAAGCCTGACGGTAACCGACGAAAACGGTTGCACAGGCAACACTACGCATACCGTAGTTGTCAGGGAGGCCTGTACGTTGTTCATTCCCAATGCATTTACTCCCAACGACGACGGATGCAACGACTTTTTCACTCCCTGCGGGATGAATATCGATGCCGATCACTTTCAGATGATAATTTTAAACCGCTATGGTCTTAAGGTTTATGAAACCAGGACATGGAACGGCAGCACCTGCCAGGGATGGGACGGCACGCTGAACAATAATGGCAACATCGAAAAAGCCGTAACAGGGGTGTATGCTTACCGCATTTTTGCCGGCAATAAAATTGACGGGTTTAAAACCTATACCGGCGGCCTCACGCTGATACAGTAGCGGAAAGCTGTTGATTATAAATTGTTTAGTGTATTTTATTTAGGGTTTGATTCTCAATTTTCACTTCTGTTTTGACCTAAAAAATTTATACGAATTTTTTTTAGTTTATCTTTTTTTTGCGCTTTTTTTAAAAAACTCAGATATGCTGTATTTGTATTTAAAAAGCTATTATAATATGGAAATAAATAGATTTAAAAAAAACTGTTAACCCCTTATTTCTGCACGATATTATTAAATTATTGCTTTAAAATCGTTATAAATAAATTGTTCATAAATCATTAATAAAAAACCGACAACAATATGTTTTTTTTGAATTTTTCTTTATCTTTGTGAAAGAAATGTAGCTTACATATGTGTTGAATTAATATGAATTACCAAAATAATTTTGATTGTGAAGCTCCTCAAAAATGCAATAATTATTTAATGATATAAACATAACCATATGAAAAAATGTATCTCAATCACAAAACGATGCGCCTTTTTATTGTTTTTACTCTGTGGTCTTTCTTTTCAGAATTCAATGGCAGTTGATGTTACTATTGGAACGGGAACTTCAACTACCTATAACAACCCCGTTTATTCGGGGTATAGCACTTCAACTGCATATAGCTATACACAGCAACTCTATCTTGCTAGTGAAATTACTACTGGGGGAGGAAGTTCAGGACAACAAATTTCCGCTATTAGTTTTTACGTTTCCACTGGGACAACTATAGCCGGTAATAAAACATGGGTTGTTTATCTTGGAAATACCACAAAGTCATCATTTTCAAACACCAGTGACTACGTTCCTGTTAGTTCAATGACACAAGTTTTTTCAGGCACTTTCAATTCCGGGTCTGCTTCGGGTTGGGTTTCCATTACTCTTTCCACGCCTTTCGCATGGAATGGAGACAATCTCGTTGTTGCTGTTTTTGAAAATAGTTCTGGCTATGGAACAACAACTTATCAATATACCAGTGCTTATAATAGGGCTATGTATAAGTATAGTGGCTCTGCCATTACTCCTTCTTCACCCGGAGCATTCAATAATTTAAATTCTAGCCGACCCAATATTAAATTAACGATGGGGTCAATGCCCTCCACGCCCACTACTTTATGGTCGCAGACCTTTTCAAGTTCAAGCAGTCATCCCTCAAATATTCCTTCAGCCCAACGTTCCGGCTGGTCACCTACTGGCTCATCAAGCTATGCCTGCGAAGGTTCGTATGCTTATTATAGCACGGTTGGCTCTGGCAACTATTTTGCCACGAGCAATTTTCACGTACCACGAGGTAAAGGTGTAAAAATTTCTTTCGACACGAAAAGATCCTCCGGGTCCAGCACATTGACATTATATGCAAGAGTAGGTGGGTATGCAAGCTGGAGTACTTTGTTCAACGAAAACAGTGGATGGATGAGGCTCCACAACAATGTTTCAGTTTCAACAACTTGTACTAACTACCAAGTAACAGTGCCTGGCGATATCTGTGGCGGACAGGATTTAAGTATTTGTTTTGTTGCAAACGATAATAATGTTGGTGTTGATAATATACAAATTACTGATGATGGCCTCGCGTCCACGGTGCCCAACATTGCGAGTTCGCCATATACTTGTAATTTTAATAGTTCAGATTATTTTTATGGTCCATACACCTGGTCAAGTTATTTTAGCAGTTCAGCAACCGGCAACATTTTTTCCTATCGGTCATATCGCTATGCTGGTGGTGATTCTTATGCCTCAATAAGTGCAGGTGGCGGCAATGATGGAAAAGTAAATCAGTTGCCTGTTTCGGGCGAAAATCATGTATTCCTATATAAAAATTCGGAAGATCCCGCTACACCAAGCCCTTCGGGTCTTCCTTGTTTTATCACCAAAGAATTTAATACCAGCACTTGTACCGGAAGTACTGCTACCTTGCGGTTCGCTTTTTTTACTACATATGCAGGGTATATCAGTAATGAGGATTATAGGTCATACTGCCCTAGAATTTACTATGCCACGACTAGCGATGGCACATCAGGGTATAGCTGGACACAGGCGACGGTGAATTATTATTTTCCGAATGGTAAATGGTGGTATGCGGCCACCTCTCTGCCCAAGGCCCAAAACTTAATTGTTGCTTTTGCAACAAAATCTTTGGGAGATGATTATACCAATATAGATGACATTAAAATTGTGAACAATGATTGCTCTATATGCACACTTACAGGAGGAACTATATCGTGCACATCAAATCCCGGGCTTAGCACTTACGCGCCCAATACTACCTACACCTTCACTATTGGTGCAACATCGGGGGCCACTTATTATAAGTGGATTATCCGCGACCTTACAACTTCGGGCAATCCGTTTTATTATGGAATCACGGCGGGCGCCACACCGGCAGTAATATCAGGCCAGGGAGCACAGACGGCTACAATTAATTTTGGAACAAGCACGAGCAATACATACAGGGTAATGTGTATTCCTTATGATGAAGATCCCGGTCGGATAATGCCCCTACGGATGCTTGCTATGCTCGACTCAGCTATTACAGTGATATTACTCCACTGGCTACCTGTACCGATCCCACCCTTACCGGCGCCAGCCAGGCAGCACCTGTATGCGGCAGCGGCTCTGCTACCATTAACCTCACAGGCATGGTGGCAAACAGCACCGGCAATGCTATTGACTATACCATCAACGGGGTATCCCAAACCCAGGTTACCGGTATCAACGCCGATGGATCGGGATCTGCCAGCTTTACTACAGCTTCACTAACCACTGGCAACAACGGGCAGCCACTGGTCATTACAAAAATTACCAATGGAAGTTGCTTTACCAATTTCAGTCAAAGTGTTACGCTACAGGTGAATCCCTTAGGTTCATGGACAGGTGCTGTCAGCACCGACTGGAATACCTCCGGCAACTGGTCGTGCAATACCTTGCCAACAAGTACCACAGATGTTACTATACCCAATGTTACCAACCAGCCGGTAATTAATTCAACAGGTTCTGCGGTTTGCAGAAACATAAGCATTGAAGCTTCATCTTCGGTAACTGTCAATAGCGGCAAAGACCTCTCGGTCTATGGCAACTGGTCCAACAACGGGCAAAGCGTTGTGGGAACCGGAACCGTGATCTTTATGGGAAGCACAGCACAATCAATAAACGGAGCTACTACATTCGAAAACCTTACTATCAACAATGCTAACGGGGTAACCTTAAACAGCCCCACAGAGGTAACCGGAGTACTGACACCGACACTCGGCGCACTGGCTTCTGGCGGAAACCTTACGCTGGTGTCCACCGCAACACAAACGGCACTTATAGCCGGAACAGGCGCCGGTGATGTAACGGGCAATGTGACTATGCAGCGTTATATGGCGAACAGGATGGGATATCACTACTACGCCTCGCCATTTGCTGCAGCACCTGTGAATGAGTTTACCAACGAAATCGGAACAATTATATCAGGGGATCCCTATGGTGGCGGTACTGATACTACACAGACGGTCACTCCTTTTCCTAATTTCTTTGCCTACGACGAAACCATGGGGCCAACCATGTCTATCGGCTGGACTGGCGCCGGATCAACCTTGCAGCCCTTGCGCGGCTATTGCATCAATATTGGTGCATCTTCCGGAGCACTAACCACCGACATAACCGGCGAAGTAAACAACGAAGCACAGACCTATGGTGTAACAAAAACCACTACCACCAAGCCCGGTGCCGATGGCTGGAACCTGGTCGGAAACCCATACCCCTCGCCAGTGGACTGGCAGTCGACCGGATGGAACAAAGCCTATATAAACGATGCCATTTATTATTTTACTCCCAATTCCCAATACTATGGCAGCTACAGTTCTTTTGTCAATGGTGTTGGCACAGGTGGCGCAACAGGCATCGTTGCTGCCATGCAGGGATTTTTTGTGCGCGCCACGGGCAGTGGCAACCTGACCGTTAATAATACCGCCAGAGTTAATAATCTTAATCCAGCATTCTATAAAACGCTGTCAAATACCCCTTTGCTAAGGATTCAGGGATATCCTTCCCAGAACAGTTCGTATAGTGATGAAACCGTAATTTATTTCGACCCACAGGCCACCGGCGATTTTGACGGCAGTTACGATGCTTATAAACTGATGAACAATAGTCCCAATCTGCCCAACATTTACACGAGTTATAATGCCAGTCCCGCATTATCCATCAACGGCATGCCGCCGCTGTCGAATACAGATGTGGTGATTCCCCTGGGCTTTCTTACTCAAACCAACGGCAATTTCACCATCAATGCCAGCGAGATACTCAACTTCGATCCCTCGTTGCATATCTACCTGGAAGACAACCAAATGTCGGCTATTCAGGATTTGACAACAAACGCCACCTATACATTCAGTATGAATGCGAATGCCCCTCAGTACAGGTTTTTTATAAGGTTCTCACCTTCCATATTAACAGGTGTTGAAGAAAATGGCAGTTCCTTTGTTGATGCATGGGCCTCGGGTAAGGACATTTATGTAAATTACAGCAACAGCAGTCTGCAACCGGCCGAAATATCGGTTTATAACATGCTTGGGCAGACTGTAATCAGTGGCACGCAGGAAGGCCGTGGAACCATGCGTTACACGGTGGACAAACCGGGATGTTACATTATAAATGTAATCAACACCAACGGCAGCTATCAGAAGAAAGTAGTGATATTATAGATAATAATTTTACATTATTTACCGATAAAAAAATATTGCCATCATGAATAAACTGAAGCACATAATATTTACCACTTGTTTTCTGACCATACCTTTTTTTATAAATGAGATTTTTGCTCAGGCGCCGCCGCCCCCGCATCCGGGCGGCCCGAATTCCGCACCAATAAATGGCCTGGCTATTTTGGCGGCATTAGGTATTGGATACGGTGTTAATAAACTCAGGAAAAAAAACAAATGACGCTTTTTGTTTTTAGATAATGCTCATAAAAATGAATCTGATTTATTGCCTTTCTTTCTTTTCTTTGCCTCTTATCCTGAAGGACGGAAAAGAAAGGCAATATTCCATACAAAATTATTTTTTATTTTGATTTTTAAAAATGATGTAAAACACCAAAATCCCAACTTCCTTGCGGATAAGAGGTCAATACGACAGCTCAATTTACATCCTTTTTATACACTAATTTATTTTCAAAATGTTAATCCTGAAGGAAGGAAAACCATATTCCAATAAGGCTTTTCATTAATTATTCAATTTTTTACCGGACAATGGTGTTATTAATTATATGTTCAATTGTTTCTTTTATCTTTTCCAATGAGGCTTTTAAACTTTCTGTGATTTCATAATTTTTTAATCTTAAAATATTCAACCCCAATTTTTTTAACTCAACTTCACG
>JAKQKY010000366.1 GCA_029560415.1 Bacteroidota bacterium | reverse complement strand
GTTCCTGCTGAAATTATACCCGGTCGTTGCACGGATAGAAGGATAGCGTTGTGCCGATGTTTCTTTTACAATAAGTTCGTTTATCCGTACCTGTTTGTCTGCGGCCTGCAGGTCTGCATTTTTGTTAAGACTGCTTAATACAGCTGATAAATTCAAAGAAGGGTCCACCACGATTGAATCAACAATACTGATCGACGAATCGCCAGGCAGTGTAAGCAACCGCAGCAATTCTGTTTTCGCCTGCCCGATCACCAGTTCCTGTGCCAGCCTCGACTGTTGCAACACATTGAGATCGATCTGCGCCTGGAAGAGATCTGCATTATTGGCAAGGCCGGCTTGCTGCCGAATCTGTACAATATCGAGCTGCTTTTTTGAAGCAGCAATGGAAGTATCGATCGTTTTAATATAGTTCTGCTGGCGAACGATATCATAATAAGCGGTCATCACATCAGCCAAAACATTCTGCACTTGCGCATTCAGCAATTGATCACTTTGCAACTTCTGTTCACCCAATCTTTTTTTCGTGGCCACTACCCTGCCACCATTGTATAATAGAATACTCCCGGTAATGCCAGCATTAAAATTATTCGCTGCTGCATTGCTCTTCTTGATCTCGGTGCCGGTATTCAGTTTCTGGTTAACTGAAGTTACCTGTTCATTATCTGCAATGGTACTGGTTACCAGCGGCAGTCCGCCTGCAACACCAATATGATCATTGATGCTGTCGGCCAGCACCCGGTTCTTTGCGATCTTCAGATCAAGACTGTTCTGCAGGGCAATATTAACGGCATCGGGTAGCCGCAATGTTTCCTGCGCCTGCACCAAATGTGCAAAACCAACTAACAACAGGCTTAAAAAAAATATCCTTTTCATCAACGATCTGTTTAACGCTTCCAATTTTTATTCAGTTACATGAACTTCTTTGGGATTATGTTTGCCCGATAGGTAAGTATATACCGCAGGTATCACATACAAAGTGAGTATAAGTGAAAAAATAATTCCTCCCACGATCACGATACCAAGTGGAACCCTGCTCGAAGATGCAGCGCCAAGGCTTAATGCAATGGGCAAGGCACCAAACGAAGTAGCCAGGCTGGTCATGAGGATCGGCCTCAACCTTTGCCCCGAAGCCTGTAACACTGCATCCATTTTCGATAACCCGGTTTCTCTTTTCTTATTGGCAAATTCAACAATCAGGATCCCATTTTTGGTAACCAATCCTATGAGCATGATCATTCCAATTTCAGAAAATATGTTCAGCGTTTGTCCAAACAGGAAAAGGCTTAGCAAGGCCCCTGCCATCGCCAGGGGTACTGTGAGCATGATGGTGAACGGATCTACAAAACTTTCAAACTGCGCCGCCAATACGAGGTAGATCAGGATCAAGGCCAGTCCGAAAGCAAAGGCGATATTGGAGGAGCTTTCCGCATAATCTCTTGAAGGACCGCTTAAGGCAGTCTGGTAACTTTCATCCAGTAACCTGCCTGAAATTTCCTGCATTACCTTGATACCATCTCCAACCGTTTTTCCATCGGCCAGTGAGGCAGAGATGGTGGCAGATTTATACCGGTTATAATGAAACAGCGTTGGAGGGCTGCTGCTTTCTTCCAGTTTTACAACGGCACTTAGAGGAATGCTTTGCCCCCGATCATTCTTAACATACAACCTTGAAATATCTTCGGGTTTATTGCGATCATTTCTTTCCACCTGTGCGATCACCGAATATTGGTGACCATCTCTTAAGAAGTAAGCAAGCCTGCCTCCACTAAAGGCAGCCTGGATGGCAGCCACCACATCCTGTGACGAAAGGCCAAGATCCTTTACTTTCATTCGGTCAACGGTAAGCGATACTTCCGGTTTATTGAACTTCAGGTTCACGTCAACGTTAGAAAAGGTTTTATCTTTCTTTGCTTCCTCCAGGAATTTAGGGATCATTTCTTTCAGTTTCTCAATATCCTGGTTTTGCAAAACAAATTGTACAGGTAAACTTCCCCTTGATCCGGCGCCTACGGATATAGTCTGTTCCTGTATGGCGAATACTTTGGCATCATTGAACCGGGCCATCTTCACATTCAGTTCGGAAGCGATCTGCGCCTGCGATTTTTTCCGCTCTCCCGGTGGTACCAATGCAAGCCTGGGCTGCGAACTGTTGATACTGCCGGCAGGTGTACGGGCAAATACGAAATCCCTTTCAGGTATGGAATCGTATAAATAGTTTGCAATGTCATCTGATGTTTTCTGCATGCGGCTATAACTCATGCCTTCTGGTCCACTAACGGTGAAGCGTATACTACTCCTGTCTTCCAATGGAGCGATCTCACTTTGCAGTGAATTCATAATAAGGAAGATTATAACGGCACAGGCACCAATAATCACCCAGGCCATCCATCTTATTTTCAAAAAGGCTTTTAAAGAACGCTGGTATCCATTTTCCATCCCGGTAAAGAATGGCTCTGTTTTCAGGTAAAATTTACCGTGACCAACCTTCTTCCGGTTAAGCACCACGTTGAGTACAGGCGTGATCGTTAGTGACACCAATGCAGATATCAAAACCGCTGCAGCGAGTGTAACACCAAATTCACGGAACAGCCTGCCGATAAATCCTTCGAGGAATATCACTGGCAGGAATACGATGGCCAGTGTAATGGAGGTAGAGATCACCGCAAAGAAAATTTCTTTACTTCCTTCCAATGCTGCTTTCTTGATGGGTAAACCTGATTCCAGTTTTCGGAAAATGTTTTCTGTAACAACGATACCATCATCCACCACGAGCCCTGTTGCCAATACAATGCCCAACAGGGTTAATATATTAATTGAGAAGCCGGAGATGTACATGATAAAAAACGTGGCCACCAATGAAATGGGAATATCGATCAACGGCCGGATGGCAATCAGCCAATCACGGAAGAAGAAGAATATCACCAACACCACGAAACAAAAGGAGATCAACAGGGTTTCTTCTACTTCACTGATCGATTTGCGGATATTCTGTGTATTGTCGAGCAACACATTCATTTCAATATCCGAGCGATTGGTTTTCTTGATGGCCTCAAGCTTTTTATAAAAGTCATCGGCAATCTGGATATTATTGGCGCCGGGTTGTGGAATGATCACAAGACCCACGGCATTCACACCATTGTATTTCCAGCTTTGTTCCAGTTCTTCGGGGCCGATCTCTACCCTTGCCACATCACTCAGGCGCACGATGCCGGCACTGTCCTGCCTGATGATCAGGTCCTGGAATTCTTTTTCAGAAGTGAGCCTGCCAACAGTTTTAATGGTGAGTTCGGTATTGTTGCCATAAATCTTTCCGGGTGGAAGATCTATATTTTCTTTACTCAGGGAATTTCGGATATCCGTAAACGATACGCTAAAGGCATCCATCTTATCGGGATTCAGCCAAAGACGCATCGCATATCGCTTTTGCCCGAAAATATTTACAGAACTTACCTGGTTGATGGTTTGAAACTGTTGTTGCAAAACATTTTCTGCATAGTCGCTAAGCTCCAGCAAACCCTTGGTGCGGCTTTGTACAGCCAGGATGAGAATGAAGTCGCTGTTGGCATCGGCCTTGGTTACTACCGGTGGCGCATCCACGTCCTGTGGAAGAGAACGGCTGGCCTGGCCTACTTTGTCGCGTACATCACTGGCGGCTGCTTCCAGGTCAACACCTAATTCAAACTCTACCGAAATATTGCTGCTGCCCAAAGAACTGGAAGATGTAATGGTTTTAATTCCCGGTATGCCGTTGATCTGTTTTTCAAGCGGTTCGGTTATCTGGCTTTCTATGATCTCGGGGTTGGCTCCGGTATAGGATGTACGAACACTGATCACGGCCGGGTCAATGGCGGGATAATCCCTTATCGCCAGGAATGTGTACCCCACCACACCAAACAAGATGATCATCAGGTTCAATACGGTGGCGAAAACAGGCCGTTTTAACGAAAATGCTGAAATATTCATACTGGCTGATACCCGTTTTAAAACATAGATGAATGATTACTTTTTATCGGCTTCAGCCGTACTGAATTCCTGGATCTTTTTTACACTGCGTATTTTCAACTGGCTTTTGGGCCTGGCAAACAATACACCTGTTACAACAACGGAATCGCCTGTCTGCAAACCTTTGATGATCTCAATGGTATTGGCCTGGCGGATGCCCGTTTGCACATCTACAAAATTGGCCTTGCCATCTTTCACCACGATCACCTGGTTATTTTTATCATTCGGAATGATGCAATTGGTGGGCACTTCGATAGCGGTTTTATTTTTGCCAGCATCAATGAATACCTTTACAAATGCTCCGGGGTTCACTACAGAATCCAGGATAGCTGCCCTCACTTTGAGATTTCGTGTATCGGTATTTGCACCAGGTTCAATGGCAATGATACGTGCCCGGCCTTTTTGCCGAAGGGTTGCATCCAGTTCAACCTCCACCAGGTCACCTTTTTTCAACAGGCCTCCATAGGTTTCGGGAAGCGTGAAATCCATCTTAACCTGTGATACCTGTTGAAGAGTGGCCAGTACTGTCGCTGGGGATACATACGCTCCGGGGCTCACCTGCCTCAATCCTATGACTCCACTAAAAGCTGCACGGATAACGGTTTTATCAATTAATGCCTGTGTGTAGGCAATATCAGCATTGTAGCCATTTACCTGGTTGACGGCGAGGTCGTAGTCGGTTTGATTAATTCCATTGGCATCCAGGAGCACTTTATACCGTTCAACTGTTTTCCGGGCCAACTCAAGCTGCACTTTACTTTTGCCGATTTGTGCACGCAGATCGGCATCGTTGATCCTGGCAAGTACCGTTCCTTGTGCCACTTTGCTACCTTCTGCAATATTGAGGTAGGTAAGCCTTCCACTCACCTCGGGATGAATTTCAAGGTATTCGTTGGCCACAATGGTGCCATTTGCTTCCACGATATCAGAGATAGGTTGCGGTTCAGCAATGATGATATCTACAATGGTGGGCGGGCTATCCTTTCCTTTCTTGTTGGTCTCCTTTTTTTTACTATTACAGGCAATAAATAATAAAGTAAATAACAATATTGTCAGGGGAATACGAATTCCGTTCATGTAACGCATAGTCAATGCTGTTTTATTAACTTTCAAGGTCTCAAAGTTAGGGTGTTTGCCTTCAAGCCATCCCGTATAAGTATGAGCGGTCGTAACAGGATAACTTTACCTCCGTGCAGGTATGATATAAAATTATGCCATCTCTTTTTATTAAAGTCCCGATAAAAAGGGATTTATGTACTTTAGCTTTTTATTATAAATACAAATCAATGAAGCCAATTGTTGGAATCATCATGGGAAGCCAAAGCGACCTTACCGTTATGCAGGCGGCAGCAGATATTTTAGCTGAGTTTGCTATCCCTTATGAATGTACAATCGTTTCTGCCCACCGCACACCCGACCGTATGCGCAATTATGCAATGGAAGCTCGTGAAAAGGGTTTACAGGTGATCATCGCTGGTGCCGGCGGAGCTGCACACCTACCGGGAATGGTGGCTTCTTATACCACGTTACCGGTTATTGGGGTGCCCGTAAAATCTTCCAATTCAATTGATGGCTGGGATTCTGTTTTGTCGATCCTCCAAATGCCATCCGGGGTTCCTGTGGCAACGGTTGCCCTGAATGGGGCGAAAAATGCTGGGTTGCTGGCCATTCAGATCATCGGTGTTTCGAATGATATAGTTGCAAACCAACTGATCGCCTATAAGAAATCGCTGGAAGACCAGGTGATGCAAATGGTAGAAAACCTGAAAAAGTAAGCCCACATAGCTTTCCATTATTATACGAGTTGCAGTTTAATACATACTTAACGTCATTATCCTAAGGCGTTGATGTATTTTTATAACCGTTTATCAATAAAATCACAATTTCGGCTACGTAGCCATTTTTGTAATTACATTTACACCCAAATAAAAATTAATATGCTGAAACAGAAACTAAGCTTTTTACTGGTATTCGGTGTGGCATTTGCCCATGCGCAAAAGGTCACTTTTACCGAATATGATCTTAAAAACGGGCTGCATGTTGTGCTGCACAAAGACCAGACTGCCCCGGTGGTAGCCGTATCCGTGATGTATCATGTGGGTAGTAAAGATGAACAGACCAACCGCACCGGCTTTGCACATTTTTTCGAGCACCTGTTGTTTGAAGGAAGTGATAATATCAAGCGGGGTGAATTCATGAAGATTGTGAGCAGCAATGGCGGGCAGAATAATGCCAACACATCGCAGGATCGTACATTTTATTATGAAATTTTTCCTTCTAACCAGCTTGAAACGGGGCTATGGCTCGAAAGCGAAAGGATGATGCACCCTGTGATCAATGAAATAGGTGTAAAAACCCAAAATGAAGTGGTGAAGGAAGAAAAGCGTTTACGCGTAGACAATCAGCCATATGGTAATTTCATTGCTGAGATCATGAAGAGGTTGTTTACCAAGCATCCTTATAACTGGGTACCAATTGGAAGTATGGAACATCTCGATGCTGCAACCCTCCAGGAGTTCATTGCCTTTAACAAAAAATATTATACCCCAAACAATGCCGTACTGGTTATTGCCGGAGATATTGATGTTGAAAAAACAAAGAAACTGGTAGAATCTTATTTTGGTGAAATACCTGCAGGTGAACCGATCGTTCGCAATCCTGCCAGGGAAGAACCCATTACCAAAGAGATCATTGATACTGCATATGACAACAATATCCAGATCCCTGCGATCATGACAGCTTACCGTACACCAGGCATGACCAGTAAAGAATCGACTGCCCTGCAACTTGCTTCTGATGTACTGAGCCAGGGTGCCAGCAGCCGCATGTATAAGAAAATGGTAGATGAAAAGAAAAATTCATTGCAGGTAGGTTCCTTTAATTATACTTTGGAAGATTATGGTGCTTATATCACCTATGCGTTACCGAGTGGTGCTGTGAAACTGGATACACTTTTAAGAGATATGGATGAAGAGATCGTGAAACTGCAGAATCAGCTTATCAGTGAATCTGAATTCACCAAGATCAGGAATCAATACGAAAACAATTATATCGGCACGAATGCAAAAATGCTGGGTGTTGCAGAAAATCTCGCTGATGGATATTCTTTCCACAACAAGAATACCAACCACATCAATGAAGAACTGGAAGAGGTAAGAAAAGTAACCAGGGAAGACATTCAGAATGTTGTAAAAAAATACCTGAATCCCAACCAGCGGGTAGTGTTGTACTACCTTCCTAAAAAATAATTTTATCAAATCATTCAGCCCAATAAAAAATACAAAATGAATAAAATATTATGTTTATTGATGAGTGCCTGTTTCGCTTTATCCAGCACGGCACAGGTGAAGATCGACCGGAGTAAACCACCAAAAGTGGGACCAGCCCCAACGATCGTATTTGCCGACCCGGTAACGTTTACTTTACCAAATGGCATGACCATCATCGTGGTGGAAAATCACAAACTTCCAAAAGTATCGGCTACGTTGAACATTGATATGGGTCCGGTATCGGAAGGTAAAAAAGCAGGCGTTATGCAGCTTATGGGCCAGATGCTGTCGGAAGGTACCACAACCATGCCTAAAGCAAAATTCGATGAAGCCATCGACCTCCTGGGTGCTGATGTGAACCTGTTCTCAGGCGGTGGTTCGGCGTCTGCCCTCACCCGTTATTTCAACCAGGCATTTACGTTAATGGCGGATGCGTTGAAAAAGCCTGCTTTTCCACAGGAATCATTTGAAAAACTGAAGTCGCAGTATATCACTTCTTTGAAATCCGGCGAAAAAAGTGCAGCCACCATTTCTGCCCGTGTTGTAAGTGCACTTAGTTATGGCAAAACCACGGCCATGGGTGAATTTGAAACTGAAGAAACCATCAAAGGCATTACGCTTGATGATGTAAAAGAGGCCTATAAAAACTATATCACGCCTTCCCGCAGCTACCTCACCTTTGTGGGTGACATTACCCCGGGAAAAGCAAAAGAACTGGCTATTTCGGCATTTAATGCATGGACAGGCCGCAAACTCACGTTGCCGCAGATACGCAATGCCGAGAATGTTGCTACAACCGAGATCGATTTTATTGACCTGCCTACCGCTGTTCAAGGCGAGATCAGCGTTACCAACCTGGTAAACAACCCAATGAGCAATCCGGATTATCATGCCTTGTTGCTGGCCAACCAGATCCTTGGTGGTGGCGCAGAAAGTAAGTTGTTCATGAACCTGAGGGAAAAGCACGGATTTACTTACGGAAGTTATTCCAACATCGGGAACGGTCGTTTCCAGAGCCAGTTTAAAAGCAGCGCAGCTGTAAGAAGTGATAAGGCCGACAGTGCAGTTGTGGAAATGCTCAGGGAAATTGAAAACATGCGCAATGGAAGTATCACTGCCGAAGAATTAGCGATTGCTAAAGCCAAATACAATGGCTCATTTGCATTGGGCATGGAAGATCCTGCTAATACAGCCAGGTATGCTTCAAACATACTGATCAATAACCTGCCAAAAGATTTTTACCGCACATTCCTGCAGAAGATCAACAATGTAAGTACCGACGATATTAAAAAAGTATCGCAGAAATATTTTGAAAAAGATAAGAGCCGCATCGTAATGGTAGGCAATGCATCTAAGATCATCCCTAACCTGGCCCGGCTTGGATATCCCATTAAAAAATACGACAAGTATGCCGAACCGGTAGTTGATAAACCAAAGGAGACAGAAGTAAAAGAATCATCAAAAACTACGGATGCAATCTCAGCGTATTCAGTGATTGAGAGCTACCTGAAAGCCATCGGCGGTAAGGAAGAAGTGAAGAAAGTAACTTCAATTAAAACCTCATTGACCATGGCCATCGGTGGTATGCAACTGGAAGCAAACGAAAAGAAAATGGCTCCTTCGAAAGTATATACCGAGATTAAAATGGGTGAGAATAAAGTGATGCAACAATCTTTTGATGGTACCAAAGGTTACCAGGTTCAGCGTGGACAAAAGAAAGACATGGATGAAAAAGAGATCAAAGAGGCCCAGGATGAAAAAGGTGTTATTCCGCAATTGTATTATATCACCAACGACTTTGTTACTACTTACCTCGGAACCGGCAAAGTTGGAGATGAAGAATGCTATAAATTAAAGATCACCAAACCCAGCAGCAAAGTTTCAATTGAATATTATTCTACCAAAACGGGATTATTGCTGAAAGAGGAAAGTACATCTGAAGATGGCGAAGAAAGTACTACATATTCTAACTACCAGAAAGTGGGCAATTTAATGTTCCCTTTCACCATCGTACAGATGCAGGGAGAACAGGAGTTCAACCTGACTGTAAAAGAGATCAAGGTGAATGAAGGTGTTACAGAAGAGGATTTTAAATAATCGATTCGATCAATACATTTAAAACAAAAGCCTTCAGTGATGAAGGCTTTTGTTTTATGATTCATTTCAGAAAAATCAGGATTCTTCGATTATGCAGAACTGTTGGTTGAATGATGTAGTGTATTGGTAAAGTGATTCAATAAAAGACTTGCCCCAGCGTGGATAAAAAGACATCAGGTTATCTACCCGCTCCTGTAAAGTTTCATTTGGATACAACTGTTGCCTGGCCTGGGCAAGCTGCCGGAGACTGGCTTCCATTTTTTTCTTTTCTGCCCTAAGTAATTTCGTTTCCAAACGCGTGATTTTTTTCAAGGCCTGTTGCTGCAACGCTTGGGTATGTTGCTGTAAGGTAATGTCAACCGCCTTTGCAATCAATGCTATATCCTCATATAATTTCCCTAAAAGGGCCTTCTCTTCTGCCAGTGTTAATTGAAGCCGGCTTTCCCGATGTACCAATTCATTCATCAGCGTTAATTCTTTCTTGAAAAAATCAGTGGTCGTGAATCCAAGCTTCTTAATTGTTAGTGCCGTTTTTGCCGGCACCAGCATAAATGAATTACGCAAAAGCAATTGAGGAAAAGGTATGCGGGTGATCTCAAATACTTTTTTTAATTCAAGCCAATATGCCAACTCCCCACCCCCACCGATAAACGCTACATTGGGCAATAAAAGCTCCTGGAATAAGGGACGAAGGATCACGTTGGCACTGAAACGATCCGGGAAATGTTCCAGTTCTCTTAAAATGTCGCCGAGGCTGAAAACTTTGGTTGTATTAGCGATTGAAAATTGATCGCCGGTTTTTTCGATGCGTTCCCGGCTATCGCCTTCCAGGTAAAAAAGGTTTATTTCCCTGCCGGCTGCCTGCACCTTATATTTTCCGGGGAAGGCTTCAATGGTTTCAGCCACTGCTTTTTGAGAAAACTGTTCTTCCAATTCCTTTTGTACGATCGCATTGAAAGGTCTTTTAACTGCCGGGTTATCGGGCAGGAATACGAGGAGACCGTAACTGGAAAACAAGGTATCTACCAATTCAAAAGTGGCAGATTCAATGGTTCTTCCGGGTGTATAACACTTACGCATAATCGCAACCACCTCGGTACCAAATGGCTCTACAGAAAGTTGTGCCTGCATTTCATTGATCAAGGTGATCATGGCCGCATCCACTTTCATACGACCTACGGCGCCGTGTTGGTTTGTGTTCCAGCGGTAATGCTTACCACTAACGTATACTTCTCCCAGTTCATCAAGGTCAGCATCCTCACTGCCCATATAATATACCGGCACAAAATGATGACCGGGGATTTCTCTATTCATATCATCGGCCAGCCTGATGGCATGCAGTATCTTATAAATAAAATAGAGGTGCCCTGTGAAAATATTTGGCTGATGCGCCGTGCAGATGGTAAATGTGTGTTGGTTCAGTAAAGATTCAATATTATCCAGTACCATTTTACTGGTATCTCTTCCTGCATATTGGCTGCGGAATTGGCTTACAAGTAATTCCCTGTCGGTAATAAAATTTTTTCGGGCTTCCAGGGCCTTCTTAAATCCGTCTATATCCGGGCTATATTGATAAAATGGAAGTAAAGCCGGATCACCACCCAAATAATCGTTTACAATAGCAGAAAAAGCACCCGTTTCTTGATAAGGAATATACTGTGCTGTAAAATTCATCGTAATACTTGTACTGATATTTTTTTTAAAATATGGTGATGCTTGCAAAACAGCAGCTAATCTGCTGCGTTAGTTTCTGAAAATTATAAGATCAAAGTGGTCAGATCAACTCTCCTTCCAGGTCGTAGTCAAATGCTTTCGTGATCTTCACCTGTACAAATTCCCCAGCCGTAAGTTTCTTCTTTGAATGGATGATCACTTCATTGTCTACTTCCACACTATCAAACTCTGTACGGCCGATATACCTGCCCGCTTCCTTTTTATCGATCATCACTTTCATGATGCGTCCAACTTTCTCCTGGTTTTTTTCGAGGCTGATATCCTGCTGCACTTCCATGATCTCCTGTGCCCTGGCTTCTTTTTCATCGGCAGGTACATCGTCAACGAGGTCGTGTGCGCTGGTTTGCTCTTCATGACTGTAGGTAAATATGCCCACCCTGTCGAACCTCATTTTTTGCAGGAAAGTTTTTAATTCTTCTACATCATCCCTTGTTTCACCGGGGAAGCCTGCGATCAAGGTTGTACGTAAACAGATACCCGGGATCTTTTGTCGAATCTCCGCCACCAGGTCTTCCATTTCTTCCCTCGTGATCTGTCGCTTCATGGCCTTAAGCATATTGTTCGATGCATGCTGAAGCGGCATATCCAGGTAATTACAAATATTATCCCGTTCTTTCATCACATCCAATATCTCCATGGGAAATTTAGAAGGATACGCATAATGCAGCCTGATCCACTCAAGCCCTTGTACGTCTGCCAATGCATACAACAACTTTGGCAATTCTCTTTTCTTATAAATATCTAACCCGTAGTATGTGAGTTCCTGCGCAATCAGCATGACTTCTTTCACACCACGTTGTACCAGTTTCTTTGCTTCATCAACCAACGATTCAATTGAGCGGCTTACGTGCTGCCCTCTCATCAAAGGAATGGCGCAGAACGAACAGGTGCGGTTGCATCCTTCACTGATCTTCATGTATGCGTAATGTTGAGGTGTGCTCAGCAAACGTTCACCTATCAGTTCTCCTTTATAATCGGCTTCAAATTGTTTCAGGATCAGGGGAAGTTCCATGGTACCGAAATACGCATCCACTTCGGGGATCTCGGCTTCCAGGTTTGCTTTGTATCGTTCACTGAGGCAACCGGTTACATATACTTTATCAAGCTTACCTCTCTTCTTTAGGTTCACCTGGTCAAGGATGGTATTGATGCTTTCTTCTTTGGCCTTATCAATGAACCCACATGTGTTTACGATCACGATATTATGGTCTTTTCGGCCGCTTTCATGCACGGTTTCTATATCATTGGCCAGGAGTTGCCCGCTAAGCACTTCACTGTCAACCATGTTTTTACTACAGCCGAGTGTGATGATGTTTACCTTATCCCGCTTGATCGTTTTTGTCTTCATAATTTGCGGCCAAAGGTACTAAAAGAATGTGTTGAAATTTTCCTGCATATGACAGCCGCCTGAGTTTAACATTTCAACAAAATGTACCCTATAGACAATCATGTAAGCAATTTTATCGTTTATACGACAATCCATGTTTTAAAAAATAGTTATTTTTGAAGAATGATTACGAATGTAAATAAGCCGGTACGGGTTGCCATACTAGATTTATATGAGGGCGTGGCCAACCAGGGTATGCGATGTATTCGTGAAATATTGAACCAGTTTGCAGAATTAAACCAGCTCGACCTTCATTGGGATGAATTTGAAGTAAGACTCGAAAAAAAGGTGCCAGGGCTAGATTACGATATTTATATTTCCAGCGGTGGCCCCGGAAGCCCGCTCGACAGCATTGACAGCGAATGGGAAAAAGTGTATTTTGATTGGCTGAACAGGGTAGAAAAATACAATGCCAATGAAGCCAATGTACAAAAGAAACAGGTATTTTTCATCTGCCATTCTTTTCAATTGGTATGCCGGCATTATGCCATTGCAGATGTGACCAAAAGAAAAAGTACAGCCTTTGGCGTATTCCCCATGCACTATTTATCGGATGCTGAAAATGAACCCATCTTTGAGGGATTGAAAGATCCTTTTTATGCGGTTGACAGTCGTGATTTCCAGGTGGTACAGCCACACCAGCATACCATGAAAAAAATGGGTGCCAGCATCCTGGCCATTGAAAAAGCCAGGCCACATGTTCCTTATGAACGGGCGGTGATGGCGGTTCGCTTCAATGAACATATGATCGGCACGCAGTTTCATCCCGAGGCAGATGCCATTGGTATGTCGCTATACCTGCAAACTGAAGAAAAAAAGAAGACTGTGATCGAAAATCATGGTATTGAAAAATGGCAGTCGATGATCGATCACCTCAATGACCCCGATAAGATCATGAGCACCTACGCCCATATACTCCCCAACTTCCTGCATAACTCGGTTAATAAGTTACAACCGGTTGAAGTCTGATCCTCCTTCCCTTTTACCGTCTTCCTGTTTTTTAATGATGAATTATCATTATTTTTATTGACAACAAGGATCGATAAACCAGGAAAAATATGCAGCAATCACTTCGAAAAAAATTCAACGAACAATTTACGGAAGAAAAATACCAGGCTTACATGGCCCAGGTAGAAGCCCTTCACCCAGGAGCACTTGATTTCAGGAATGCAGAAACGCCGGTGTTTATCCCGAAGGATTTTACGGATAAAATGTTAGGGGCCTGTGAAGACATCATTGATGTGATCACAGCACCGAATTTCAAAGAATTGACAGAACGAAGTATTCCGTCAGACTTAAAGGTACCTGACGAGAAGGGACACACGCAGTTTGTTGTTTTCGATTTCGGCATTTGCGAAAATGAAGCAGGAGCGCTGGAACCCCAGCTCATTGAAATGCAGGGTTTCCCTACCCTCTTTGCCTTCCAGGCTTTTCACAGTGAGCTTACCCGCAAATATGCCGGTGTGCCGGATAACTATTCTTCCTATATAAACGGGTATAACCGTGAATCATATATACAGTTGCTGAAAGAGATCATTGTAGGAGATCATCAACCCGAAAATGTCATTTTGCTGGAGATCTTCCCGGAAAAACAAAAGACCAGGATTGACTTTTATTGCACTGAACAATTGCTGGGCATCCAGACAGTTTGCCTAACAAAATTAACTGCAGAAGGGGACAAGTTATATTACGATCATAATGGAACCAAAACCCAGGTTAAACGCATTTACAACAGGCTCATATTCGATGACCTTCAACAGCAGGAAGGCCTTGGAAATATCATTGACCTCACCAGGTCGTACGATGTAGAATGGGTACCGCATCCTAACTGGTTTTACCGCATCAGCAAATTCACCCTGCCCTTTATCAGCAATCCTTATGTTCCGGAAACATTTTTCCTGAATGAAGTGACACAACCCTTACCCCTAAACGAATATGTGCTTAAGCCGTTATTCTCATTTGCAGGAATGGGTGTTGTGATAGATGTAACGCAGGAGGATATAGACAGGATCAAGGACCCCGAAAACTGGATCCTGCAACGTAAAGTGCACTATGCGCCGATCATTCAAACCATGGACGAACCTGCAAAGGCAGAAATTCGCTTGTTTTATTTCTGGAAAGATGAGTGGACCAGGCCCATTGCAGTACACAACCTGGCGAGGCTGAGTAAAGGAAAAATGATCGGCACCCGTTATAACAAAGATAAAACCTGGGTAGGCGGCACCGTTGCTTATTTTGAACAATAAACGAAACTACATGAGTAAGAAAAATGGTTACGCAAGGTTTGATTTTTACCTGTTGAAACTGGAAGAGCTTTTGGCTCAATCTGTGAAGGAAAAAAATCCTGCACTATGGTTATATAGCAACAATGCCCGAACGCCTTTGTTCATGCTCGAAGGACTTGCCAAACTTTATGAAGGATTGCATAACAAAAAGAAATTCGACAAACTAAAAGAGCATTTTAAATTGCTTGAAGATGGCATCGGGTCCATTGATTATTACGATAGCTTTTCAAAAGAATTTGCTGCCGATACCAAAATACCTGCCGGGATAACTTCATACCTCGCTGCACAGGCAAGGGAAAAAATTCAACGCCTGAATGATATTCTTTCTGAGAACGAATGGGTTGGCGACAAACCAAAACGCATCAGCAAAATGCGCAAAAAACTGGAAGAGGCCGATTGGCTGAATGCAAATGAAGAAGTGCATGGCATTGAGCGTGTTTACCAGGAATCAATTAAGGAAATAAATGATTTCATGCCACGCGGCCCGGAAGGATTTACCGAATTGGAGCTGGAAGTTCATGAGATGCGCCGCAAATTACGTTGGCTCAGCATCTACCCGCAGGCGTTACAAGGAGTCATTCAATTAACCGAAAGCCAGGAACCCGATGAATCCTGTAACAAATACCTCATCCCGGAGATCGTAGATTCTCCTTTTAACAAAATGCCGGATGCAGGCATGAATGAATATTTGCTGCTGCTAGAGAAAAAACAGTTTCTCTGCCTGAGCTGGATGATCGCTGAATTGGGCAAGATCAAAGACAAGGGATTACGCATCATTGTGATGACGGAAGCTATACAGCAAACGGAAGGTAAAAGCCATGAAAGCGCTATGCTAAAAGCCTGTGAACTATTGGGAGGCGACGAGATGATCTTTAAAAACATGCTAACAAATGCAACAGGTATCTGCAATCGTTACTTTGAAGAAAAACACCTGGATAAATTACTCATCGGTGTAAGCCAGGTCAAAAAATAAATGCCTTATTTACAGCAGTTTTTTTCTCTTACAAAAAGGGCTTTTAAAATTCTGACAAATAAAGCGGATACCGATGCAATGAATTTCATAAATGATCAATTGATTTGAGGTTAAAAACCAGTACAAAAATCCCTGTCAATTTATTTATCAATCTATTTGTACGCATTAAAAATATTATACTCCAGCCGCACCAGAAATCCGTCATTGGCAGAGCGCTTCAGGTTATTCAATAAAGGAAAACGATAACCCAGGTCAACCCGCATTTTACTTAGAATAATGAATTGCAATACCGTAGCCATATCTACATAACTATTACCAAGCGAGAAATTAGATTGCCCGAGGAACTCCACCATTCCATTCACATTTAACTGGTTATAACTGGTATATTCTTTCGGTAAAAATAATTTTCCGACAGACAGGTTGTATTCAAGTGCATTTCTTTCTTTTGGATTGCTGGAAAATTTGTATTTCCCATTATCCATTGCATGCAATAAGCCGGCACCTGCTGAAATGGCCACTTTCTGAATAAGCTTGGTAGCCACGAGCCCTGCTTCATAACCACTATTAAACCTATTTAGATCAATGGCAGGTTGATGCAGGTGGCTGTTGTTCATGGCCAACCTGCCGAAGGCAGCCATCCTGAAATGATTATGCACTTCGTCCTGGCTGTAAAACCTGTATTTTACATATACTGATCCGCCCTCTCCGGAAAAACTGCCACTTTGATTACTGAAAAACGCATTGGCGTGCAGCATCAGCTTACCACTAACGCCCCACATGATCTCAGGATTCATGTGATAACGGTAACGGGACAGCGAAGTTTCACGCATGAACGAATTATTGATGCGGATCCCAATGCTTTTGGCCGCCATATTACTGGCTGGTTCTGTATAGGCAAATAACTCCTGTGCAGGCGCATCATAAGAAAAAAACAGTACCAGCAGAATAAAAAGAAATTTCATTGACATAAAATAAAGGCATCGCAGAAAACTGCGATGCCTGGGTGATCATCAAATGGTTATATGATATATCCTTTTGCCGGCAGGCTCACCTGCTTTTTGGCAACAGCTTGCGGTAATGCCGGTTTTGAAACATTCCAAACTGCTGTAAGCCTGGTTCTTTTTGAACTGCCTGGCAGGCACAAAGCCTTTATCCAGGATCTGCACTTCTTTTTCGCCATTCAGCTCCTGTGGCTTTACATTCACAAAATGAAACAATATACCGGTTACGCGTACATGCTGGTCATTCTGAACTGGCTGATGATCAAATGAAAGCGTGACAGACAAACGGGCTACAAAAAATCCCGCATCTTCCACTTTCTTTTTCAATTCATCAAAGTTAACAGCAGCTCCGGTTTTAAATACAATATCGAAACTTGATTTGCTGATATTGGCCGTTACTTTTTCGATATATTCAACCGTTTTCAGCGATTTATTGATGGAGTTACTGCACATGCTGCAGGTAAGGCCACTGGCCACCAGGGTCGCCCGGGTTACCTGCGCCTGAACCTGCATGACTGCAAAACATACCATCATGAAAATTAATTTTTTCATTGGTAGTTTTGAGGTTTTAAGATTTACAACATGCTTTTCCGGCGCAACTTTCAGATGCCTTACAAGCTTTGGAATCCATACCACAACCTGGTTCATTGCAACATTTTTTAGCACCGGTAGTATTTGCATCATCATGTTTACAGGAAGCCATGCCAGATCCGCATTTCATTTTTCCATCTGCAGTTGCGCAACATTTTTTGGAATCTTTTTTATCGAGGCTGGCAGCTTTACAACATCCTTTGTCAGCACAAGCCTTATTGTCTTTACAACCATTGGTATCCATTTTACAGGTAGCTTCGTCGCAGCATTTTTTATCAGCTGCTGCATGATCATGTTTACAGGAAGCCATACCAGATCCACATTTCATTTTTCCATCAGCAGATGCGCAACATTTTTTGGAATCATTTTTATCGAGGCTGGCAGATTTACAACATCCTTTGTCAGCACAAGCCTTGTTGTCTTTACAACCATTGGGATCCATTTTGCAGGTGGCTTCGTCGCAACATTTTTTGGTTGAATTTGCTGCTTCTCCCTTGCGGTCGTACTTACAGCATGAATGCAGCTTGTCATAGGCTTTGTCATCGCCCGTAAGATCCTGTGTGTCGTAACCCTTCTTTGCAATGGCCTGTTGAATGGCGTTGCTGCTGGTTTTATTGCCTGCATAGCTAACCTGTAATTCTTTGGTATCCGCATCCCAGTTGGCTTTTGTGGCCCCGGCAGATTTAGCTGCTTTTTCGATGGTAGTTTTGCACATGCCGCAATTACCCCAAACTTTAATGGTTTCTATGGTTAGCGTTTGTGCGCTGATAGGTTGTGATATAAACAGACTGCATATGATGAATGCAAAAACAGATAATGTTTTCATTTGAATAAATTTAAATTGGAACAATGTTGAATAATAGTATACAAAGGGGCAAATGATAACCTGGTTACCATTGCCATTCAGCAAAGCCAATTCTATAGCCTGAAAACACCATGCAGGATAGTCGCCGGTGGTGGAAGATAATCGGGAGGAGAATGATTATTGATCAATTCGGCTTCGGGCAATGCTGCCAGCTGCCAGTTATAATGCGGGAATGATAATTCAACTATTTCAAAGGGTGCTTCAAAGCTGATGTCGTTAGAAACATTCTTGTGAAAATCATTTAGCTTGTGAAACTGGTGCTCATCATGACAACATCCGTTTTTCTTTTCCGTCATGCCACAACGGCTGCATTTGTCGTTTTCTGTGTGGTAAAACTCAACACCGGCCCGCTTTCCCATGCAATAATGAATTTCCATAGCGATGCCCGAAGACACCAGCATGTAAAACATCGTTAATATGGTAAGAAAGCATTTCTTCACGCAGTAAAGATAACCAGATAATGCAGAAATGCAAACACGGGATGATGAAAATCATGTCAAACATCATTTGGAAAAGGCTTTTTAACAGAAAAATGTGCCGAATTTAAAATTGCCTTAGTTCACAAACCACCATTGTATGCCAAATCGGATCATCATTCCCTGGGTTGGATAATGTGGTGCTGCAAAATTATTGTTCACAAAACCGAATCCATTTTTAAAACTTGCCGTGTTTAAATTTTCGGAACGGATGAACCCGGTAAAGCTTTTAATTCGAAAATGAAGGAATACACTTACATCGGGCAGGTTTTTAATCGTGATAGTATCCTGCGGGAAAAACTGGCCAATGACCGGGGAATAATTATTGGCTTTATAGGCAGTGTAGTAACGCACTTCAACACCCGTACTCAGGTTCAGGTTTTTGAAGAATCGTCCTTCAAACGCAAGCCTGTTACGGGTAAACAACAGGGGCACTTTGATGGGTGCAGCCGCATCGGTTTGTTGTACCGTTGCTTCTGTATACCAGTTCCAGCGCCTGCTGATCTTTATTTTTTTAGAAGCTGACACTTGCAACAGGTTGATCAGTTTACTATACTGTGCCTTGTGATAATAATCGGAGAAATAAGTATAATTCGTGACCAGGTAATTCTTAAATCCCAGTGTAAAAAAAGCATTGGTAGCTGTAGCCCCAAATAGCGTTATATTTTCTTTTTTGAAATCCTGGAAATCGCCAAGGTTGAAAGATGATCTATTATCGAAAACGAATGATGGCGTTCGGTTTACATTTTGAAAAAACAGGTTTACATCCCCGAGTTTTTTATTGAGGAACCTGCCAAGGCTGGCTTGCACACTGTAATCGCCGCTGTTGAACCCTGTGGGATAAAACTCTCCTTTCAATAATAAATCCCAACGTTTATTACGGGTACGGTTTCTATACTCACCGTGCAAAATCACATTGTAGTTACTGATGTTACCAGTTCGCAGTTCACCTTTGATCTGTTGAAGGGTGGCGCCTGCTGATAAAAATTGTGCCTGGTTCTTTGTATCGGGAAACTGTATAATGGAGAAATCGTGGTTGACCAGTTTCCATTTCTCCCTTCTTGAAAAACTATCAATTTTCTTATTGAACAACAGATCATACCAATCGTTGTAAATCGCCGAATCGGTTAATACATCATTGAAGGTATAAGTATAACTGGCAGTATTTAAAGTATACTGCAGGCGCAGTTTCGGATAAAATAAAAACTCAGTGGTAGAATCATTGATGGCCACGGAATCTCTTTTACCCAGGTCGTAACTCTGCCTGAAAAAAAAGTTAAAATCTTTGTAGGTATTACCGGTATTGATGGTAGTTGCAAAAGGATTGGTCCGGAACTCTGCAGATCCACCCAGCTTAACGGGAACGCTGAAACGATCTTTTCTGTTCGGGTCAAGCAGGAAAGAATCATTCTGTATGCCTCCATTCTCGGAAGCCCTGATCGTATTGGATACCAGCAGGAAATATGCATTGTATCTTTTTCGTTTTCCCTGGTAATTGGAAAAGAGGCGAACATTATTGTGATTGGTATTTTGCGTAACAAAAAAGCCCGGAGCACTGATCAACCGGTAATCGAAACCCACATTGAGATTTGGCTTTGGATTTTGGGTATGCATGGCTTTCAGCATCTGCTCTTTGCCAGAGGCCAGCTGGTAACTCAGTGAAGAGAATGGCCTGGTTGATTTATAAAATTTCGATCCTTCGAGGGTAAACCGGTAAATATCAAAAGCATGAAAACCTGCATCCCATCCAGGTTTCATATTAGGTTGAAAAATCAGCGGGAAAGCGGCAGCCCCGTTATTACCCAGGTATTGCCAGTTAGATGGCAAAGAGAAATAACGGTCGAAGTCATTTATCGAAGAATCGATGGTATTCCGGCGCAGTGAATCAAGGTAACGGTAACTGATGTTGATGGAATCTTTCAGATCGTCGCGGTGTTCAAAGCCAAGCGTACTGTCTTTTTTATCGGTCTCTTTCCGGGTATTGGCATTGGCTCCATTACGGTTATTGGGTTGATTGCTGTTGACAGGGATCTTTTTCTTTAACTGGCCTTCTTCCTGCGCAAAAACGGCAAACGACATCAACATCAACGATATAGTCAGTACTGGTAACTTCATTTTCGGGAAGGCCAAAGTTAATGGAAGATATTTTTGCATCAGTTAAAATCGCAGCTTTTCACAATTCATTATCAGCCTTACAAGCTATTTGCTTTTTAATTATCTTCGCCAAAATTAACGATCATATGAACTTACACGAATACCAGGCCAAACAGCTCTTAAAAAAATACAATGTTCCGGTGCAGGAAGGCATTGCCTGCAGTACCGTAAATGAAGCGGAAGAAGCATATCGCCAGATACATACCCAATACGATAGCCGTTTTGCGGTGGTAAAGGCACAGATCCATGCCGGCGGCCGTGGTAAAGGAACCATTGTAGGAACTGACCAGCGTGGTGTGGCTGTAGGAAAAAATGCAGAAGATGTGGTGAAGATCGCCCGCAATATCCTTGGCGGAACGTTGGTTACCATTCAAACCGGACCAGAAGGTAAACTTGTAAACAAAGTATTGGTTGCACAGGATGTATATTATGATGGACCGAACCCTATAAAAGAATTTTACTTGTCGATCCTCCTCGATCGTACCAAATGCCAGAATGTGATCATGTACAGTACCGAAGGTGGTATGAACATTGAAGACGTTGCACACGATACACCAGAGAAAATATTTAAAGAATGGGTACATCCGGGAGGCTTATTGCCAGGATTCCAGGCCCGTAAAATTGCATTCAACCTCGGTTTAAGTGGTGAAGCTTTTAAAAACTGCGTGAAATTTGTAACAAACCTATATCATGCTTATGTTGACCTGGACTGTGGTATGTTAGAAATCAACCCGCTTTTCAAAACAAGTGATGATAAGATTATTGCGGTAGATTGTAAAATGAACGTTGATGACAATGCCCTGATGCGCCATGCAGATATAGGTGCGTTGAGAGATCTAAGCGAAGAAGATCCAACCGAAGTAGAAGCCGGACGATATAACCTCAACTTTGTAAAACTGGATGGCAATGTAGGTTGCATGGTGAATGGCGCCGGACTGGCCATGG
>JAKQKY010000335.1 GCA_029560415.1 Bacteroidota bacterium | reverse complement strand
AATTTCCAGTGTTGGTGTTATCACCCGGTGTACCAGCGGCGAAAATCTGTCAGCACTGTCTTCAACAGCACCCGTAACTTTTGAATTTGGTATGGCGCCGGGGTACAGGTTTACTACCTGTTGTGCTATCAAAGCAGCAGGCAATAAAAGCAATAATGCCAAACTGTATTTAAGTTTTTTTATCAAGTGGCTGAATTAGGTTGATTTTAAAAAGCGGATGTTTTTGATATAGATCTGCTGATTGTTGCCTTTTGGAAATTTAATGAACACATCATGGTGACCGCCAGTACTTTTGATTGATCTTTTGAATTTTGCCCAGGCTGTCTTACTTCGTGTATTCGATACCGGTATGGTAGCAATTAATTTTCCGGTTGTTAAGTCATCCAGCCAGATTTCTATGCTGCCCGCTTTTGTCGCTGTTGCAGATATTTCCACCTGGTTGGCTGCAGTTAGTTTATTGCCAAGGTCAACACCCGCTACCATCAGCCATCCCCCGTTGTTAGAGTTGTTTGTTACAGCGTCTTTTACCTTTTCCACTCCGTAGTAATTGCTGTATCCAACAGCAGGCATATCAGAAAATCCATCCTTGCAAATAAAGAAATCAAAATCAGCCCCCTTGCCTTCGGTAAACAAACCAATACTGGTGCCTACCCAGGAATTATAATTGGGTTGTGTTTTGTCTAATGGAATGGCATTGATGGAAGCACCAACGGGCAACCATTTTTTTCCATCAGCGCTATAGTATCCTTTTAATTCATGGAGGTTTCTTTCCAGCTTCAGCCATACCGTATTGCCCAATATATTTGGTACACTGTACAGCATAGAGTCCAATTGGAAAAAGATTTTTTTGCCATTGTTATAGCCTGCAAACAGCCGCACATTCACTGACTGATTGCCATTACTTAGATAGAGACCAGCCCTGTTTCCAGTATCGGTTGCATTGAATTCAAGTTTTGTAACGGCAGAATAATAATGATCGGTTTCTTTTTGCAAAACGCTTGTTCTTCCACTGTCAGGCGTTAGCCTCATCCATCCTTTCCTTGAACTAAGTGAGTAATTACCTGCATCTTTTTTATTTAAAAAATGCCAGGCCAGGTCAAGACTGTTTTTTTCAAAATGATCTGTCTGCACAGTCCGCCACAATGTTCCTGTATTGGCTAAGTTTGGTTTTTTAACCGGCGCTGTGGCAGGAGCCATTCCCCAGGGACGGTCTCCCTCCCAAATTACCGGGAAGAGTAAGGTCTGCCGGCCTTTGCCCGACCAGTCATCACCTTCATACTTTTCATAACTCTGCCCAATGGTCCACCAGCTTCCATCCTTTAACTGGATAGGAGCGGAGATATGATTGGGCCGCTTAAAACCAGTGGAGGCATCAGTAACCGGTTTAAAAAATTCGCCAAGCCTTTCCCATTTGGTTGAGTCGGCTGTTAAGGCTGTACCCCTCAGAACATACTGCCCTCCCGAAACATCACCTGCTGGAAAATAATAGTAATAGCTGTTGCGTTTGCTCATTACCGGACCTTCTGCCCAGCTATATTGCATCTTTGCATTCACCCAGTCCAGGTTGATAACGGTATCGGTTAACTGTCCATCTCTGCCTAGTGCCTGTATGCGGTTCACTTTCTGCATGTTCTTGATAAGCATGTAAGGCTTTCCATCATCATCTACAAAAATGGAGTTATCATACCCCAGTTCACCCGTGGTGGGATTGGTAGTTACTTTTACCGGTTCTGTCCATGGGCCACGGGGATCAGCTGCTTTACTAAAATATTGTCCATTGGCAGAAAAATAGATCCAGTAGGAGCCATAGAAATACGTAATGGCACCCTGCCAGATACCTGCAGAGGGACGGTCTGTAACCCAGGAGCTTTTAGCTGGCGGCATAACCCGGCTGATCACTTTCCAATGCACCAGGTCTGTGGAATGATAAATGGGCAGGTACGGTGTAAAATGAAAA
>JAKQKY010000320.1 GCA_029560415.1 Bacteroidota bacterium | reverse complement strand
TTGTGCCAGTAATGGTACAGCCAGATAAATGATGACCGTTCCGGTACAAACCGGGATCACAGAATCCGGCTTATGGCTGATAGACTTTTTTTTATTTGGGATGATGCTGGATACTGGATGCTGGATGCTGGATACGAGATACATAAAGCTGAAAATTGAATATTGAATATTGATGATTGAATATTCATTAGATCCTACATTTATTTAGCCTTAGTGTCCTTTGTGTTTTATACTTCGTGGACCTTGTGGTTAAATTCTATTCAAATAAATGCTGCAAAAATGGTTGCTTTGATTGTGGGCCATTCTTCCTTAATAAAACTAAAATAAACCGTATCGCGGATGCTTCCGTTTTCTGCGATCATATGCCTGCGAAGGATACCTTCTTTTACTGCGCCGATCTTTAACATGGCGCCTTGCGATTTCAGGTTCAGCAGGCTTGTCTTTAATTCAATCCGGTTCAGATCCAGGGTTTCGAAGCCAAATTGTAGCAAGAGGAATTTGCAGGCTTTGTTGATGCCGGTGCGTTGCAGGCTGGGTGCGTACCATGTCCATCCGATCTCCACGCGTTTATGCGGCATTGTTATGTTGCCATATCTTGTACAGCCGGCATATCGGCCTGCCTGTTTATCATAGATGGCAAATGGATAAGAGACGCCTGATTGTCTTTCTGCAAGTGCCTGGTTAAAATATCTCCTGAAATCATCTTCATTCTTTACATCGGCTGCCGTAAATTCCCATATCTCTCTTTCCATAGCGATGGGCAGCAGTTCGGTAAAGTGATTTTCGGCAAGGGGTTCCAGCCGGGCACGCTCGTTCTCCAGCGTATAGTCGTTACCGGTAAAATGATTTGTGTTCATGATGTTTGTCTTTAATGAGCGATGCAACGATCTTATCAATAGGCAGGCTCACTGATTCGGATGTGAAGTCGTTCCAGTTGATAAAACGGAAAGTTTCCGTTTCACCTTTCTCAAGGTATTCCGACAATTGTTTTTCATCAAAATCAAATGGAGTGGTGCGCAGGGGTACATTGATATTTTCGAGCGGCTTCACATAATAATAAATGGAAATGATCTGGTGCGCCGGGTTAAAAGCACTACGCTGGTAAAAGTCGGTTGTGTACAGGTGTGAAGTGACTTCTACAGCGAGGTTCATTTCTTCCATGAACTCTCTTTTCAGACAATCAATTGTGCCTTCTCCTAATTCCAGGCCACCCCCGCAGAATTTGGTATAATAAGCGCCGCGGATATATTCATCGCTGACGAGTACCTGCTGTTGTTCATTGATGAGGATGCCATACACACGTATATTAAACATGGGCTATCGTTTGGTTCTGCGGATATAGTTAAACATTACAAAAGCCAGCACCAAAAATGAAAGGATCACGGGCATCCAGAATGCATAAGGTGAATGCTGGAAGGGAAGGGGTACATTCATTCCATAAATACTGGCGATCAAAACCGGAATACTCAGGAAAATGGTGATGGTGCTCAATCTTTTCAGTACTTCGTTCTGGTTATTGCTGATGATACTTGCAAATGCATCGAGTGTACTGCTGAGGATATTGGTATACGTGTTGGCCGTTTCAAGGGCCTGTGATGTTTCAATGATCAGATCATCCAGGAAATCTTTTTCGGTACTGTCGAGGTGAAGAAAGCCGGTACGGGCCAGTTTCATCATCAACAGTTCATTGCTACGCAATGCCGTAATAAAATAAACCAGGCTTTTCTGGATGCGCATCAGTTGCAGCAGTTCTTCATTCCTGATAGAGGCATACAATTTTTGTTCCAGCATGTTGCGCCGCTGGTTGATCTCTTTCAAATGATCCTGGAAATTCATGGTGATCTTTTCAAAGATCTTCAGCACCATCATATTTGGCTTGTCGGGCTGCCGGTTCTGGAAACTGTTCAGGAATTTCTTGATGGCTTCATTCTCAAATGAATTCACCGTCACTACCTGCTGACCGGTTAAGATGATACAAATGGGTATGGTGATGTAAAATGCGTCGCTATCATTGAATGAATTATTTTCTGTAGGTGTTTTAATAACGATGAGCTTCACATTCTTCTCCGTTTCATACCGGCTACGCTCATCAATATCCAGTGAATCTTTTAAAAAGTCGAGTGGGATCATCAACGCCTGGCTCAGTTCCGAAAATTCTTCCTGGCGTAGTGGCGGCAGTACATTTACCCATGTACCAGCATCGGGTTTGTCTACCGCGATGGTGTGCTGGTCAACTATTTTAAAGTATTGAATCATTCGTTCGTTTATGGTTGATGGTTAGTAACATGCTCCCGTATCAGATATCTATTTCTCCGCTGTATACTTTCTCAGCCGGGCCGCAAAGCCAGATATTCTCAAAGTGGCTGTCATCGGTCTTATTAAATTCCACGCTTAGTCTTCCTCCCGGTGTTTTTACTTCCACCCGGTTAAAGCCTCTCGGGTTGTGTGCCGACACCAGGGCTGCCGCTGTTACTCCCGTACCACAACTGAGTGTTTCATCTTCTACGCCTCGTTCGTATGTGCGTACGAGTATCATGTCTTCTCCCAGGTTCTCCACGAAGTTAACATTAATGCCTTCGGCAGCATAAGGTTTACTATTTCGTATATCCCTTCCCGTTTCTACCACATCGATATTCATCACATCATTGGCAAATTTTATAAAATGTGGTGATCCGGTATTCAATACGGCATAGGAAGAATGTTCATCAATTGAATTTACATCATTCATCTTCAGTCGTATCCAGTTGTGGTTGTCAATCTCGGCTTCATGCATCCCATCTATTGCCATGAACCGGTAGGTATAATTGTTTATGCCCAGGTGGAATGCAAACTTTACAATGCAACGCCCGCCATTGCCACACATACTGCTTTTGCTTCCATCAGAATTGTAATAGACCATCTCGAAATCGTAGCCTGGTTTGTTGTTGAGCAGCATGAGCCCATCGGCACCAATGCCGAACTTGCGGTCGCATAAATGCTGCACCTGTTCCAGGGTTAGTGAATCATAGATTGAAGTCCGGTTGTCGAGGATGATAAAATCATTACCCGTTCCCTGGTATTTACTGAAATGTATTTTCATTAGCGTACAGATGATATGATATTCAATGTTTCTTTTATCAGTTTTTCAACTGCAGCATTCCCGTCTTTACTGAATTCTTTACTGATGCGGTTGGCCACGATGGCACTGAGCGACAGGCAATGATGCCCGAGTATCTTCCCCATGCCATAAATGGCAGATGTTTCCATTTCAAAATTGCTGATGCGATGCTGACCGAACCGGAAACTGGTGAGCCGGTCGATGAGTTGTGGCTGCGTTAGTCCCATCCGCAACACCCTTCCTTGCGGGCCATAAAATCCCGGGCAGGTAACTGTTATGCCCTGGTGAAAGCCATGTACAAATTCTTTCTGCAACGATGCTGCAGCGCCGTTTATATAAGGAGCAGATACGCCCTGGTGCATTTGAGTATGGGTATTGAATGCATGCAAAATCTGTTTCTCTTCTTCATTGCTGCCATGTATATAAAAATGAAGCAGGTTATCCAGGCCAAGACCATGGGTGCTGGCCACAAAACTATCTACCGGAATGTCTTCCTGCAGTGAACCACATGTTCCTACGCGGATAATATTCAACGAAGTAAGTTTGCTTTTGATGGAGCGGGTTTCAAAATCGATATTCACCAGTGCATCAAGTTCATTGAGTACGATATCGATATTATCCGGACCAATGCCCGTGCTCACAACGGTCAGTCTTTTACTCCCGAGATAACCGGTATGCGTTACAAATTCCCGGTGATGATTCTGGAATTCGATGCGGTCGAAATGCTTGCTAACCTCTTTCACGCGATCGGGATCGCCAACAGTAATAATGGTGTCGGCGATCTCTTCGGGCCTGCAGTTTACATGGTAAATGGCCCCGCGATTGTTGATGATCAGTTCTGAAGCGGCGATGCTGCTCATAAAAAATATCGTTTGAACGTCGAATTTCGTATAATTTCTAAACAAAAAATCCCCTATTTTTGCAACACTAAAAAATGGATCAGGTAAAATTCATTTTCTATACAATACGGTCCTTTGGCCGAGTGGCTAGGCAAAGCTCTGCAAAAGCTTCTACAGCGGTTCGAATCCGCTAGGGACCTCTGAAACGGACATTGAAAAGTGTCCGTTTTTTTATTTTCCGGGATTCGAAACTTGTTCAGATTTGCATTGATGTTTAAACATTATCTTTGCATGCTGATTGATTTTAATGTCAACCCTCGTTAACTTTGCCTGGGTTATTCATCTTCGTTTATATAATTATATGTACAGAATTATTCTATTGCTACTCCTGTTCAGCTTTATTATACATCCAGTAAGTATTTCCGCACAAACAAAACAGGACATCCTGCCGCCGCGTGCTACAATAGAAGACTGTATAGCATATGCGCAGAAGCACAACCCGCAGATAGCACAGGCGCTGATCGACGAACAAATAACGGCGCAGACTATCCGAAGTAAACTGGCAGACTGGTATCCACAACTGAATGTGAATTACAACCTGCAGCATAATTTCCAGGTACCAACTAATATCATCGGAGGAAACCCGGTGGCATTAGGCGTGAATAACACTTCACAGGCTCAAATTGGTCTTACCCAATCCATTTTTAACAGGGATGTATTACTCGCAGTGAAAAGCAGGGGAGATGTACAATTACAGTCGACACAGGTTACGGCAAATAAAAAGATCGACCTGGTGGCCAGTGTTTCCAAAGCGTTTTATGATGTGTTGGCCAGTTCGCAACAGATCAGGGTTTCTGAACAAAATATCATCAGGCTCGAAAGAAGTCTTCAGGATGCATTTAATCAATACAAAGCCGGTGTTGCTGATAAAGTAGATTATAAGCGAACCACCATTACACTCAACAATGTAAAAGCTGCCCGTACATCGGGAGAAGCACTGTTACAGGCTAAGAAAGAGTACCTGAAATACCTCATGGGATATCCCGATTCTGCCAGCCTGGATATTGCTTTCGACAGTGCAAGACTTGAAACTGAGATACAGTTCGACACGCTTCAACAAGCCGATTACAAATCAAGGATCGAGTACAGGATACTGGAAACACAACAGAAACTCCAGGAAGCATCTTATCGATATGAAAAAAATGCTTACCTGCCTTCTGTATCGCTTAACAGCGCTTATAACCTTAATTTCCTGAACGACCAGTTCGCTAAATTATACAATACCAATTTTCCCAGTTCGTTTGCTGCACTCAGTTTGAGCATCCCTATTTACCAGGGTGGTAAACGCAAAGCGAAGATCCAGGTGGCGGCTTTTCAATTGAAACGAACCAATAAAGATCTTGAGAGTTTGCAGTTACAGGTGCGTACCCAATATGCCAATGCACTTGCAGCGTATAAAGTAAACCTGGCCAATTACCAGGCTTTGAGGGAAAATGTTCAGTTGGCGAATGAAGTGTACGAAGTGGTGCAGTTGCAGTACAAATCGGGTATCAAAACATACCTGGAAGTGATTGCATCTGAAACCGACCTGCGTACATCGCAGATAAATTATTTTAATGCCTTATATCAATTGCTGGCGAGTAAGATCGATGCTCAGAAGGCATTAGGTCAGATAACGGCTAATTGATATCACCATACAAGATCAACTACATGAATAAAATGTCAAACGCTTTCTCCAACCGAAATTTGGTCGTTTTGGGTTCGGTAATCCTGGCCGGTATGTTATTTGCATCCTGCGGCAATAAAAAGCAGGCTGCACAAGGGCCACCGCCGCCCGTACCCGTAACCGTAGATACGGTGAAGGAAACAGATGCAGCTTACTACGATGAATTTCCCGGAACCGTAGTGGCACTCAACGAAGTGAAACTAACGTCGCAGGTTAGCGGCTATGTGACCGGTGTATATTTTAATGATGGCGATAAAGTGAGCAAGGGACAGAAGCTCTATTCCATCGATGCACAGGTGTATGCGGCCAATTACCAGCAGGCACAGGCCAACCTGGAAGTGGTTGAAAGTAACCTGAACAAGGCACAGAAAGATGCCGACCGTTATCATGAACTCGATAAGCATGAAGCGATATCGAAGCAACAGGTTGATTATGCCGATGCATCTTTGCAAGCAGCCAAAAAGCAATTGGCGGCAGCCAGGGCCAATGTGAACGCCGTATCTTCCAATGTGAAATTTGCCAGCATTTATGCGCCTTTCAGTGGAACCATCGGGATATCGCAGGTTAAAGTCGGAACGGCTGTTGTGGCAGGGCAAAGTTTACTCAACACCGTCTCAACCGACAATCCCATTGCAGTAGATTTTGCCATCGGGCAGAAGGATATTTACCGTTTCAGTAAACTACAACAGGAACCCGTAAACGCTAAGGATTCAGTTTTTCGCATTGCATTTGGCACCGACATTTATCCGTATCCAGGCAAGATCAACCTGGTAGACAGGGCAGTTGATCCACAAACCGGCACCATCAAAACAAGGCTCGAATTCCCAAACCAACAGAACCTGCTAAAAGCGGGAATGAATACTACGGTGAAAGTGTTAAGTAATTCATCCGAAAAATCGAAGATCATTCCTTACAAAGCAATCGTTGAACAACTAGGTGAATTTTTTGTGTATGTGTTGGGTGATAGCAATAAGGTAAGTCAACGTAAAGTGCAAACAGGCAAACAGCTAGGCCAGTACATCATCATTAAGGATGGCCTGGAGTCTGGTGAAAAGATCATCACAGAAGGAGTACAATCGCTTCGGGAAGGTTCTGTAGTGAATACAGCCCCCGCAAAGAAACCAGGCGAAGAAGCGCCTAAAAAATAATGCCAACCGGCCCGTTCATTTCATTAATGCGCAAACATGATAGCTGAAACATTTATAAAAAGGCCCATCACCGCCATCGTTGTATCCATCGTGATCGTGCTGGTGGGCATCATTGCACTTTCCATATTACCGGTTGCGCAATATCCGGATATTACTCCTCCAACCGTTACCATCACCGGTAATTTCACCGGCGCTGATGCGCAAACGGTTGAGCAAACAACCACTACGGCCATTGAAACCCAGGTGAATGGAGTGCCGGGGATGTCGTACATATCAAGCAACAGTACTTCGAGCGGGCAAAGCAGCATCAATGTAACCTTTGAAGTAGGTACCAATGTGAACATTGCTGCGCTGGATGTACAGAACCGTGTTAGTGTTGCACAACCATC
>JAKQKY010000290.1 GCA_029560415.1 Bacteroidota bacterium | reverse complement strand
TTATGGCAATGAAGTTAGTTTTACCACTGCCCCTGTTTTGCCGGCTACAGTGATCACTTTACCAGTTCGTTTTTTTAAAGATACCATTGCATATGGAGTAGGCAAGGTGACCTATTTGGGAGGAGGAAGTATTAGTGATATCGGGGTCGTTATCAGTAGGTCACCCAATCCAACAATGGCTGATACAAAATTTGTAATGACAGGGGGAAATAACGATTCTTTCACGGTGCGCTGCGGATCTTTGTTACCCAGCACATTGTATTATATAAAAGCTTATGTTGTAAATGAAGCAGGAATTTCCTTTGGTAATGAAATGAGTTTTACCACCGCTTCACCATCGCCCGGTAATGTTATTATCAGCAACCAGGTATGGATGACAAAAAACCTGGATGTTTCACACTATCGTAATGGTGATCCAATTCCCGAGGTGTCTACTGGTGAGTGGGGATCTTTAACCACTGGTGCCTGGTGCTGGTACAATAATGATTCAGCGACTTATGCAAGTACCTATGGAAAACTGTACAACTGGTATGCTGTTAATGATCCCCGGGGATTGGCACCTGAAGGATGGCATATCCCCACAAGGAATGAATGGAACGTGATGGATACTATTTTTTATGCCTGGTTTTTTGCAGGCGGTGAGCTAAAAGAAGCGGGTACTGCCCACTGGAGATCGCCCAATTTTGGTGCAAACAATATTAGTGGATTTACAGCATTGCCCTATGGTATTCGATTTGAAGATGGCATCCAATTTTTTTATGCAGGTGAATATGGCTATTGGTGGGGAGACGCTTCCCAAAATTTATACATTGCCGACATGCATATATTGTCTTATATCGGCAGGCAACGGCAACTAAGCGGCAGAGATAAAAATTGTGGTCTGGCAGTACGGTGTATTAAAGATTAGGTGCGGCACTGTAATGTGTTTCTTAAAGACATATGCCCATAAAGGAGCGTACATTGATTATAATATCAAAAATAATTCATGATTTTTTAAAAAAAAGTACTGAATTGAAAATGCCAGCATCAATAAAAGGATATATGAAAATAAGTTTTTTAATGCTCTTGATCTGCAGCTTTTTTGTTAGATGTAAAAAGCAAAATACTAACCCTGCTGATATAGTACAGCAAATGAGGGTGCTGGAATATAAATCTGCCACTCCGCTGGGGGATGTTAAAGTGGAAATGTACAGCTGTATTCCTCCCCCCGGCAGGGTAAGCTGTGATACCGGGCATTTGATTTTTACTGGTTATACTGACGAAAATGGAGTACTGGCCACCAGGGAGTTTTACCACGCTGTATTTGGTATTACTTTAACTAAAGAAAATTATATTACTGCGTCCGGGGCTGCTGGTGACCGTTATATGTACCCCGCAGCTTATGTAAATATTCATTTAATAAAAGAAAATAGTTATACAGATACCACTGCTTTTGTGTATTATACCGATTCTGCATTGGGGAAAAACTCTTGGCAGTATATCAATCCGCCACCGGCCGATACCACCTTGCGGCTGCAGCTTCCTGGCGATTCTACATATACTATTTATTGTGGTGTGGTTATTCCACCTCTTTGTATAGCGGATACCTGCCACCCTGTTTGGCTAACGAACAATACGGTGAACTCATTGAGGGTACAAAAATTTGGCGATACTACCATTACCATCCGGTATTAACTGTTGCAGTTTGTTGTGGCAGACCAGCTCAAGATTTATCTCACGCTCAAAGCCAGATCCTCGGAGCTAACTGGTCAGGACATCTTTTGCTCAATCATGGCGTCTGTGAATTATGCAAACAATTCTGTCAATATTGTAACACAGTTGCTGCACAGCATACTAACTTTAAAAAATAAATCATAAATCAAAATGGTACAGACAGGGTGCTTTGCATTGTCGGAGTATTGAGAACTGCGAACAAAAAGCCGGGAACACTATGACGAAGAATCAAATTATCCAGTATTTAAAACGAAACAAAGACATTCTGTCCATAAGGGCAATTGGCAAAAATGCTGCATTTAGTAATCTCGATAAAGTGCTGAATGGGCAGGTAGATGGGAGGGGTTTTGCTTTTACTTTCCCCGACAGACACGTTAAAAAAGTTAGTAAAGAGATAAAGCGTTTACAAACCCTGAGAAAAGTGTGAAAACGTGTAGCTTCTTTTTATTGGGAACATTACTATAAATTTCAAGATCACAGTGATTAAATATAGAAAAGGTCCGTATTGAAGTACGAACCTTTTAAAACTTTCGGTCTGGTAAAAAATTACGTTGTTACGTTTAGCAATTTATCCCAAACGCCAAAAACTTTTAGCAGCCAAACTACCACCACAATAACCACTACTGCATTTAAAATATTTTTTATAGTACCCTGCATGGGTATATACTTATTGATTAGCCAGAGTAA
>JAKQKY010000275.1 GCA_029560415.1 Bacteroidota bacterium | reverse complement strand
TTTTCCGGCAATAGTTTGAACCCAGTTTTTTTCTTTACCTGCAGGAGCCGTTGGCCCGAAATAAAGATCAACTGACCCATCGGCATTTTTAATTAAATCTTTGCGGGACGACAGATCGGCATTTCGTTGCGGGTTATCAATTAAACAACGGGTGGCTGCATCATATACCGTAATGGACCAGAAGTTGACTGCGGGTGGGTTGGCCGGTATATGTAAGGTATAATGATTACTTCCTTCCAGCCAGTTACCCTCCTTGTCTTCATAAACACCGAGATAAGCCTGCCCTACATTGGGTGTTTTACTGATCATAGATTTTGAGTAAGTAACCGCTTCGAAGAAATAAGAGGTTCGTTGGAAAAATTCATCATAGTTCTCCGTACGTTGTGAAGGATCACTGATCACCATTGCATAATCCCATTTCCTGTCAGGCCAGTGATGCACATGATCAAATCGCTTCTTGAACGAATTAGAAATAGCCATCAGCTTGCCGCGTTCAGCCGCTGCAATCAATATTTTTTTCTGCCTTTCAGTTGGATTAAACGGTTGTCCTTTTTTTACTCCGAGATTATCCAGCCACGCAGCAAACAAACGGTCTCTTTCTTCAACAGGTTCTTTCTGCAAAATATCATAAAGGCGTTCCCAGTAAGCCAAACCATCTGGCTGAATCGCCAGGTATTTTTTGCCAGCGGGAGTCACAATTTTTGTATCTGTTGGTTTTGCCCTCTGTGCATAAGGGTATATCTTCACTTTTTTAATTAATTGCTCTGCTTTAACCGGATCAGGATCAAGTGCCCTGAAACCAAAAAACATATTCATCATATTACAGGGAATGATATAAAAACCAGAAGCTGTGATTTTCTGACCAGGAGGTACTAAAAGATATTTACCACCCATCCCTTTATCAGGTCCCATTTCGCCAATCGAAGCTACCTCACGTTGCCAGAAATCACTCAAACCTCCGGCTGTTTTTCCCGCAGGCATTTCAATAATAGTGGGACCGTTTTTTATGAGATCAATAAAGGTTAATATATATGGCGTAGTAGCATTGGCAGTTAAAATGCCCAGTTTATCTTCATAAGAAGCATACACAACAAGGTCATTACCCGTGGCACCAAATGTGTTTTCGTGAATGTGCTGCCATTCTGCATAAGCAACCAGTGGCAAAGCCCACAAGTAACATTGAACTGCCTGTTGATAATCCATTTCATCAAACAAAGCAGGAACAGACGCATTGGAAGGAAGTTCTCCATCCATTGGAATTTTTCCACCAGAGATAGTTGATGCAGAATCGGCCGCAGCATCTGAACTAGTTTTTTGAAGAGTTGTGGAGTTTTGATTGCATGCTGATAAGAAATATAACAGCAGTAAGATACAAGATGTGTGTTTCATTCCAGAG
>JAKQKY010000256.1 GCA_029560415.1 Bacteroidota bacterium | reverse complement strand
CATATTGCACAGCTCTTTGCACATCTTCAATAGCATTTGGTATGGCATATCGCGGTCCGGAGCTGTGCATGGTTAGAAATACGGTATACCCACTGTTCACAAAAGGTTTTGCCCTGTTGATCATCCTTTCTAATCGTTCATAACCTGACACCCAGTTGCCACTAACCATACTGATGATGCCTTTACCATTTGCGTTGGCAGGCGTTAACACTACCATGGTTAAAGCCATGCCATCCCTGCGTCCATAAATTACCTCTTGTTGAGAAAAAGAACTGTCTTGAGAAAAGGCAGACGTTGCCAGGAAGAGGCCTATAATGATATTCAATTTTTTCATAAACGGATTGATAATGTTAAGATGGAACAATTTGTACGATGCAGCAGATTCTTTACAAGTCTGCAGATTGATTCAAATATACAATGCATTCATTTTGTTTGAGAAAGCAAACAAGCATTCTTGTTTGCCTAGAAGATTTGGTTGTTCAAAAAGTGATATTTCCCCCTGGCATTATTCTGTCTGATTATGAAACAGCTTTGTGTCCTACCAAATAATATTAGGTCATGCTAACTTTTAGCCGGCGTTTTTCACATTAAATTATTTCTAAACCTTTAATCATAGCCTGTTATGGCATCTTCTATTTAACCAAACAATGATTGCAATGAAAATCCTAATCACCTGCCATGCACTGTTTATTACAGCATCTGTAATTGGCCAAAACGTAGGCATTGGCAATGCTAATCCTGTTACCAAACTGGATGTAAGCGGCAGTTTAAAAGTAAGTGCCGAATATATCAGCAGTAGCACCGCCCCTACCGCAGCACAAACCTACAACATGGTAAATGCAAGCACGCTGAGTATGGCCAATACCGATAGTGTTGGCAGGATATACGACCCCGGCGGACCTGCTGGAAATTACAACGCCAACCTTACTGCTAATTTTAGAATAAACACCAACAGCACCGCTATGAGCCATCTTGCTGTACTGATAGAAAATATCAATCTCGGCACAGGCGATTCGCTTATTTTATATGATGGAGACAACAGCAATACACCTGTTTTATACAGGGTGGGCAACGGATTTACGGGCAGTGCTATACCAGTAAGTTTTTCGGGCAACTCTGGTTACTGTGTTTTTAAAAGCAATGGGGACGCATCCGTAGGCCCGGGATTTTCGCTATTGGCTTTAAGAAAATTTTTAAAAGCTGCTACAACGGAACAGCCGGCTACTACTGGCAATGCATTAGTATTTTACCCACAAAAAGCCGCACTAAGAGCTGGTACGGTAAATGCAGGCACCATAGGGAATTACTCTGTTGCCATTGGTAATAATACGATTGCTACAGGGTCTTCCTCAATAGCGATGGGAAGCAGAAGCACTGCAACGGCGGGTCTTGCTGTAGCTATAGGAGATGCGGCAGATGCACCGGGCATAGCGGCTGTTTCAATAGGAAGAAGCACTACTGCTTCAGGAACAGCCTCCACCGCTATGGGTTCTTCATCCACGGCATCTGGGAGCAATGCTACTGCATTTGGTGGAAGTACACTTGCATCAGGGGATTATTCAACTTCTATGGGGCGATCTACTACTGCATCCGGCGATTATTCTATCTCTATGGGTCGCTTTACTGAAGCATCGGGAGAATATTCCGCTGCTATAGGCCGCTACGGAAAATCAACAGGATATGCGGCTTTGGCTACAGGTGATAGTTGTATTGCAACAGGAGATTATTCTACCGCAATGGGATACAAAACCAAAGCGTCTGGAATAGGAGCAATATCACTTGGACAATACACATCAGCATCGGGAGATTATTCTACCGCAATGGGATATTCTACAAGAGCGGCAGGAATATTTTCCATGGCAATGGGTTATTTCACAATTTCAAAAACCTATGGTTCGCTTGCAATTGAATTGGCAAATGATACTTTATCGACAGAAAATGAATTTAATGTATCGCCGCAAGACCGGGTATTTATTATTGGAGATGGAGGTACAACTCTATTTGACATCGTCCGTTCATCTTCATTTTATATAAATAGAAATGGCAATGCCTGGATGCAAGGCACGCTTACCCAATCCAGCGATGCCCGGTTAAAAACGAACATACACCCCGTACCAAATGCCTTAGGAAAAATAAAACTGCTTACAGGCTATAACTACAATTGGAAAGACAGTACCAGTATGCCCGGTAAGCATTCTGGTGTATTGGCACAAGAAGTGCAGCAGGTTATGCCAGAATTGGTAACTTCTAATACTGAAGGACAGCTTGCCGTTAACTATAACGGCATGATACCTTACCTGATTGAAAGCATAAAAACACTGGAGAAACAAAATGCAGCGCTTGCAAAGCAAAACGCTGCATTAGAAAAGAGGATGAAAAAGATTGAAAGAAGAAAAGGTAAATAAATAAATTGTCTAGATGGCTCTTTAAAAGTTTGTTATTGCAGCACAACATTTTTATAGAAGTGCTGTGCTGGTATTTATATTTTGCTTGTGCTTTTTATTTCTTCTTACGCAGCAACAATTTCTTGATGGCTTTCATTTCATCTTCCAGCATTTTTATTTTCTTGTTTTGATTTTCTATCTCTTCCTGCTGCTCTTTAATGCCTTCTAATAAATAGGGCACCATGCCGCTGTAATTTACTGCCAGTTCGCCATCCTCATTGGAGGCGCTTACCAGCTCAGGCATTTGTTGTTGTACTTCCTGCGCTATCAGCCCGGCCTGCAATTCCGGCATTGCTTCATCATTTATCCAATGGTAATTGTAACCGCTCAGGCTTTTTAATTTGGGAAGCGCCTTTTCTATTTTTAATATATCTTTTTTAAGTCTTGCATCGCTGGCCTGGGTAAGGGTGCCCTGCATCCAGCCATTGCCGTTTTTAAGGATGTAGAAACAATTAGACCTTGCAGCATCAGAAGTACCATCGCCAATTATAAAGGCATACTCACTATCCACCCAATCTGTTTCGGAATGGCTGGCACCAAAGGCATTATATCTGCCTGCCGCAAGGATATATGCTTTTGCACGGGTACCAAAACCCATTGAAGTAGAAAAGTTTCCAGATGCGGTGGTAACTTCTCCCAATGAGGTGGAAGCATAACCAGAAGCAATTGTACTCCTTCCCATAGCGGTGGAATAATCGCCGTAGGCTGTTGCGCTTCCCATTGCTGTTGATACCGACCCAGAAGCATTTGCATTGATACCCATTGCAGTAGAAAAATTTCCAGAAGCTGAACAAAAAGAACCCATTGCGGAAGAATAGGCGCCAGAAGCACTAGTCTGATACCCCAAAGCTGTAGAATTATTCCCTATTGGATCCGCACTAATGCTTCCTGAACGCAATGCTGCTTTTTCAGGATAAAATACCAAACCGCTGCCCGTAGTAATGGGCTGGCTGGATGCACTGGCATTTAAAAACTGCCTTTTAAATAACAAAGCAAACCCAGCACCAGTAGAAGCATCCCCATTGCTTTTAAAGGCAACAAAACCTTGATTTGATGAAAAGCTTACAGAAATATTATTGCCCGCAAAACCGTTCCCCACGCTATATAAAACATTACTGGCCGCAGAAGACCCATCATAGACAATCAGTGAATCGCCGGTGCCCAGGTCTATAGACTCTACCGTAAGTTCTAAATAACTGTTGGCAGCATTATTTTGATTCACACGGAAAGTGGAATTGAGATTGGCAATATAGTTACCACCCGGCCCGCCTGGGTCGTATACATTTGCAATACTATCTGCTGCTGGCATACTAAGCAAACTGGCATTTATCATAGTAAACTTTTGTGCTTCTGTTGGCAAAGCTGTTGTGCTTACATATTCTGCACTTACTTTAAAGCTGCCGTTTACATCCAGTTTTGTAACTGGGTTGGCTGTACCAATGCCTACGTTTTGTGCATACAGGCTGGTGGTAAATAAGATGGAGAGGATGGAGAATAAAAGTTTCATACAGTTATTTTTTGGTTTAAAAAAACAGCAGGTCTATGCTATAAAGATATAGTAAATCTATTCTTGATATATACGTAAAAACTATAGTAGCTACATTTAGGGATGCGGTACAAAAAAGCCCCGGAGAAAATCCGGGGCTTTGAGAATATATTTTTTACTGTGCCAGCGATATCCTCACCTGCACCCCTGCCCGGGTATTGATGGTTGGCGGGCTGCTGGAAATATAAGGTGTTACCCTGCGCTGATCAAAGAAGAGTTTTACATTCACCCTGCTGCTTAAGAAATAATCAAT
>JAKQKY010000218.1 GCA_029560415.1 Bacteroidota bacterium | reverse complement strand
TCATCCCTCAATCTTGTTTTTCGTAAACTCATTATGTGTTATTGTGTATGATCTGTCTTCCCAATTTTACATTCTACATTTTACATTCAATATTTTACATTTTATATTCCCCTACCTTGTAGGTTCCTGCAAAATATCTATGAACTCACTGCTCGCAGCTTCCATGCGGTTGGCCGTTCTGTTGATCTGTGTATCCAGGTAACTATGTCCCAGGAAGGCCAGCATACCAATGATCAATCCACTGGCTGAAGTGATGAGTTTAATGTACATCGCATCCGCAATCTGGCTGATGGAAGGATTGCTGATGGTAGCAAATTCCTTCAACAGGATCACGAGCCCCACGATGGTACCCACGAATCCAAACAAAGGCGCAATACGGGCAATCACGGAGATCATGCTCAGGTTCTTTTCAAGCTTATACATTTCCAGTTTACCTACATTGTCCATGCTTTTTTCAATGGCATCAATGGGTTTGCCGATGCGCTGAATGCCTTTATCGATCATACGGGCCATGGGATTATCGGTATTCTTTGCCAGGCTCCTTGCGGCGGCCACATTGCCGGTAATGATATTGTCGCGGATGATGCGCATGAAGTTATCATCGATCTTCGATGCTTTCCGGATCACCAGTAACCTTTCAATAAAAAAGAATACTACAAGGGCAAAGAGGATCCCGAGCGGTATCATCAACGGTCCGCCTTTGCTTAATAGGCCCCATACGGTTTCTACCTTGGCAACCGAAGCGCCCGTCGCGAGCGAATCCACCTGTAAGAATGTTTCAAACATATTGAATGGTTAAGGTTTTTATGTTCCTGCGCATGGCAACCGCAGGGTATTATGCAATACAACGAAACTTATTCAGCAATGCCATATAATGAATTGTTAATCTTATTCAGCTTCCCTGTTCACCGACTCAATGGAAAAGGCCGGCAAACAAACCGACCAGTATTCGCATGGCTCAGAAAAAGGATTGCTATAACGTACACGGCTACCCTTTTTTATGAGGATGCTTTCCCCGGCCGAAACCTCGATCATCTCCCCATCTACTTCAAACATTTTCTTCCCTTTACTTACCAGCGTATATTCATCAAAGGCTGGCTGCTGAAAGGGCTCACTCCATCCCGACGGCGCCAGCATATGTGCAATGCTGATATTGCTGTTGCCGGTACTGGCCAGCCCTACATGTTCTTCGATCAGCTTACCATCGGTGGTAGGAACCACAAATGGTTTATCCTGCTTTATATATCCCATACCTATAAATAAAAATGTGCCGCAAAAATACGGCACATTATCCATCCTATCCGGACAAATTATTTCTTCTCCATTTGTTGCATGGCCATGATCTGCCGCATGGTTTTTTCCATGCCTTCACTGCTGCCATCGAGGAAAATGACATTTCCTTTTCCGTATTCAGCAAAATTCTTGATGGCTTCCGTCCACATACTGAACAGGATCACATTCGTATCCAGGTTGGCCTGTTTCATTTGTTCAGCTGCCTGGCTCATACCCTTGGCCACTTCCTCCCGGAACAGCGCCACACCTTGTCCACGCAATTGAGCTGCCTGCCTTTCGGCTTCTGCAGCGATCTTTATTGAATTACCTTCTGCTTCTGCAGCTTTGGTTTTGGTGATGAGCAAGGCCTGTCCTTCATTTTCTGCAGCGGCCTTCAGGTTATTGGAGGCAACCACTTTACTCATGCTATCAATGATGGCCTGGTCAAATGTAATGTCGTTGATCTGCAGATCCTGCAAATGGTAACCCCATTCTTCCAGCGAAGTATCTACATGCTCCTTTACAAATTCTACGATATCCCTTCTCAGGGCAAGTATCTCTGCCTGGCGACGGGTAGCCACAAAAGCCCGGATATTTCCTTCGATCGTTCTTACCAATGCCTGCATCAGGTCTTTATCGCTGATGAACTTGAACGCCACTTTCTGAATGGTATCTTCATTTTCATTCTGCACCGAATACAGCAACATCGATTTAAAATATACATTCGCCTGGTCAATCGTCACCGCCTGGAATTCAAGTTCCACCGATCGATTCTGTATACTGATCTTTTTATAGATCTGCTCAATGAACGGTATCTTAATGCGAAGACCCGGCCTCATGATACGCTGGTACTTTCCAAACATGGTCACTACCCCGATGAAGCCCTGGTTGATCGTTACAAAACATCCCAGGAATGCAAATACCAGGATGATGAGCCACCAATAATCTCTTACAAAATCCATAGTTGTAAATTTTACTCAAGTTAATGTAGAATAAATTATTAATTAATAATTCTTAATTAATAATTCACCCACATCCATTAACCATTATCTTACATCCGCATCTTGTATCCCGTATCCCGTATCCCGTATCCCGTATCC
>JAKQKY010000211.1 GCA_029560415.1 Bacteroidota bacterium | reverse complement strand
AAGACATGCGCATGACCGGTAAGCGTAACCCCTATTCGTCTGATTTTAAAATTGGCCTCGATGCCGATTTAAAGATATTAGCTTACGAAGCAGTGTTTCACCAGAACGCCGGAGCTGCTGCAGACCTGTCGCCGGCAGTTTTGGAAAGAACACTCTTTCATTGTACCAACAGTTATTTTATTCCCAATGTAACGGCAACGGCCTATAGTTGCAGAACGAACCTGCCTCCAAACACGGCTTTCCGGGGTTTTGGCGGCCCGCAGGGAATGTTCGTAATCGAAGCGGCCATTGCCAAAGCGGCCGATAAATTGGGTATACCCGCTGCCGTTATCCAGCAAAAGAATCTCATCAATAGCGGCGATGAATTTCCCTATGGCCAACGGGCTGTTAGCGAAGCGGCTGCCTGCTGGGAAAAAGCTTCTGTACATTTCCAGGTTGAGAAGATGCGCCAGGACATAGAGCAGTTCAATGCAGCCAATCATCAGTTTAAAAAAGGCATTTCATTTATGCCAATCTGTTTTGGTATTTCTTTTACGAAGATACTCATGAACCAGGCGAGGGCATTGGTGCATGTATACATGGACGGTAGTATCAACATAAGTACAGGAGCTGTGGAAATGGGACAGGGGGTAAACACCAAGATGCTCCAGGTTGCATCAGCCATTTTTTCGGTGGATCCTAAGAAGATAAAAGTTAATAGTACCAATACTTACCGCATTGCCAATACGTCGCCTTCAGCAGCAAGTGCTACGGCTGACCTCAATGGTAAAGCGGTGCAAATGGCTTGTGAACAAATACTCGAACGTTTAAAATCTGCCGCAGGTGAAATCCTTTCCTGCGAATCTTCGGCCATCAGTATACAACATGAGGTGATACAGGTAAATGGAAATCCGGCACCCTTAACCTGGAATGATCTGGTAATTGCAGCCTACCTGAAGCGGGTAAGCCTCAGCGAACATGCCCATTATGCAACGCCTGATATACATTTTGATAATACAATTGAAAAAGGACACCCATTTGCATATCATGTATATGGAACGGCCATCACAACGGTTACGGTTGACTGCCTCCGGGGAGTTTATGAAACCGATGCTGTGCAATTGGTACATGATGTGGGAGATACTATGAATGAAATGATCGATAGGGGCCAGATCGAAGGGGGGATCGTACAGGGTATTGGCTGGATGACGATGGAAGAGATCGTTTATGATGCGGAAGGTAGATTGCGCAGCAATGCTTTATCTACTTATAAAGTGCCGGACATTTATTCTGTACCCCGCAAAATCGAACTGGATTTCCTTGAAACCAGTAAAGACAACCTGGCCATTTTTCGCTCCAAAGCAGTAGGAGAGCCACCACTCATGTATGGCATCGGTGTTTATTTTGCACTGCGAAATGCTATAAAAGCGTTTAACCCTTCCAGTCACATTGGTTTTTCGGCGCCCATGACACCCGAAAAGCTATTGATGGGGTTGTATAGTGGTAACAAGGAAGCCAGGCTTGTGGATGCAAACCAATCAGCAACACTAAACCAATCCTGAATTTATTAACAGTATTAAGTAGCATAAAATTTTTTTATTGAATCAATCAACAAAAATATTTAGTAACAGGTGTTGGGTAAATGGGAAGTTAGCTCCGGCAACGATAACTATTGAACAAGGAAAGATCACTCGCATTCGTTTGGAGCGTGAGGTTGATGCAATTGATGTAGGAAGTGATGTGATCATGCCTGGCGTGATAGATGCTCATGTGCATGTGAATGAGCCAGGTCGTACTGAATGGGAAGGATTCGAAACGGCAACAAAAGCCGCTGCTGCGGGTGGTATAACTTCCATAGTTGATATGCCACTGAACGCAAGCCCTGTCACTTCTTCCCTTGCTGCTTTAAAGGAGAAATTAAAATCGGCACAAGAAAAGAAGCATGTAAACGTAGGTTATTATGGCGGCTTGATCCCAGGCAATTTAAACGAACTCGTACCGATGATGCAGGCCGGTGTATTGGGCATAAAATGTTTCCTGGTACATTCTGGTATCGATGAATTTCCCAATGTGGCTGAACAGGATATAGATGCGGCCATGCCCATCATCGCCGCATATGGGTTACCGTTACTGGTTCATTGTGAGATAGATGAACAGGTAGCTCCGTGTGACCTCGACGGTAAGCCAAGCAGTTATGCTGAGTACCTGGCCAGCAGGCCAAAACAATGGGAGAATGATGCCATAAACATGATGATCAGGCTGTGCAGGAAACATCGTTGCAGGGTGCATATTGTACATGTATCATCTGCCGAAGCACTGGAATCGATCAGGCTTGCAAAGGAGGAAGGCTTACCAATTTCCGCCGAAACCTGTGCACATTATATTTATTTTAATGCAGAAGATATTCCAGATGGCAATTGTTTGTTCAAATGTGCACCACCCATCCGGGAAAAAGCAAATAATTCACTTTTAAAGAAAGCATTACAGTCAGGCGTACTCGATTTCCTGGCTACCGACCATTCGCCCGCACCAGCTGAGATCAAGGAGTTGCTATCAGGTAACCTGCAAAAAGCCTGGGGCGGTATCGCTGGCCTGCAATATTTATTACCTGCGGGATGGACTGCATTAAAAGATACACTCTCTCTTGATACATTCATTCCATTACTAACGGAAAAGCCTGCTCGTTTTTTAAGTATTGATGACAGCAAAGGGAAGATCGCTGTGGGCTATGATGCGGATATCGTAATTTGGTCGCCGGAGGAAAAAATGCAGGTATGTGAACCTGGTATATATCACCGGCATAAGGCTTGTCCGTATACTGGCGAAACCATGTATGGTGTCGTGAAGAAAACTATCGTAAACGGAAGAACCGTTTTTTCTGAAGGGGTATTCATCAATGAAACAGATCACGCCGGAATGAATATTATAAATGTGAAGTAGAAAATCAAAAGCTGAATGACCCTTAATTAGTTTCAGCTTATATAAATAATATATTATGGCATTTCAAAAAGTTACAGAGATCATTAAAGAGTCTCCTTATTTCACCCGGTTTACCGACCTTGCAGCTGAACGCCTTGGTGGTAAAGTGTTGCATGCAACAGATGACTTTTTTGCAGAAAAAGAAAACCTGCTGAAACCTGGCAGGGGCATCTTTATAACCGATAAGTATACCGATCGGGGCAAATGGATGGATGGCTGGGAAAGCCGGCGTAAACGCACTCCGGGTCACGATTGGGCCATCATACAACTGGCTACGCCTGGTAAGATCATCGGGGTAGATATAGATACCAATTTTTTCCTGGGCAATCATCCTCCTCATGCCTCTATAGAAGCAGTTTATCTCGATGATGCCGCTCCTGTTACCCAATGGGATAGTGATTCGATCCGGTGGAAAGAAATACTTCCCAAATCGCACCTGGATGCGGGGAGCCAGAATTTTTACCTGGTAAACAGCGAAGAACTATTCACCCATCTTCGCCTGCACATTTATCCCGATGGTGGTGTTGCCAGGCTCAGGGTATATGGTGAGGTATTTAAAAACTGGGATGCTATTTCCCCTGAAACGGAGATCGACCTGGCAGCGGCTATCCATGGGGGTAAGGCGCTTGCCTGCAATGATATGTTTTTTAGTGCCATGGGAAATCTCATCATGCCAAACAGGGGCGTAAATATGGGCGACGGATGGGAAACCAAACGCAACCGCACACCTGGCAACCGTGATTGGGTGATCCTGAAACTGGCCACAGCTGGTACCATACAACGAATTGTGGTAGATACTTGTCATTTTAAAGGTAATTACCCCGATAGTTGCTCCATCGAAGCCTGTAACAGTGCCGATGATGAAATGGTAAAACAAAACAGCGTAACATGGGAAACCCTGTTGCCACAACAAAAACTGGAAGCAGATAAAGAGCATGAGTTCATTAATGAGATCACAGGTCAACAAACGTATACGCATGTACGCCTGAATATTTTCCCTGATGGCGGGGTGAGCAGGTTGCGGTTATTTGGAAAGAAAAAGGGATAATTTATGACTGGTATTATTTTACTCGTGGTATTGCTGGCCATCCTCATCATGCTGGTGGTGATGACCTATTTCCTGCGTACCGTTAAAAAAACTGCGGATGAGGAGGAGGAAAACGGGGATACCGATGGCCGGCAGGAATCTGTCCTGAGCTCCCAGAATTTTATTTATACTGCCATTGTGCTCACCATTGTAAGCATGGTAGTGGCTTTTTACCTCACGGTGAAGGGTACCGTTTGGGAAGGACATCTCATGGAATGGCTCAACATCGTCATCCGGTTAATGCACATCACCTTTGGTATTGCCTGGATTGGCGCTTCCTTTTATTTTGTGTTTCTTGAAAATGCACTTAATCGTACCCGTGATGTTCGGGATGAACTGGCGGGAAATCTTTGGGCAGTACACGGCGGCGGTTTCTATTATCTTGAAAAATACAAAGTAGCACCAAAAGAAATTCCAAAGCACCTGCATTGGTTTAAGTACGAAGCTTATTTTACCTGGCTTTCAGGGTTCTGCCTGTTGTTTGTGGTATATTATTTCAATGCTTCTGCTTTATTGATCGATAAAAATATTTTGGATATCACGCCACTGCAGGGCATTGCCATTGGTGTGGGTTCGTTCGTGGTAGCCTGGATTATTTATGGTTTTCTTTGTAAAACAGCGCTGGTGAAAAAGGGAATATGGTTCACCCTGGTCGGATTCGTCATCGCAGTAGGCTTCGCTTACTTTTACAGTCATGTTTTCAGTGCCCGGGCTGCTTATATTCATTTTGGGGCGATGCTGGGTTCTATTATGGTGGCAAATGTATTTTTTGTGATCATTCCTTCACAAAAAGCCATGGTGAAGGCAGCGAAGGAAGGCAAACCACTGGATCCATCATTGGGAAAACATGCCGGCCTCCGTTCTTTGCACAATAACTATTTTACATTGCCCGTGCTTTTTGTGATGATCAGCAATCATTTTCCCAGCACTTTCGGTTACGAATACCCGTGGCTGATACTGGCCATCATCACACTTGGTACAGCCGGGGTGAAGCATTACCTGAACCTGAAAGAAAAGGGGCAGTTATCTGTTTGGGTAATGCCGTTTTCAGTTGTGGTATTGCTGGCGGGTGCATTCATTTCAGCTCCCGAGAAACCGGGGGCCTGTTCCACCACCATCAGTTTCCCCGAAGTGAATGCTATCATCCAGAAAAGATGTGTAAGCTGTCATTCATCCAAACCTACCGATGATGTATATACAGCCGCACCCAACGGTGTGATGTATGATACGCCGGAAGATATCGTTAAAAAGAAAGATCTTATCATGCAACGCGTTGTAGTTACGAAAACGATGCCACAGAATAACAAAACAAATATCACAGAAAAAGAAAGAGATATGATCCGTTGCTGGATAGAACAAGGCGCTTCATTGAAGTAATACATTACCATCAAGTAATACCGATTTTTATGACATTAAATGATCTGAATAAACTGGATAAAAATGAAGCCAGGAAACTGTTGGAAACCTGTTGTGGTTCTTCCACTTGGTTAACAAATTTGCTGAATGCTTTTCCATTTAAATCGGAAGAAGATTTAATATTTAATGCTGAACGGACCTGGTACGATCAATGTTCAGAAGCCGATTGGCTGGAAGCCTTTACACATCATCCAAAGATCGGGGATGTGAAAAGTCTGACCGAAAAATTTGCATCTACCCAACACCTGGCTGGTAACGAGCAGTCATCTGTAAATACCGCTTCGCAACAAGTGATCGAAGACCTTGCAAAAGCGAACTTGGCGTATGAACAAAAATTTGGGTTCATCTTTATTGTTTGTGCAACCGGGAAATCAGCCAATGAAATGCTGAGGTTGCTCACAGATCGTCTTATGAATACAAGGGAGGAAGAATTGAACATCGCCATGGGTGAACAACATAAAATAACGCAACTCCGTTTTAAGAAACTACTGGATGAAGCCAACTGGTCGTTCTTAAAGGTTAGCCAGCTTACCACGCATGTATTGGATACATCGATCGGGAAGCCGGGGAGAGACATCAGCATACGATTGCAAAAATCAGGCGGCATTAGTTGGCAAACTATTGCACAGGGCGTTACAAATGCCGATGGCAGGATCCCTGACCTGTTGCCACTTTCCCGCAACCTTCAGCCTGGAAATTATAAAATGGTTTTTGAAACTGCGGCCTATTTTGAAGCCATGAGTTTGAAAGGTTTTTACCCGCAGGTAGACATACAATTCACCATTTTTGACAACAGCCATTATCATGTACCATTGCTCATCAATCCTTTTGGTTATTCAACGTACCGGGGTAGTTGATCTGTAATGTAAATTGAATTCAATCCAAACAATAAAAATATAAATCATCATACCATGAGTGCAACGATTCCTTCTAAGAAAAGAAAACAGTTGTTTGAAAAATTAAGAAAAGCGAATACATCTTTTCAGAAAATTTATCCAGGCGATAAGCCCGACCGGCAGGCCGTGCACACGGTATATGGCGGTGCCAACCTGTTTAAATCCGATTCGGCTAAAACCCTTGGCCTGCGGGCATTGGAAACATTTAATTTTTATGCACCGGATTTCATACAGTTTGGAAAAATTTTCGGAATGGATGGCATCAACCAGGTGAATGAAAATCAATCGGCATTTGATCTATACAACGAATACAAAGCATTGAATGCTGAACAGAAAAAAAAGCACCCTGTGCGTTTGTCGCTTGAAGTGTATAATAAGGTGATCAATAAACTTACTTCGGAAGCCATTGAAGATTTCCGCATCGATTTTGAAGATGGTTACGGAAACCGCAGCAATGAAGAAGAGGATCAAACTGCCATTGAAGCTGCATTGGAAGTTGCCAAAGGACTGGAAGAACATTCATTGCCTCCATTCATCGGTATCCGCATCAAACCTTTTACCGAAGAAATGAAAGAAAGAGGGTTGCGAACTTTGGATCTGTTTGTAAGTACACTCGTTAAAAAAACAAACGGCAAGCTGCCTGCTAATTTCGTGATCATGCTGCCTAAAGTGACCATCCCTGAGCAGGTAAGCACCCTCGTTAGTTTCCTCGATATCCTGGAAGAAGAGCTTGACCTGAAGAGCGGTGTTTTGAAAATGGAAATGATGGTGGAAACTACCCAATCGATCATGGATGCCGATGGTACCAATCCATTATATCGTTTTGTACAAGCCAGTAAGGGGCGTTGTATTGCCATGCATTTTGGAACTTATGATTATACTGCTTCCTGCAGCATCACGGCACGATACCAGGAAATGGATCATCCTGTCTGCGATTTTGCCCATCACATGACCAAGGTTGCCCTCGCTCATACCGGCATCTGGCTATCTGATGGTGCTACGAACACCATGCCCATTGGCCCTCACCGAGGTGATAACATGACCGAAGATCAATTAAGGGAGAACAGGGAAACGGTACACCGTGCCTGGAAAAAAGGTTATGATCATATCCGTCATTCATTATGGAACGGGTTTTACCAGGGCTGGGATTTGAATCCTGCCCAGTTCCCGATGCGTTATGCAGCTGTATTCGCCTTCTTCCTCGAAAGCTATGATGATGCAGTTGAGCGCCTGAAAACCTTTGTAGAAAAGGCTGCCAGGGCAACACTGATCGGCGATGTGTTTGACGATGCAGCTACCGGGCAGGGACTTTTAAACTATTTCCTGCGGGCATTGAATAGCGGGGCCATTACCGAAGAAGAAGTATTGGTAACTGGTCTTACGCTGGAGGAAATACGCGGACGTTCATTCAAGAAGATACTTGAAAACAGGAAAAAATAGATCATGCAGGCCTGGCAATTCATTTATGACAATCAGCGTACAGGGGTACCCGTTATCCTGATGTATGTACTCGAAAGCATTGGCAGTTCACCGGGGCGAAGGGGATTTCACATGGCAGTTTCTTCAAATGGACAATTCTGCGGAACCATTGGCGGCGGCATCATGGAGCATAAGTTTGTAGAAATGGCCAAAGCATTGCTGAAAGAAGGAATGCCCTATTCTGAAGTACATAGACAGGTGCATGATAAAATGGCCGTTACAGACCAAAGCGGTATGATCTGCTCAGGTGAACAAACCATATTTATTTATACCATCCGGGAAAAAGATAGCCAGGCCATAGGGCGGCTTATTCAATCGCTCACAGCCGGAAACAATGGAAGTTTGGAAATCACAAAGTCAGGACTTTCATTTTCAGCGGATATGCCTCAACGTGATTTTCAATATGAAGCGTACGATGAAGATTTTCTGCTGACCATTAAAACAGGATACCGTTATCATCTCCACATCATCGGCGGCGGTCATTGTGCATTGGCATTGTCGAAACTCATGAGCAGCATTGATTTTCACATCAGCATCTATGAAGAAAGGGAAGGGTTGAATACTTTTGAACAGAATGTATATGCTCATCAAAAGATTGCGGTACCAGGTTATGCTGATTTGAAAAAATATATCCAGGGAGACGACCATACTTATATAGCCATCATGACCATGGGATATCGAACAGATGATGAAGCGCTAAGAAGTTTGATAAGCCATCAGTATGCTTACCTGGGTGTATTGGGCAGCCGCAGTAAAATGGAAAAAATGTTTGAAGCATACCGGCGGGAAGGCATCGATGAAAGTATGTTATCAAACATTTATTCACCCATCGGTATTCCCATCAAAAGCCAGACGGCCGATGAAATTGCCATCAGCATTGCCGCAGAGATCATTGCAGTAAAAAATAAAGATCAGTAGGTAGTTTTATCTGCCTTGTCTTTCCACTCCATAAAAACTTTTAAGGCCTCTTCTCTTCCCAAAGAAAGAATTGGGATCTTTCTTTTTTCAATTTGCGCCGACATTTCATCATAGATCATGGAATCATCAAACCCAACATTGGCGGCATCTTCACGGTTATTGGCGAAATAGATAACTTTTGGCCGGGCCCAGTAAATAGCGCCAAGGCACATGGGGCAAGGCTCGCAGCTGGTATATACTTCACATCCATCGAGTTGAAAAGTATCCAGGTTTTTACAGGCATCCCGGATGGCTACTACTTCTGCATGGGCAGTTGGATCGTTGGTGGAAGTGACCTGGTTATTTCCACGGCCAACAATGGTATCACCTTTTACGATCACGCAGCCAAATGGCCCGCCATGATTTTGCCGGATGCCATCTAACGATAAAGCAATCGCTTCGTGCATAAATTTTTCTTCTCTGGTCATAGCATGAAATCTGGGGATAAAGATAGGGAAAAGATGGGTAGAGGATGCGGGATACGGGATACGGGATACAAGATACTTGATACTTGATACTTGATACTTGATACTTGATACTTGATACTTGATACTTGATACTTGATACTTGATACTTGATACTTGATACTTGATACTTGGTGAAAGTGGTATATAATTTACGACAATTTGGAGAACTTTCCAATTCCATAAGTTCTCTCGAAATTAATAGAACTCTTAAACCCTTCAACCTTTAAACCCTTCAACCTTTAAACCCTTAAACGACTTAAACCTCCTAAACGTCCTAAACCTTCTCACAACCCACAATAATAATCATACCCCCGTTCGTACCAATAATCCGGCGGACGCTGGCTGCTGAAGAAAATGGTTCCGATACGTTTCAGGTGTTTAACGCCGTATTTAACGGGAATGATTAGACGAAGCGGAGCTCCCTGGTTCATCGGTAACGGCTTTCCATTCATTTCATAACATAGAAGGGTTTGCGGATGCATCATGCTTTTGTTGTCGATGCCAACATAATATTCATTGTCGGGCGTATGCAGCCCGGTAAATTGTAGTTTGCTTTGGGTATCCAGTCCGTATTTTTTAATGAAGTCACTGTAACGTACACCGCCCCAATGGGTAACCTGGCTCCATCCCTCAATGCATTTAAAATCGAAGATGATCTCTGTTTTGGGTAAAGCTTTTATTTCTGCCAGGGATATATATTGCGTGTCACCTGCATTCCGGATCAGCTGTAATTTCCATTGTGCAGTATCGAAATCTTTGCCAACACCCACATCTCCGTTTACCCGTACCCGTGGTGCTGCCAGTTCTTTTGAAAATGTTTTCGACAAATGATTGTTGCTGAACATGCCCGAAAAGATCGATTCATTGGCATTCAATACCGTACGTAAAGGTTTTAATGCACCTGCATCCTTTGGTTGGTTATGTAGCCATCGCCAACCGAAAAAGCAAACAGCGCAAAATGCAAAAAGGGAGATAAGCCCAACGATGGTTTTGTTCCTGATCTGCGAAGCGGTGAGCCATTGTTCCTTGTTTTTCATATAGCTTGATTGGGGTGGTGATCAGATGATTGGTTGACCGTTGCAGCATCCTTTGCAGATGGTTCTTTTTCGCCAGGTACTACTTCAAAGCCTGTGACCATTCCCCTGAAATTATTCCAACCGGCAAGCACCACTTGTATGATGTGTATTACGAAAAATAAAACAAATAAGATTGTAATGATAAAATGTTCGGCACGGGCCCATTCGTATCCACCCAACATGGCACACAACCAATATAGTTGTGCAGGTTTATATATGGCCAGCCCGGTTAGTAACATCAGAAAACCCATGATCAATACCGCAGTATAGGCTATACGCTGGGCAGCGTTGTATTTTTTTTTCGGCGGCATTTCTTTCCGGATACGCAGGTCATGTAGTAAAACCTGCCAGGCTTCCTTCCATGATTTTTTACCTGGCGCCAGTAGTTTCCACTCTCCTGAAAAAACCAGGTATAAAAAATACAACAATCCATTCAGCGCAAATACCCACATAAATACAAAGTGAAGGTTCATGCCTTCTGCAAGGCGAAATGGAATATTCAATGCTTTATTAAAAGAATCAGGGAAAAATTTCAATACGGTTTTGTCACCCCAGCCCAGTTTGTATACATCATTGGCCCAGTAAATCAACATACCGCTCCAGATCATCACGGCCAGCACCGGAAAATTCAACCAGTGAAACCAACGGATGGCAAGGGGATGTTTTTTTACAATTTTTTTCATCTATACAATATACACTTAATTATGCGGTACTGTTTATCGGCTTATTCCAGTTCTGCGCTGCCAAACAAATGATTGTATTGTTCGCAATGGATCAATACAAATTTAAATTGTGTGAAATCAGGCAAACCTGTAATGGTATAAACCTGGTTGCCATTGGTAGACCGTAGGCTGCCAAGGCTGATAAACGTTGATGGCATCATTTCTTTGCTGAGATATACTTTCAGATCCGGACCATTGCCACTGCTGAATCCTTCAAGAGCCAACGAATACAACCCGTTTTGCTGGTAGATCTTTGCCCTGCCCGAAACGGTACCATATGGACCATTCATAAATCGTCCACTGTATTTTAACATGGCAGCGTTGGCGGTTGTATCTAACGGATTGGCAACAATCGTTTCATTAATCATTTCTGTTGAAGCTTTTTTGCAGGCCGATAAAAAAAATATTCCTGTAAAAAGGAGCGAAACAAGTCCTGGTATTTTTTTCATATAAAATGTTTTAGGTGATCGAATGAAGTGATTTGCATACTTTTTCTATTTCCTAAAACTACGGTGTGTGCCTTTTTTATTTGGTCACGTGGCCGACATCTGCAAGATTTTTCAGTTCGTTGGGTTTAAGGATCTCTATATGTGTTTTGTTTATAGCAATAAGTTCCTCGTTGCCAAGCTGGGTTAGGGTAGTGGTTACCGTTTGCCGGGTAGATCCTATTAGTTTGGCAATATCATCGTGTGTTAAATATCTTTCCACATTTGTTTTACCCGACCGTTTTAATTCAGCCAGGTCAACCATGCTCAACAAAAAATGGATGAGCCGGCTTTGTACATTTTTATTGAGCAGGTTCAGCAACCTGTTTTCTACTTTTTTTACCTTATTGCCCAGGTGTATGCTGAAACTCAGGGCCATCCCGGGTTTTTTCTGTAGTATTGAAAAAAAATCTTCAATATTAAAAGCACATAAACTCACATCAGCTTTATAAGCCTGGGCAAATTCATCTTCCAGGTTGTTTTGTTCCAGGGTTAACTGTCCAAATATTTCCCCCTTTTGTATGATCTCTTTGATACATTCATTTCCATCCGAATCAATATAACCGATCTTGATATATCCTTGCTTGGTAAAATACAGCTTGCGTTTGTTTTGAGATGGAAAATAGATGAACTCTCCTTTCTTGGCCTCAAGGAAATTATGTACGAGATTTAATTCTTCGTATTCTTCATTCGTGATATGGGCAAATATATCAAAGCCCCGGATGAGCAGTAAAGTGTTATCGCAGCTGTTATTCGGCAAAAGGGTTAATATTCTGAATGAATTAATTTTATTTTTTTACAAACAGCAATGATGCTGCGTTCATGCAGTATCGTAAACCGGTTGGTTTGGGTCCATCGTCAAATACATGGCCGAGGTGTGCTCCGCAACGGCGGCAATTCACTTCCGTACGCACCATGCCCAAACTATTGTCGGTTATTTCTTCCAGGTTCTTTTGATCAATAGGGGCAAAAAAACTTGGCCAACCGGTACCACTTTCAAATTTTGTAGTGGAACTGAATAAAGGCAGGTTGCAGCATACACAGGAATACGTTCCTGAAGCATGATTATCCCAATATACGCCGGTATAGGGCCTTTCAGTTCCTTTTTGCCGGGTAACCTGGTATTGTATCGGGCTTAATTGCTTGCGCCATTCAGCATCTGTTTTCGTTACTTCATAAGTATGGGTTGTTTTCGCTTTTTCGGCAGTTTTTTTCTGTTGCGCATTGCAGCCAACAGAGGTTGCAATCAAAATCAATGCTGGTAAGATCCTTTTCATATATATTATTTTTCAAAACTACGATAGATGGAGAAGAATGGATTTATACCATAAACCTTTAACAAGCTTTTTTGTTTAATTATCTTTGTTATTCATTTTCAAATGTAGCAACATCATGGGTGTGTTAAAACAAGTAGCAGAATACCTTTACATCAGGAAACGCGATCCTAATGAAAAGCCTTCCCAATGGATGAAATATATGCACGGCATCAACCGGCTGTCGATCATACTTTTTTTGATTGCCCTGGTCATCATTGCAGTTAAATTATTTCTGAGGAAATAATCGTCAGCGTTTTATCATGTCGTAAACCAGTTTGGCCGCATTGGCCGAAGCGTGGCCACCCTGGCTCAACAGTGCTTTCAGCTGGCGATAATCTTCCTGTACCTGCTTTATTTTAATGGGATCGTCGAGCAGCTTTTTTAGTTCAGTTGCCAGGTTGTTTACGGTAAGTTCATCCTGTATCAATTCCTTCACTACCTCTTTATCCATGATCAGGTTTACCAGCCCGATGAATTTTATATTGATCAATCTTTTGGCGATCTGGTACGAAATGCCATTTCCTTTGTAACAAATGATCTCAGGAACCGCGAAGAGAGCTGTTTCCAGGGTAGCGGTGCCGCTGGTCACCAGTGCGGCTTTCGACAAACTTAGTAATTCATAGGTTTTATTCAACACCGAACTTACATTGTGATAAGGCTGTAACAAGTTTGTATAAAAATGTTCATCCAGCCCCGGAGCTTTGGCTACTACAAATTGATATTCGGGAAATTGTTTCGTGAGTTCGAGCATCACCGGCAATTTTTTCAGTATCTCCTGTTTTCTACTACCGGGTAATAAGGCGATGATCTCTTTCTGATCTTGCATCAAATCGGCTACACTTGCATTGTTCCCTGTTTGTTTAAATGCATCTACTACTTCTACCAGTGGATGACCTACATAATCTACTTCAAAATTCCATTTTTGGTAAAAGGCTTTTTCAAAGGGAAGTATCACCATCATTTTGTCAACATTTTTTTTAATGCTGTGCACCCGGTTCTCCTTCCATGCCCAAACCTGCGGAGATATATAATATACTATGCGAAGTCCCTGTTGCCGGGCCCATTTTGCAATGCGCAGGTTGAATCCTGGGTAATCTACGAGGATGAGTACATCGGGCTTATGTTCGAGAATATCTTTTTTACAAAAGGCCAGGTTTTTAAAAATCGTTGGGAGGTTTTTAATCACTTCGGTAAATCCCATAAAAGCGAGATCGCGGTAATGTTTAACCAATGTAGCACCAGCGGCTTCCATCTTATCGCCACCCCAGCAACGTACCGATGCAGCTGTATCCAGCTTGTTTAATTGTTTGATAAGGTTGCTGCCATGCAGGTCGCCACTGGCTTCCCCGGCAATGATATAATACTTCATGCGATAAGATTCGGATGCAAATTAATACAAAAGAAGCCGTAATGGCAGATAGAATTGCTGCATCATTTTAAATCCTGGTGAACAGCCCTTTACAGTAATTGGGTATTATGAATTACTTAATACTCTTATTTGCCAGGAATATTATCCCGTGTATAAATAAAACGCGTAAATAAAGAAAGAATACAAACGAATCATTAACTTGTTAGTAAATACAAATTGGCCTTGCATCTACAAAAAATCTATTTTCAGGTCAGGCAATTTACGCTTGATTTGCATCAACCGAAAACGCCGGCATTTTATTTCCCCGTCATCCTGCTGATCTGCATCATTGGTTGCCATCGTTCAGAAAAATTAAAAGATAAGGAACTCATCAACGATCCCCGCAATATCAATGGTTATGTGCAGGATAATATCAAGGCCTACCTTTCTGTTGCCATGGAAAAAGATGGTAAGGTGAACGACAGCCTGCAGGTTCAATACAGCGCTGTAATACAGGATTTTTATTCGGACAGGGAATACCAGCCGGCATGGTGTGATACAGGTATTTGGCATCCGCAGGCCAGCAGGCTCATGGCTTACCTGGATACGGCCGAAAGGGACGGGTTATTCAAATCCGATTATCAATACAATAAAATAAAGGAGATCAAGCAATCCCTCGATGCAGATTCAGTTAAAAGAAAAGATGCTGTGATTTGGGCAAAGGCAGACATGCTGTTTTCCGATGCGTTCATGCACATCCTGGCCGACCTGGGGCAGGGCAGGCTTCAGCCCGACAGTGTTTCCTGGAAACATGATACGGCAAGGTTTACCAGGTTTTTCAGGAAGAACCTGGATCGTTTCCTGCAAGGGGAACCACTCGATTCTGTATGGAAACAGGTTCAGCCAAAAATGCCGGGTTATGCGTTGCTTAAAAATGGCATTAAAAGATTTGTTGATAGCATGGATCCCAAAACCTATACTTATCTCACGTATCATTATAAAGCAGGCGATGTAAAAGATTCTACCGCATTCATCAGGAAATTGCAGCTACGCCTTAGCGAGAGTAACTGTATAATTTATTCTAAAGACGCATTGCCCGATTCGGCAAACCTGGCAGATGCCATTAAAAAATACCAGAAATTAAAGAAGACAACTGCAGATGGAAAAATTTCATCTGCTTTGATTAAATCACTAAACCTTACCGATAGGGAAAAATATAACCGTATAGCCATTACGCTCGACCGTTATAAACTGTTGCCCGATTCCATGCCGGAAAAATACATATGGGTGAACCTGCCAGGTTATTACCTGCAGCTATGGGATTCCGATACCATCAATTTAACATCAAAGATCATTTGTGGAAAACCCGGTACGCCTACTCCAACTTTAACAAGTGCCATCAGTGATATTGTGATATTTCCTACCTGGACGGTACCAGAAAGCATCATCAAAAAAGAAATGTTACCCGCCCTTAAAAAAAGCGCCGGCTACCTGGCCCGAAAAGGGTTGCAATTATATACGTTTGATGGAGTGCCGGTAGATCCGTCAACGGTGAACTGGGCAAAATACACAAAGGGAATTCCTTATAAGATACAACAGGGTAGTGGAAATGATAATGCGCTCGGAGTGATCAAATTTAATTTTGAAAATCCTTATTTCGTTTACCTGCACGATACCAATCAACGTTATCTTTTTAAGAATGGCATGCGTTCACTCAGTCATGGTTGTGTTCGGGTGCAGGAATGGGAAAAACTGGCATTCTATATCATCCGCAACGACAGCACAAAAATGCCGACCGGCGATACCCTTGCCTACAATACCGATTCTATTACCAACTGGATCGCCAACAAGGAACGCCATCGCATTCCCGTTAAGAATAAAATCCCATTGTTCATCCGTTATTTTAGTTGCGAAGGAAATAATGGAAGTATTAAATTTTATGACGATATTTATGGTGAAGATAAAAGGCTGAAAGAAAAATATTTTGCCGGTAAATAATATTTACGACAATCTTTTGCATGAAACTAACCAAGCATTTATATCCTGCCATTAAAACCGGTTTATTGGTTTTTATTTTCATTGCCTGTACTTCTACCTCGAGGGCGCAGGCCGATTCAATCGGAAAAGCAAAACCTTCCACTTATTCAAAAGGGAAAAGAATCTTTTATGGGCAGGCCAGTTATTATGCTAATAAATTTCATGGCCGGAAAACAGCTAATGGGGAAATATTCAGCCAGGATAAGTATACCGCAGCCTGCAATGTACTGCCCCTGGGAACCTGGATTAAAGTAACCAATCTTCGTAATGGGCGGTCGGTTGTTGTAAAAACCACCGACAGGTTACACCCAAAAATGCGTCGACTGGTAGATCTTAGCCGGGTTGCTGCACAAAAACTTGGCTATATTGGCCATGGATTGGCCAGGGTGAAGGTAGAAGTGATCAACAAAAAATAGCCCTATAGGGCATTTAGGGCCAGATTATACAGTAACTAACATAGTGGGTATATCTATATGTGCAATTAATTTTAACAATTGAAACTAAGCTGCTATTTTTGTTATGTTTACTAAACTGATATGTATGAAGAAAACGATTCTTTCCATTTTGACCCTGGCCATTTTTCAAGTGGGTTTCGGGCAAAATGATTACAAGAAATTACCTGCACTGGGCATTCATTTTTTCGCGAATGATTTTGAAACGGCGAAAGAAATCCGTGCCAACGGCCTCTCTTCAGTTATCAAGAACAAGCAATATACCAAGGGCAAGCGACTTAGTCCGGGTATTGCGGTAAGTTATATCCAGGGGTTAAGCGAACATGTTGATTTCGCCGCTACCTTATCGGGAAGTATTGTGAACTATGATGTTCCCAATGGCATTTCCGATGGCAAAAAAGAAATTTTCATGGAAGCCGCTGCTACAGCCAACCTGAAATTATTATCTGATAAATATTGCATCAACCCCTTTATTACAGGGGGTGTTGGCGCATTCCGGTATAAGAGCTCCTATGGTGCTTTCATTCCTGCAGGATTGGGTATACAGGTAAAAGCAAGCGATGAAGTTTTCTTCCTGTTAAATTCTCAGTATCGCATACCGGTTACCGATAAGGCTGTTTATCATTTTTATCATAGTATTGGCGTAGCCAGTTCACTTACTAAAAAGCCAGAACCTATCACAGCACCTCCGCCAATGCCGATCGTACTCGATCGTGATAATGATGGCGTGTTGGATGCCGATGATAAATGCCCCGATACACCAGGTATCGCTGCGCTGATGGGTTGCCCGGATAGAGATGGTGATGGCATTGCTGATGGCGATGACAAATGCCCTGATGTAGCGGGACTTGCTAAATACCAGGGTTGCCCGATTCCGGACACAGATGGAGATGGCATCAACGATGAAATGGATAAATGCCCTACAGATAAAGGCTTCGCCCGTTACCAGGGTTGCCCGATACCTGATACGGATGCTGATGGTGTAAATGATGAAGAAGATAAATGCCCAAGCCGTCCAGGCCCGGCCAGCAACCAGGGCTGCCCGGTGATTGCCAAAGAAGTGGTAGACAGGATTAATATCGCCGCAAAAAATATTTTCTTTGCAACCGGTAGTACCAAACTGTTGCCTAAATCATTCAAATCATTGGATGAAGTAGCAACTTTGCTGAAAGCAGATGAATCATTGCTGATCAGCATCGACGGACATACCGATACAACAGGTAAGCGTGAAAAGAATATGCTATTATCTGAAGGACGTGCCAATTCAGTGAAAGCGTATTTGCTAGGTAAAGGAATTACAGAAAGCAGGATGACCGCCACAGGTTATGGTCCCGATAAAGCTGTAGCCAGCAATAAAACAGCTGCAGGAAGGGCTAAGAACAGGCGTGTTGAAATGAACGTTCGCAATTTCTAATACCAGAACATACATCATTTGAAAGAAGCCCCCGGTAAAACGGGGGCTTTCTTTTAAAGTATTAACAAATGTTTTGATTGATTTTTGCATGGTTATAAAATTGAATCCATAATTTTCTATAACTGCATTTTTCGTTAAAACTACATTATGAGAATAATTGTCTGTTGCTTATTAATATTCTTGTCAGTTGATCTTTTTGCCCAACCTAACTACTCAGGTAAGTACCGATTGAATTTGCCAACGGAATGGAAGAAGAATGCAAAGATCCTGCAACAGGTTACTGAAGTAGCCAGCCTGGCATTTGAGGAAATCAAAGACAAACAACTTTGCCTGGAATGTGATGCACCTTACGTGATTGAATTATACAGCGAACGCATCAGGATCATCAGCCAGCGTTATAGCGAAAAAAGCAGGAGTGAAACCTATCGTACCAAAACCGCCTACAAAGATATCAATGGCAGGGTAATACCTCCGAGAGGCCCGGCCCGCTCAGTTTCCGGGGTAGCTGCTACTTACCAGGCCTATATCGAATACAGTGTATATATTTCTTTGCGTTTGTTGAATAAAGACGGCGTTGCATTGAAAGACCTGGTACTTTCTCCGCCGGATGATATTTACATTAAGAATACCGACTTTACCATTTCGGCTTATAATAATGCTGATGTAGATAGTTACCCGGCATTGCGCATGGACTCTTATGTAAGACAAAACAGGAAAACACTTTTTCCCAATGAAAGGGATATGTTGAACCAGGCCGAAGACATTCTTTTCTCTTTTGAAGTTATCAAATAGAATGTGCTGGTTGTATGTTAATCATAGACATACTCTATGCTGCCCATTAATTTCTTTTCCTTGGAATAAACCTTCTCCCTGGTGCGAAGGCCGTTTTCATACAGGTATTTCCAGATAAAATAGTTTTTACCACCTTCTTCAATCGTGGTCATTTGCGTCAACTGCCCGGCACCGTTATATTCAAACATATAATCGGGAAGCATATTCGAAGTATATTCATTCGTATGTACGATATCAGTCAGCCTGTTTTTGGCATCATAGTAATAATAATACTTGCTACCGTTCTTGCTGTCTTTTTCAATAGAAACATTGCCTTGTTCATCTGTGGAAAAGAGGATCACTATACTGTCCTGCCTGTTCTTAACCCTGATCATTTTTACAGGAATGTTCTGTTCATTGTATGAATAAATGTGTTCTTCAGCAATTTCATTCATAAAATCATCATCACTCGAACGCACGGTTGAGGTTATATTACTGATCCTTCCCTGGGCATCATAAGAATAATCGTTATGGCTTACGGCTATATTTGAACTATCAGATGTAAAGATCAATTGCCCTTGCTTGTTGAATACTGAACTGAACAGCGAAGCACCTGAAATATCGGATCGGGTGAACAATTCAGCTTTTCGGTAATCTTTGGAAATTTTTCGCTCGCAGAAGAAACCTTCACTAGGCTCACCATTGTCTTCAAAACTTTTGATCTCGATATGGCGTATCTTATTTTCTTTAAACAAATTCATCTCCGTGATGATCTGCCGGTTGCTGAGAATGTCTTTGTAATAAAACTGACCAAAGCTGCCTGTGGCCAGGAAACACAATGTAATGCTTGCAAATAGTTTATTCATTGAATATTCATTTTCGGGTTAGCCGGGTAAAGTTAGTTTCTAAAAACAGCCTTTCCCTTATAAGCGGCTAAACTTTATTATTTTTAACAAAATTATCTTGCTTGAGCCATTTAAACGAACGGTCACATAAAAATTGTTTGAATTGTAATGCCGAAGTCCATGGCCGGTTTTGTCATGTTTGCGGGCAGGAAAACATCGAACCCGTTGAAACCGCCTGGCACCTGGTATCACATTTCTTTAAAGATATAACACATTTCGACGGAAAGTTTTTCAGCACCGTGAAATATTTGATCTTCAAGCCGGGTTTTGTCAGCAAGGAATACATGATCGGCCGCCGAACCAGTTATTTGAACCCGGTGAGGATGTATGTTTTTACCTCTGCCATCTTTTTCCTCATCTTTTTTTCTATCAGTAAGCAAGATGATAAAGCACTCAATACAACAGTAAAAGGTAAATCATTGGAACAGATCGATGCCATGGATTCTACCAGTTTCGATGCTTTCAGCCGCCTGGTCACAAAAGGTAAACCCATGACCAGGGATGCGTTTAAAAAATATATTGATAGTACTCAAAGCCGAAGTGGGATACACTTCACCACGTCGAAATATGCCAGCAAAGCAGCCTATGATTCGGTACTTCGATCCGGGAAAAAGAAACACAATTGGATAGAGCGGCAATTGGTATATAAAGAACTTGAGGTGAATGAAAAATATACGAACAACCAGGGGCAGATAATGAAAGCGTTTACCAATAACCTGATGCACAGTTTCCCGCAAATGTTGTTCATTTCCCTTCCATTGTTTGCGCTGATGTTGAAACTACTTTACAAGCGACGAAAAGAGTATTATTATGCCAACCATGCCATCTTTAGTATTCACTTATATGTATTTGTATTTATCATCCTTTTAGTGATGATAGGTGTAGATGAACTTTCAGAGCTGCTAAGTTGGGACGCAGGCACGGTGATGGGCATCCTGCTCCTGGGGATTTTATTTTATGAATACAAGGCCATGCGAAATTTTTATGAACAAAGGCGTGGCAAGACCATCCTCAAGTTTATCTTGTTGAACCTATTGATGCTCGTGATCATGATGATCCTGTTTACGATATTTATATTATTATCATTAATGAAAGTCTGATACAATGCCTGAAAACGAAAAAGCTTTTACGCGGTTGATAAATATTATGGACGACCTTAGGGAAAAATGTCCCTGGGATAAAAAGCAAACGATCGAATCGCTTCGACATTTAACCATTGAAGAAACTTATGAACTGGCTGATGCCATTTCGGCATCCGACTGGAAAGGCATCCGTGAAGAACTGGGCGACCTGATGCTGCACATTGTGTTTTATGCTAAGATCGCTTCTGAAAAGAAAGCGTTTACGCTGGATGAAGTGATCAATGGGGTATGCGAAAAACTAATATCCCGGCATCCGCATATTTATGGCGATGTAAAAGTGAACAATGAAGAAGATGTAAAACAAAACTGGGAAAAACTAAAACTAAAGGAAGGAAAGAAATCGGTTTTAGGTGGCGTTCCTGCCTCATTGCCTTCAATGGTAAAAGCCATGCGGTTGCAGGATAAATCCAAACAAGTGGGGTTTGAATGGGAAAATACAGGCCAGGTTTGGGATAAGGTACAGGAAGAACTGAACGAACTACAGGTGGCCATTGCCTCCGGAAATAAAGATGACATGGAGGATGAATTGGGCGACGTTTTTTTCTCGCTCGTAAATTTTGCAAGGTTTTTGCAGTTGGATGCAGAGAATGCACTTGAACGAACAAATAAGAAGTTTATCAGCAGGTTTACCAGGATGGAAGAAGCGGCGGCACTGGAAAATCGCTTCTTACACGATATGAGCCTGGAAGAAATGGATGCCCTTTGGAATAAAATAAAGAAAAAATAATTTAGCCAAATTTAAATCACCCGCCTGGTTGCAAAACACGAACTTATTCAGGACATTCTTTTTTAAGAACAGCTACCTGCTGGTGCTCGCGGCCTGGCTGATCACCCTGTCTTTCGGGGTGGATAATTATTGGTCGGCTAATTCTTCTATCACGAAAGTGCAGAAGGAAATCAGCAATGAAATTCAACAGCAGGAGAAAGATTTCAAAGCGTTGGTGAAAGATCCTGGTGTCATCAGTACGGTAGCGTCTGGTAATTTTTCGGAGTCTTTCCTGTCTGGTCTTACCAGTAAAAAATACTTCATCTTTTTTTATACAACCGATCCGGGTTCACAGGAATCCCTCCTTTGCTGGAACACCCAACAGGTGCTGCCATATCCTTCCCTGTTATATGAAAAGAGGAACGAAGGATTTGTGTTACAGGAAAACGGGTACTATGTTTGGAACCGCTACGACCTGGGCGCCATCAAAGCCATTGCCCTGTTCCCTGTAAAATGGAATTATTTTATATCAACAGATTACCTGCCCAATGATTTTGTCAATGACCGGTCAATTACCAGTAATTATGATATCAGCGCCCGGCCCGGAAAGGGAGTGGCTGTAAAATCGATCAGTGGTAAGGACCTGTTTTATGTGTATGAAAAGAAAACAACACAGATCAGTAAAAACAATCCTGTAGCTGTATTATTGCTCATCCTTGCTTCCCTGGTTGTTTTATTGTTTGTTCATTTGTGGGCATCCTTCCTGGCCACTACGGGAAGGCTTTGGAAAGGAGTCTTGCTATTGCTGCTGGTAATCCTTTCCGTTAGAATATCCGGATATTATTTCCCTGTGCCCCTGAATTTCCGCCAGTTCGAACTCTTCGATCCGGCCATTTACGGGTCTAATATGATCCTGCGTTCCCTTGGCGACCTGTTGATCAATGCCTTGCTTTTTGTATGGCTTATCCTTTTCCTGCGTCATTATGTTCATGAGAACAATGTACAGCTGCGATTAAAATCTCCCGCGGCGAGGTGGATATTACTTGGCATCGGTTCCATCGTCATCATCACGGTTACTTTTACCGGCAGTTCCATCATACGCTCATTGGTGGCCGACTCACAGATATCTTTCGACGTCATCAACTTTTTTACCCTTAACATGTACAGTGTTACAGGTTTTGTTATTCTATGTTGCATCGCCATTGGTTATTTTTTCCTTTGCCAACTGATCATCTATTTCCTTAAACCTTTGTTTTCAAGGCATTTCATCCCGCTTTTCCTTTTTGTAACAATCATCGGGCTGGGCATACTCAGTTTCCAGGTTGGCCATATTTCGGGAGGGTTTGAAATATTTGTTTTGCTTTGGTTGCTGTTCTTTCTTTTCCTGTTGAACAGCACCTACCTGAACCTGTTAGCTTCAAAGATCATTTCATCCAAACTGGTGTTTTGGTTATTCTTCTTTTCTGTTTCCATCACCGGAATCATCGTAGTGGAAAACAATAAAAAGGAACTCAGCAATCGCGAACATTACGCAGAAATTTTGTCGAAGAAAGCCGACCCTTCCAGTGAAACCCTTATCAATTCAATGATCACGGTATTCAGGGACGATTACCTGGCCGATCATTTCGACAGGTTCCGGCAGCAATCTACCAACCAGCCGTTTAAAGACAGCCTGTTGAACGAGAACATTACGAGCTACACCAATAAATTTGAAACAAGGGTTCTTGCTTATGATGCTTCGGAAAAACCTTTGTATAACGATGATTCCACCGGTTACAATGAGATCAATGCGATCCTGAATACCCAGGCCAAACCCACGGGTACCGAAGGGCTGTATTATTTTGATGAGTCCTATGATATGTTCAGTTATATCTGTAAGAAAACACTGAAAGATCATGATGGAATATTGCTTGGCTATGTATTCATCCTGGCCAGTCCGAAGAAATCTAAACGGGAAGCCCTGTCGCCCGAATTGCTCAGCCGGGGTACCAATAATTCCATCGAAAACTCATCGTTGTATGCATTTGCCATTTACAATAACTGGAAACTTATCAGTATTCACAACGATTACCCGTTCCCGTCGGTATTAAAGAAAAAAGGACTTCGCAACGAACATTTCGAAAGAGTGCAGAAGAAAGACCATAGCGAATTGTGGTATTATGCCGGTGCCGATAAAGTGGTGGTCATTGCCAAGGAAAACAGCTTGTCTATCGAATCCATTACGCTGTTCTCCTACCTGTTCTGCTCATTCCTGCTCCTGACCGCTTTATTCTGGATCATTAATATCCTTATACGATCTGGGTTCCGGATAAACCGTATCCGTAGTTATTGGCAACTGTCGATCCGTAACCAGATCCATGGCACCATAATTTTCATCAGCGTGTTCTCTTTCATAATCATTGGGTTTGCCACCATCCTGTTTTTTATCATCCGGTATGAAAATAACAACCGGGAAAAACTAAGCCGTACCATCCATATCATGGAAGGTGAAGTGAAGAATTCCATTTCCAAAGGCTGGAACATGAACGACAGCCTGCAGCTTAACGAAAAAAATTACGGACAGGGTCTCGAAGAGATGATCAATAAAATTTCGGAGATACATGGTGTGGATGTGAACCTGTATGATCTGCAGGGCAACCTGCGTGTTTCTTCCCTGCCGCTGCTGTATGTGAAGGGCATCGTAAGCACCCGCATGCACCCATTGGCTTATTTTCATCTCAACAACGAAAAAGAAGTGCAGTTTTACCAGAAAGAGAATATCGGCAAGTTGCAGTTTGCCAGCAACTATGTGCCCGTGCTCGATGGAGAAGGTAACGATTATGCATACCTGAATATTCCCTATTTCACCTCACAGAGTAACCTGCGCCAGGAGATTTCAAATTTCCTTGTAACCATCATCAACCTGAACGCTTTCATATTCCTCATCGCAGGCATAGTGGCCCTGTTCATTACCAACCGCATTACGCGTTCCTTTTCGGTAATAGGCGATAAAATGAAAAAGATCAACCTGGGTTCGCGTAATGAAGCCATTGAATGGAAGCGCAATGATGAACTGGGTGAGTTGGTGAACGAATACAATAAGATGGTGAGTAAACTGGAGGAGAGTGCCAATGTATTGGCCCGAACCGAACGGGAGGGAGCCTGGCGGGAAATGGCCCGGCAGGTAGCGCATGAGATCAAGAACCCGCTAACTCCCATGAAGCTTAGCCTGCAGTACCTGCAGAAATCGATTGAAAGCAATGCGCCCAATATTCCGGAGCTTACCAACAATGTTGCAAAAACGCTGGTAGAACAGATCGATCACCTCAATCACATTGCCGGTGAATTCAGCCAGTTTGCCAATATCGGTGATTCCAAAAAGGAATTGTTCGACCTCAATGAAACATTGCGCAGCGTATTGCATCTTTATTCTGCAAATGATCATTTACAAATATCAGCACAGCTTCTCGATCAACCCATCATCATCAATGCCGATAAAACCCATATCAACAGGCTATTCACAAACCTGATGTTGAATGGCATACAGGCCGTGCCAGACCAGGAAATGGCCAGGATCGGCGTTATTGAGTCTATCCGTGACGGTTATGTATTGGTGCAGATCAGCGACAATGGACAAGGTATTGATGATACGATACGCCCGAAAATATTTGCGCCTAATTTCACAACTAAAACGTCGGGTACCGGGCTGGGACTCGCCATGTGCAAACGAATGGTAGAACAGGCCGAGGGAGACATCTGGTTCGAATCTAATCCAGGTAAAGGCACCAGTTTTTATGTGAAGCTTCCTGTAGTGGCTTAAATATTTTTCGCAGCTTTCCTGTTTTGAATATAGCGTTCAAATGCTTCAAGCGGGAAACTACTGAGATTTTTTTCTTTCGTCAACATAGCTTTTTGTGCCACCAGCACGCCATACCGGGTATCGGTTAGTCCATCTACATGATGCGAATCAGGATCTATAGAGATGAGTACATTTTTATTGAGCGCATGGCTGATATGTCTCCAGTCGATATCGAGCCTGTTGGGATGTGCATTCAGCTCGATCACCACCTGGTTTGCTGCACATGCATCAATGATCTTCTGATGATCTACCGGGTAACCCGGCCTGCTCAGCAATAAACGGCCGGTCATATGGCCAAGTATGGTAGTATATGGATTCTCAATTGCATTCATCAGTCGCATCATGGCCTTTTCTTCTGTCATCTTCAAATTGCTGTGTACCGATGCGATCACTAAGTCGAATGTTGACAACACCTGGTTCGAATAATCCAGGCTCCCGTCGTTGAGAATATCCGATTCAATGCTTTTAAAAATGCGGAAAGGAGCGAGTTTAGCGTTCAACTCATCAATATACTGGTGTTGCTGTTGTATTTTTTCTTCCGAAAGTCCATTAGCATAAAACGCCGTTTTACTATGATCGCTGATCACGAGATATTCCAGTCCAAGCGCTATGGCGGCCTGTGCCATTTCCTCAATGGTATTGTTGCCATCGCTCCAGTTGCTATGACAATGGATGATACCCCTGATATCGCCGGGTTGAATTACGGCAGGTAATTGCCCGTCAACCGCTTGTGAAAGAATATTGAATGAATCCCTTACATAGGCCGGGACAAAGGGCAATTTGGCTTTTTCAAAATATTGTTCTTCGGAACCTGCTTCATCCAGGGGGAAATTATTCACCAGTTGCAGGTCGTTTATGAACGATTCAGAGGAAGATGTTTTGATAAGTGTATGTATAAATTGAGATGGAGTAGAAGGGTAGATGCGTACAGAAACGCCCACGCTGGTTTGGTAGCTGAAACTGCTTGCCGATTTTTCTGTTAGCGTAAATCCTTCTACTTCCAGCATACTTTTCTCTAGGTGATCCTGTGTTGTTTCTATAACGAATGCAAGTTCTTCCATTGATTCAAGTTGACGCTTATAATCTCCGGTTATGGCGATGCGGCATTCGGGAAATATTTTCTGTAAAAAACTTTCAATTTGAGGAGCGATGAGCGCTACCTGTGCATAGAGATGACTGCCCTTGTTTTTGAAATAAAATTCAATGGTATCGATCACCTGTTGTTGTGTTTTTTCACCAAAGCCTTTGTAAAGTTTTAACCTGTTTTCTTTACAAGCGTATAATAATTCACCGATGCTTTCAATCTCCATTTCTTTCCAGATGGTAGAAATTTTTTTCGGCCCGATTCCTTTAATATTGAGCATTTCTATGACCCCTGGAGGCGTTGTTAAAATAATTTCATCGAGAGCCTTTAAATGGCCGGTTTGGAGTAATTCTGCAATTTTTTGGGCCGAAGACGTCCCGATGCCTTTTAGCGAAGCAACTTTTTCTGAGGGCAGATCGGCGAGTTGAACCGATAACTTTTCAATCGCAAATGCAGCTGATGCATACGATTTTGATTTAAAACTATTTTCACCATGAATGTCCATCAACTTCGAAAGCAATGAAAAAGAATCGGCGATTTGATAATTGTCCATGCAATAAAATTAATCAATCGATCCGGATTATTTTAAAGCAACCTGAAAACATTTTTTTTGAAGATGGAAATCCGGATTGTAGAGGAGAAAAAATACGGATGAGCTGAAAAGCTTGCCAGTAGCTGGTTTTAGGGCATAAAAAAAGTCCCGGTAAAAACCAGGACTTACTATTTTTTGCTCTTTTATTAAGCAAAGCTTACTTCTTTTTAGCAGCAGCTTTTTTTGCAGGAGCAGCTTTTTTAGGAGCGGCTTTCTTTGCAGCGGCTTTTTTAGGAGCAGCTTTTTTTGCAGCAGCTTTTTTTGGAGCAGCTTTTTTCTTTGTTGCCATTTTTTTGAATTTAATTGGTTAGTAAATAATACCTTAAAAATAAATACTATTTTGAAACTACCAAAAAAAATATCAAAAAAATTATGCGGTGGCCTCGATAGCAGCTACCGAAACAAAAGTTTTATCACCCTTTGTTTTTCTGAATTCAACCACACCATCTGTTAATGCGAAGATGGTAAAATCTCTTCCTAAGGAAACATTTTTACCAGGATGATAGGTTGTTCCGCGTTGACGAACGATTATATTTCCGGCGATGGCAGACTGCCCTCCAAAAATTTTCACGCCTAATCTTTTACTTTGTGAATCACGACCGTTTTTTACCGAGCCTTCACCTTTTTTGTGTGCCATGTCTAAAAAATTTTGAATTTTAAATTTCGAATGTTGTCATTCAAAATTAACTATGCAATTGCAGTTACTTTAATGTGAGTATACTGCGTACGGTGACCGTGCTTTTTACGGAAACCTTTTCTTCTTTTCATTTTAAAAGCGATTACTTTATCACCTTTAATAAGGTCGCTGATAATTTCGGCTTTTACAACTGCTTTTACATCTGATCCACTTACGACATTATCGCCGCTATGTGTGATCAATACATCAGAAAATTCTACTGAATCTCCTGCTTTGCCCTCGATGTGAGGAACGTACAAGCTGTCTCCGGCTTTTACTTTAAATTGCTGACCTGCGATTTTAACTACTGCTAACATAACATACCCAAATTTAGGACGGCAAAGGTAAGGGTTTTAACAGATTTTGAGCAGTTTTTTATTCTTTTTTTAGAATATGTGGAAAAGAAGGGGGAGGTCGATGCTGGATACTTGATTCTGGATGCTGGATAGGGGATGCAGGATACGGGATACAAGATACTGGATGCAAGATGATGGATACAGGATACAAGATACAAGATGGTTGAAGTAAAAGGTTGAAAATCATCCCTTAAACCCTTAAACTTTTCAACCCTTAAACGACTTAAAACTCCTAAACGTTCCAAACGTCTTGAACCTCCCGAACGTCTTGAACGTCCCGAACGTTCTGAACGTCTTGAACGACCCTCACTCCACCACCACTGTTGCCATCACCGGGAAATGATCCGATGAAAACCGGGTTCCCCATAACTGGGCCAGGGTAGCATGCTTTAATACGGTAACTGGGCCATGGAAGAATATATAGTCAATATGTTCCTTTAGATTGTCTTCATGGATCTTCCAGCCGTTGAATGAGGCGTTAGGTCCATAATGCGGTGTTTGTGAAACGGCTTCTGCATCTGTGAGATGCATCGGGTTCTTGTTATCAAGGATCACCTGTATGGGTTCATCCGTTGGATCGGCATTAAAATCGCCGGTAACCAACACTGGCAATTTGCCTGCTAATTGAGATACTTGTTTCAGGATAAGCAATGAACTCTGTTTACGGGCCTCTTTGCCCATATGATCGAAATGGGTATTGAAATGAAAAAAGACCTTACCAGTTTTAATGTCCTTGAATTTTGCCCAGGTCACGATGCGGGGCAATGCGGCATCCCAACCTTTGCTTCCTGCCACAGTTGGTGTTTCGGATAGCCAGAATGTTTCCGATGCAAGTAAATTGAGCCTGCTGCTATCAAAAAAAATGGCAGAATATTCACCGCCCTGTTTTCCATCTTCTCTTCCCACTCCAATCCATCTATGTCCTTTGAGTAATTGCGCCAGGTCGTTCATTTGTGCAGGCAATGCTTCCTGCACACCCACCAGATGGGCATCATGAAATAAAATCTGTGAGGCAACTTTGTCTTTACGGAACCTCCACGCATTGCCACTATCGCTTTCCAGGTTGAGCCTGATGTTAAACGTCATAACATTCAGTGATTCCTGCGCTGATGTGCCCAGGATAGTCATATTTAGCATGATTATGATGATCCATTTCATGGAATTCGTTTTATGTATCAAATGTAATGCTTAACTCATCAAGGTCGAATGTCAAAAATCAATCCTGGTAATTTATTACCTCGAATCGCATCCTCCATAAACAGTTTTCAAAAGACCCGGCATCTGTATCTTATTCTTATATTCGTGACCGGTAATGGAAATAATCAGAAAAATCTGCAGGGCAATTTTTAGTGTGTACGCATTTGTGATATTCATTGCGTTGATGTTCCTGCTGTTCCCTTTCGTGGTGATCGCCACGTTCTTTGGTAAAGTAAGGGGAGGCAATATGATCTATACTATTTGTAGGATATGGTCCGACTGTGCCATGTTCTGTTGGGGCATGCCTCATAAAAATATCTACGAAGCTCCCGTTGCCGGAGATCATGCGGTGATCTATGTGTTTAACCACCTCTCTTATATTGATATCCCGATGATGCTGAAGGCTTTTCGGAAAAAGCCGATCAGGGTGTTGGGTAAGGCCGAAATGGCCAATATTCCTGTATTCGGGTTTATTTATCGGAAGGCTGCCGTGATGGTGAATCGTGAAAGCGATGCAGGCCGGGTACAAAGTGTGAATGAATTGAAAAAAGTATTGTCTAAAAATATTTCCGTGGTTATTGCGCCGGAAGGCACGTTCAATATGACCCATAAACCTTTGAAGGAATTCTATAATGGGGCTTTTAAGATAGCCGTTGAAACCAATACGCCGATTCAGCCGGTTTTGTTCCTGGATGGCTACAACCGGCTGCATTACAACAGTGTTTTTTCTATGAACCCGGGAAGGTCAAGGGCTGTATTTTTGCCGGAGATTTTACCCGGCGATGATATGACGGCGCTTAAACAAAAAGTGTATGATATCATGGAAGCCGGCCTCATCCGGTACCAGGCAAGCTGGATAAAAGCGTGAACATGCAGGAAGAACCCGAATTAAATTTTACTTCAGAACAATCAGGCCATTGGGCCGAGATCATATTGCCATTGGCACTCCCAACGGTGTACACCTATTCGATACCGTTACATTTACTCAAACAGTCGGTACCGGGCAGCAGGGCCGAGGTGATTTTTGGAAAGAATAAAAAGTATGCCGGCATCATCAGGTCGGTAAGCACAAATGAACCTGCTTACAAAACCAAGCCGCTGTTAAATATTCTCGACGACAATCCAATCCTTTTTCCACAGCAATTGAAGCTTTGGGAATGGATGAGCCAGTATTATATGTGTTCCGAAGGAGAAGTGATGGCTGCAGCACTGCCTGCCAATTTCAAACTCAGCAGTGAAACCATCCTTATTTATAATGAAACCATCGGGGAAGATTTCACAGGGCTATCTGATGAAGAATTTATTGTAGCAGAAGCATTGCTGATCAGGAAGCAACTTCAGCTCATAGAAGTGCAGCAATTGCTCGATTCTACCCATGTATACCCAGTCATTAAAAAACTAATCGATAAACAGGTTTGTTTTGCCTGGGAAAAACTTAATGAGCGATACAAAGCAAAGAAAGAAAAATATGTGCTGCTCAATCCTGCTTTCAATAATGAAGAATCTTTATCAACCCTGTTAAATGATTGGAAGGGAGCGCCAAAGCAGATGGAATTGTTGCTGGCCTTTCTTCACCTCGATCAAACGGTGGGCGAAGTAACTCAATCGGCGTTATTAAAAAAATCAGGTGCCACCGCAGCTCAATTGAAAGGTTTGTCCGATAAACAGATCCTGCAGGTCGAAAGCAGGAGCATCGGTCGCATTCATACATTGCCAAAAAATATACAGATCGATTTTGAACTGAGCGCCAGCCAGCAACAAAGTCTTGCTGAACTGAGAAATGCTTTTACAACGAAGAATGTTTGTCTTTTGCATGGCGTCACCGGGAGTGGTAAAACACAGTTGTATATTACCCTAATTGAAGAACAATTGCGTTCAGGCAACCAGGTCTTATATCTCTTACCGGAAATTGCGCTAACGGCACAGATCATACGAAGATTAAGTCATCATTTCGGGGGCCATATTGCCATCTACCATTCTAAGTTCAACGACCAGGAACGGATAGAATTATGGAATAAGGTGAAGTCGGGCGAAGTGAGCATCATCCTGGGAGCCCGTAGCGCCCTCTTCCTGCCATTCGACAACCTGGGGCTGGTGGTAGTAGATGAAGAGCACGATGCCTCCTACAAGCAGCAGGATCCGGCTCCCAGGTACAATGCACGGGATGCCGCCATTTTCTATGCATCTTTATTCAATGCTAAAGTTTTGTTGGGAAGTGCAACACCTTCGCTGGAATCTTATCACAATGCGAAACTTGGTAAATATGGTCTGGTAAAATTAGACGAACGTTTCGGCGGCATTCTATTGCCGGAGATCGAGATTGTAAATACCCGGCAGGTGGTGCAAAAAGGTAAAGTGATGATCAGCCCGCAACTAAAAGATGCCATTCAAAAAACACTTGACGAAGGCAAACAGGTCATCCTGTTCCAGAACAGGAGAGGGTACAATCCTTATCTCATCTGCGGCACCTGCGGCTTCATTCCCCAATGTACCCATTGCGATGTATCGCTCACCTTGCATAAGTTCAGCAATAAACTGCATTGCCACTATTGCGGAAGCACCTATCCGAAACTGGTAGTTTGTCCGGCCTGCGGAAGCCAGGCCTGGCTCGAGAAGAATTTTGGTACCGAAAAGATCGAAGAGCAACTGGAAGCAGATTTTTCTAAATACAAAATTGCCCGCATGGATGTGGACAGTGTCCGCGGTAAAACAGCACATGATCAGCTCATTCAATTATTTGAACAGCAACGGCTCGATATCCTGGTAGGTACGCAGATGGTGGTAAAGGGCCTGGATTTTGACCACGTAAACCTGGTGGGTATCCTGGATGCCGATGGCTTACTAAGCTTCGCCGATTTCAGGGTGAATGAACGGGCCTTTCAACTGATGGAACAGGTAAGTGGAAGGGCAGGTCGTAAGCATGCCCGTGGCCGAGTAATCATTCAAGCCGTAAATGTAAATCATCCGGTGATTGCGATGGTACAGCAGCACGACTATCAAAAATTCTTTGATTATGAAATAGAGAACAGGAAGGCTTTCTTTTATCCTCCTTTCAGCAGGGTCATTTTAATAACGTTGAAGCATAAGGTAAAAGATAACGTGGATGCTGCTGCTCATAAACTGGCGAATCTTATCCGCCAGGATCTGAAGGATTATGTAGTTGGTCCGGCTACGCCAGTTGTTGGCCGCCTGCGCAATGAATACCTGGCGGAAATACTCATAAAACTTCCCAAGGAACCGGGCATGAGCCTGACGTATAAGAAAGTTATCCGTAATCACATTAACTTGCTGTTGCAGGAAAAGCCATTTAAATCAGTGAACGTCATTACTGATGTGGATACCAATTAAAAGGATTCAAATAACGGATCATGATAACCGAACACATCTCCTTAAAAAATCTAAATAGTTTTGGCATCGAAGTACGGGCGAAATATTTCGCTTCGTTTGCCGATAAGAATAGTCTTGAAGCTTGTTTAGAAGATGCTTCTAAATTAAATCAGTCTTTGTCGCTTCATCCTTTGATCCTTGGTGGTGGAAGTAATATCCTTTTTACCCGCGATGTAGATGGACTCGTATTAAAAAATGAAATCACCGGTATTGAAACAATCGGGGAAGATGATGATCATGTATTTATAAAGGCCGGGGCCGGTGAAAACTGGCATCGGTTTGTGATGCATTGTATTGAAAAGGATTATGCTGGTGTAGAAAACCTGGCATTGATTCCTGGCAGTGTAGGCGCTTCGCCGATGCAGAATATCGGGGCTTATGGGGTAGAGATCAAAGATGTTTTTCATTCACTCGAAGCCTATCACATTGCAGATAAAAAATGGGTGACCTTCAATAAAATGGAATGTGCATTTGGTTACCGCGAAAGTGTTTTTAAAAATAAATTTAAACAGCAATTCATCATCGGTGCGGTTACGTATCAATTGAATAAGAAACCTGTTTTCAATACTTCCTATGGAGCTATTACGCAGGAGTTAGAAACCATGCAGGTAACTAAGTTGAGTATAGGTGCCATCGCACAAGCGGTCATGCGTATACGAAGTAGTAAATTACCCGACCCGGCAGTGATCGGTAATGCAGGAAGTTTTTTTAAAAATCCTGAAGTGGAAGCAGCTGTTTTTGAAAAGCTGAAAGATCAGTTTCCTGGCCTGGTTGGTTACCGGCTCGATAATGGCCGTGTTAAACTCGCTGCAGGATGGCTTATAGAACATAGCGGACCTGCAAAAGGAATTAGTTGGAAGGGTTACCGAATAGGAGATGCAGGTTGCCATGCCAAACAGGCCCTGGTGCTGGTCAATTACGGACAGGCACCAGGAAGCGAAATATTAGCTTTGAGCGATGCCATTATTCAATCTGTATGGCAAAACTTTTCTGTCAGGCTCGAAAGGGAAGTCAATATTGTTTGACGTGATTTGAATTTATTTTTTGCTGTTGGATTTTTTTTGAAACACGAAGACACGAAGGCACGAAGTCACAATGCATGAATCTTATAGGTCATCATCAAAATGCTCTGTGTCTGCTTCTGCGTTGTTAAAGTTTAACATGCTTCCCATCAAATCTTTGAATTCAATGCGGCCTTCCAGAACTTTTTTACTGATGAGTGAATAGCCCGCAAGTCCATGAAGTACAAATTCCATCAGCAATGCATTTTCTTTGTCATCAGCTGAATGGTAGTATTTTTTCACCAATGAATGCAATCCGTCGACCTTATACAAGAGTTGAATTTTGTCGCTATCCTTTGATTCGAGAAATATATTCAGGTGGTTGCCTTCATCAAACCAACGGGTTATGGATTTGTAAGGATTGTCGGCCGGCTGGCTGTCTTTCCCTTTTTTCTTTTTGAGGGTTTCGGGATTGGGGAAATACTGGATGAATTGGGTTCGGATGGCTTTTTCGAGCAGGTTATAAGCAACCTGGTACGGACCTTCCTGTTCACCTTCATATACCAGTTCTATTTTACCGGTGATCGATGGGATGATACCCGTCAAATCACTTAACCAAACCTGGGTGGTCTTTTCATCCTGCACAATGGCCCTTCTTTCTGCTGCGCTGATGGCATTTTCATAAGCCGATATGGTAAGCCTGGCGCTCACGCCACTTTTCTTATCAACCAATTCACTTTCCCTGGCTTCAAAAGCAACCTGCTCAATGAGGCGTTTGATAAGGTCGCTGATCTTTACCCGGTTGTGCTGTGCTTCTAAAATGGCGGCTTCCTGTGCGGTGATGGCCAGGGACGTTTCCAGCAGCCTGGGGTAATGGGTGAGTATCTGGCTTTCAATACGATCTTTCAATGGGGTTACAATGCTGCCACGGTTCGTATAGTCTTCGGGGTTAGCCGTGAATACAAACATCACGTCGAGGGGTAACCGTAGTTTAAAGCCACGGATCTGGAGGTCACCTTCTTCAAGAATATTAAAAAGGGAAACCTGTATCCTTGCCTGCAGATCGGGTAATTCATTTATCACAAATATGCTTCGGTTGCTGCGGGGAATGATCCCGTAGTGCAATACACGTTCATCGGCAAAACTGAGCTTTAAGTTTGCTGCTTTAATGGGATCGATATCACCAATAAGATCAGCTACGCTTACATCCGGTGTGGCCAGTTTTTCTCCATAACGCTGGCTACGGTGTAACCAGGTGATCGGGGTTTCATCGCCTTTTTCGGCAAGCAGGTCTGCACCATAACCAGAAACGGGATGAAAAGGATCATCATTAATTTCGCTGCCGCTGATGATGGGTATGTATTCATCCAGCAGTTCTACCATCTGCCTGGCCATCCTCGTTTTTGCTTGTCCGCGTAACCCCAGGAAAAGGATATTGTGCCTGCTGAGCAATGCACGTTCTGTGTCTGGAATCACCGAGTCTTCATAACCTAATATGCCGGGGAAAGGATTTTCTTTTGACTTTAATTTTTTGACCAGGTTGTCTCTTAATTCGTCTTTAATAGACTTTGAAATATATCCGCTCTTTTTTAATTGTCCGAATGTTTTGATGTTACTGATATCCATTTTTTATTTTTATAAATTCTTTAAATTTTTTTTCTTGGCGAAGTATTGACTTCGTCTATACGTGATGTTTATGTTCAGCTTAATTGAAGGTGCTGTTTAGAAGCCTGCCTTTAGTACACCGTTTTGCGTTTGCCGCTCTCAAAATCCTTGAAAATAAAAGCACCCAGTTTATCCAGTGAAGCAAAAAAAGCTTTGCCATTATTGGTTTCCGTGAATTCCTGTACAAAGCGTTGCAGGTAAGGATCAGATGCGATCATGAATGTGGTGATCGGTATCTTTAATTTTTTACATTGAGTAGCCAGGCTCATACACCGGTTAAGGATCTTGCGATCTACTCCAAAACTGTTTTTGTAATAATTTTTACCCACTTTCAGGCAGGTTGGCTTTCCATCTGTGATCATGAATATCTGCTTATTCGGATTTCTTCTTTTCCGAAGGATGTCCATGGCCAGTTCCAGCCCGGCAACAGTATTGGTATGATAAGGCCCCACCTGTAAATAGGGCAGGTCTTTTACTTCTATCGTCCAGGCATCATTGCCAAATACTACGATGTCAAGTGTATCTTTTGGATATTTTGTCTGGATGAGTTCACTCAATGCCATCGCCACTTTTTTCGCCGGGGTGATCCTGTCTTCACCATAAAGAATCATGGAATGTGAAATGTCGATCATCAACACGGTAGATGTCTGTGATTTAAAATCGGTTTCCCTGATCTCCAGGTCATCTTCCTGCATTCGAAAACTATCAATGCCATGGTTCACCTGTGCGTTGCGGATGGATGCTGTGAAATCGATCTGTTCCATTGTATCGCCAAACTGGAATGGTCTTGTCTCCGGATTTATTTCGTCACCGCCACCAGGTTTAAAAGTTGCATGGTTTCCTTGCCTGGTCTTCTTCAGTTTTCCAAAGATCTCTTCCAGGCTTTTTTTTCGGATACCCTGTTCCGTTTTAGAAGTGATCTTGATCGTGCCATTTTGTTTATTCTCATCGATGTATCCTTTTTCCTTCAGGTCTTCCAGGAAATCGCCGATGCCGTAATCATCATTTGTAAGATCATATTCTTTATCCAGCTCATTAAGCCATTGCATGGCCTCATTAAAGTCGCCGCTGGTAAACGTGAGTAATTGCAGGAAGAGATCGAGCAGTTTATCAAAACCGCTTTTCTCATTCGCCGAAGGATCATATTTTGAAAAGTGAAAACTGCGCATGGAAGATATTTAAAAATTCAGATCGTCCAGGTCGTCTATAGTAAAGATGATGTTTGACGGTCAGTGTACATTGAGCCAATCATCCTGGTGTTGAACGACAGGTTACCGGCACAATGTACGTAACAATTTAAGTATCCGTTTGGTTCTATTGTTAAATAAAAAATCCTGTGAAATGAACCACAGGATTTTTTTAATATGATGAATAGTAACGGTATTATGGTTGCTGGCTATCACCCGGTGCAACAGGTTGCGTGTTTAATTTAGCCGGGTTATCGGTCGGTGGCGGCATGTTCTTGAACTGCTGCTCCATACCCATCAGTGCCTTCAACAGGTTTTGATTGCGGTCTTCTTCATAACTCAGGTTATCCCTTTTTTCATCTGTCAGCGCCTGGTAATAATTCATCTGTTGCTCCATGTCTTTGCGCAGGTTCTTCGAAACTTTTGCAGCTAAAACAGTATCACCTGCACGATAAGCTGACAATAAGAACTGCAGTGATATCTGGTTGTGTTGCTGGTTACGGCTAACCATGCCATAAGAGAAATTACCTTCCAGCATCATTTTATCGCATTTGTTGAGCAGTTTCTTGGCATCCTCTGTTCGGCCCGATTGAGCAAGACTTGCAGCAGCCTGGGCATAAGCCAAACGGATACTGTTGAGGTGACGCCTGTTCTCTTCATCAAAATATACACCTGGCTTATCTACATTGCCAAACACAAATTTGTTCATCATCTTATCTACCACCCAATCCTGGTTCACTTCGCTGTTATCTACCGGAACAAGCCGATAGGTTAGTCCATCCTGGCGCAGGTAATTCTGGAAGCCCAGCTCACCATAAGGTGATGTGAAATAGATGGGGCGTTTCCATTTGTTGGCAGCAATGATGTTCAGGATGGCTGCATCATTTTTATATAAAACATTCTTCGGAATTTCGAAACGTAGATCAGTTAATACACTGTCATTTGCATTTACTGTACCATTCGTACGTACCAGGTTCACATCAACCGGAACACTTACTTTTTTAGATGGGAATACATTGATGAAACTTCCATCTCTTACCTGCTCCATTTTAGAAGGATCATCACTACCCGCATAATCTTTCATCATGGAATAAAGGTCTGTGTACTGGTTAGGATCGAAGCCGGGTTTTGGTGCATTATAAATAACATCACGCTTAGATCCTTCGATCTGTGCTGCAGACCATACCGGGTCTATCGGGTCGCTGCCATTTACTTTGTACCTGAGCTGGTTAATATACCAATCGGTTCCTAAGAGGCTGCTGTTGATCACCCTGATATCATTCCTGATGCCTTCCACTTCCTGTGCATACCAGAGTGGGTATGTATCGTTATCGCCAAATGATATTACAATGGCATTAGGTGCACAACTTTCAAGATAATCGGTTGCCAGGTCCCTCGCCAGTACTTTGTTGCTACGGTCATGGTCGTCCCATTCCTGGCTTGCCATCAAAACTGGTACGAGTAACAGGCAAAGAACCCCTGCAACGATACCGGCTAAACGCAGATTTTTAACGGCTGGCATCAGCAGGTCTTTTACATACAATACACCCAGGCCGATCCAGATGGCGAATGCGTAAAATGAACCAACATATGCATAATCCCTTTCACGCGGCTGGTTGCCCGCCTGGTTAAGATATATGCAAATAGCAAAGCCGGTAAAAAAGAATAGCAGGGTGGTAATAAGCGCATCCTTTTTATCTTTTTTGATCTGGTAGAATAACCCGAGCAATCCAAGTATTAACGGTAATGCGTAGAGGCTGTTATTGGCTTTATTGTGCTTTAAACTGTCGGGCAGTGCATCCTGGTTACCCAGGCGGAAATTATCGTAGAACCCGATGCCGGTCTTCCAGTTACCATCGCGTACATTACCCATGCTCACCCCTTGTATATCATCCTGTTTACCGGCGAAGTTCCACATGAAATAACGCCAGTACATCCAGTTGATCTGGTAACTCATGAAGAACCCGATGTTTTCTGCCATGGTAGGAGCCCGCTCCCAATTGCCTTGTTTGTCTTTGGTGATTCCTGCCCAGCCTGCATAATAATCTGCATGGCCCTGGTCGTTGCTTTGATCCCACATACGTGGAAAGAAATGTATGTCTTCGGGTGCATATACATATTCTACTTTACGACCGCTCTTATCATATTTTCCATTCGACTTAATATACGTTTCTGTGATCTTGGTTTCCTGGATCTGTGCGGTGAAGTCTTGTCCGAATAAAATCGGCCAGTCGCCATATTGTTCGCGGCTTACATAGCCTACAAGACTCACCGGGTTGTCTACATTGAACATATCTACCGAAGGATCGGCGCTACTTCTTACCATGGTAGTAAAATAGGTGGAATAACCCAACAGCATAAACGCAAAACTCCATAGACCGAGTTTAAGGAAATTCCAGTTGCGTTTATTGGCAATGCGGAGCCCGAAATAAATGAGTACACCCAGCAACACAAAGAAGAATGCAAAACCACTGAAGAAGGGCAGACCAAAATCATTCACGAACAGTACATCCATATTACCTGCACCTTTGATGCTCCATTGGATCACGGCTTTTTGAATCAAACCAGTGAGGATACAACCAATGATGAAGGCAAAGAAGGTACCCCAGTTGGTAGATTTATATCTTTTAAAATAGTAGATGATCACGATGGCGGGAATGGTAAGGAGGTTCAACAAGTGAACGCCAATGGATAAACCCATCAGGTAAAAGATGAGGATGATCCAACGATCGGCCTTGGTAAAATGTCCTTTGATGCCCTCGGCTTGTTCTTCAGTAACATTGTGTTCCCATTTAAGCATGGCCCAGAATACCAATGCAGTGAAGAAAGATGATAAGGCATATACTTCACCTTCTACGGCGCTGTACCAGAATGAATCGGAGAAGGTATAAGCTAAAGCGCCTACGATACCGGCCGCCATTACACTTACGATCTTATCATTTGAAAGTTCTGTACCATCTTTCTGTACAATTTTACGGGCAAAATGGGTGATGCTCCAGAAAAGGAAGAGGATGGTAAACCCGCTGGCTAGGGCGCTCATCAGGTTAATTCCAGTGGCAGCATGCTGGGCGTCGAAGGGTACCATGAAGAGTCTTCCGATCAACACAAACAGGGGAGCCCCGGGTGGATGGGGGATCTGCAATTTATAGGCACTGGAGGCAAATTCGCCGCAATCCCAGAAGCTGCCAGTTGCTTCCATGGTCATGATGTACACCGAACAAGCGATGATACAAACCAGCCAGCCCGTAATGTTGTTGATACGTTTAAAATTCATATGGTTATAGTTATAAGTGGGCAAATATAATCATGTTTGCTTTTGGGTGGATGCCTCTCATAATTTTTATGGGCTTTTTTTAGCCGCGGATGACATAGATTCACGGATGATGTGAATATAGATTCACGGATGACGCGGATGACATGGACGGCACGGATTTTATTAATTGGCTCCAGGTTGAAGTGAATGAATCTTAATTAATGGTTTATATAAATAGGATCACGGATGACGCGGATTGGTCGGATAATACAAATCGGATCACGGATGACGCTGATTACGCGGATAACACGGATTTTTTATTAGAAACACTATTAATGCGGAAGGCACAAATGGTACAAATTTTAGAGATTGCAATCGCGGCACAATTACTAAAGTGCACAAAATATAAGCAACGTAAATCCGCGTTATCCGCGTGATCCGTTCAATCCGTGTATCAATAAATCCTGTATCAATCATAGGTGCAACAATAAATCCGTGAATCCTCCTTAAGACAATCAATATCTTTGTCCATTCATGAGAAAAGCATTCCTTCAATTGCACATAGCCGTATTCCTGGCAGGATTTACCGCCATCCTTGGTAAGCTCATCGGCTTACAGGAAGGACTGTTGGTATGGTATCGGTTATTTCTTACCGTAAGTATATTGGGGCTGCT
>JAKQKY010000206.1 GCA_029560415.1 Bacteroidota bacterium | reverse complement strand
TTATGTATTCCTGGTAGTGCTTGCCACCATCATGTATGGCATCAATGTAAACCTGGTGCATCGCCACCTGGCCAATATTCCCAGCCTGCAGATCGCATCACTGGCACTTTTCCTCAATGCCATTCCTGCTTTTATCGTTTTAGTGGGAACAGGATATTTTTCATTGGATTTTTCTGATCGGGGAGTGCTGGCTTCGTCAGGATATTCATTTATCCTGGGTATTTTTGGCACTGCCGTAGCCTCGGTTATTTTTTATATGCTGATCAAGAGAGCGGGTGCTGTGTTTTCATCTATGGTCACCTATTGTATACCGGTAGTTGCCATCATGTGGGGGCTCATCTATGGCGAAAAAGTTGGTTGGAAACAATTTGGCAGCCTGCTCATCATCCTGGCAGGTGTTTATATCGCTAACCGTAAAATAAAAAAATAGTTGAGAGAGAATTTGTCGCGGTTTATTTAAAAAAGAAGATCTGGTTCTTATTACTGTCTATAACCGCTTTTCTACCCAGGATGTCTATTCCTTTTTTATCATAAAATTCAAGCAGGAAGGTATCACCACTTTTTTGATACCTGCCGGTGTAACGGCTGTTTTTTATGCTGTCGAATAATTGCCGGTAATATTCAAAGAAATTATTTTCCCGGATATCGAAATAGGCATCATTCAGGTCATTTACCGATTTAAAGCTTTTTAATACAACCGATTGGTTGAATAGGGGCCGGTCTCTCTTAAATTTCGACGCAGGGCTGCAGCCTGCCCAAAGAAAAACCAGTAAAAACAAAGTAATTTTCATGAAAAGCATTTGGTAAATGATTGGCAAATGTACGGGTTAAACAAGTGCTACCCGGGAAATTAGCCCGGATGATCGGTTGCTTTATAATGTTGTGGATTAAGCCCCGTTTACGTGCTGTAGCTGGTTTCAACATGGGGAAGGGATGTTAAAAAAAATGCTGTTCATATTTTTAATTACAAGCTGCAGCCCTTACCTTTGCGCCCTGAAATAGATACCTTATATACTTTAAATATTTCTTATGGCCAACACAGGTAAAGTAAAATCGATTATCGGAGCCGTTGTAGACGTGCAATTTGACAGTGATTCCAAACTTCCCGAGATCCTAAATGCCCTTGAACTGAAACGTGATAACGGGGATACCCTTGTCCTGGAAGTGCAGCAACATTTGGGAGAAGACAGTGTTCGTACCATTGCGATGGACGGTACTGAAGGATTGGTAAGGGGTACTGTGGTTACTGATACAGGCAAACCAATTACGATGCCGGTAGGAGAAGCCATCAAAGGAAGGTTGTTCAATGTAACTGGTGATGCGATCGATGGTCTGCCACAGGTAAGTAAAGAAGGTGGCCGTGCTATTCACGCCAAACCGCCGATGTTTGAAGACCTGAGTACCGCCAATGAGATCCTGTTTACAGGTATTAAAGTTATTGACCTGATCGAGCCATATGCAAAAGGTGGTAAGATCGGATTGTTTGGTGGTGCGGGCGTAGGTAAAACCGTATTGATCCAGGAATTGATCAACAACATCGCGAAAGCATATAATGGTGTATCGGTGTTTGCTGGTGTGGGAGAAAGAACCCGTGAAGGAAATGACTTGATGAGGGAGATGATCGAAGCAGGTATCATGAATTATGGCGAGAAGTTCAAACATAGCATGGAAGAAGGTGGTTGGGATCTGAGTTCAGTGAACATGGAAGAATTGAAAGATTCCAAAGCTACTTTCGTATTCGGACAAATGAACGAACCGCCAGGAGCAAGGGCTCGTGTGGCTTTGAGTGGTTTGACCATTGCGGAATATTTCCGCGACGGGGAAGGCGATGGCCAGGGTAAAGACATCCTGTTTTTCGTAGATAATATCTTCCGTTTCACGCAGGCAGGTTCTGAAGTATCAGCCTTGCTTGGTCGTATGCCATCAGCTGTGGGTTACCAACCAACACTGGCAACGGAAATGGGACTGATGCAGGAACGTATCACTTCAACCAAAAATGGTTCTATCACGTCGGTTCAGGCTGTGTATGTACCTGCGGATGATTTGACCGATCCGGCTCCCGCAACAACCTTTGCTCACCTGGATGCTACGACGGTATTGAGTCGTAAAATTGCGGATCTGGGTATTTATCCAGCGGTAGATCCTTTGGATTCTACTTCAAGGATCCTTACTCCATTGATCGTGGGCGACGAACATTATAATACAGCCAACAAAGTAAAACTGATCTTACAACGTTATAAAGAATTACAGGATATCATCGCCATCCTTGGTTTGGATGAATTAAGTGACGAAGATAAACTGGTTGTATCACGTGCCCGTAAAGTACAGCGTTTCCTTAGCCAGCCGTTCTTTGTGGCTGAGCAATTTACAGGTCTGAAAGGTGTGTTGGTTCCGATAGAAGATACCATCCGCGGTTTCAATTCTATTATGGATGGTGAAGTGGATGAATATCCTGAAGCAGCATTCAACCTGGTAGGTACCCTGGAAGATGCGATCGAAAAAGGTAAAAAATTAATGGCGGCAGCGCAGGCATAATTAATTTGATAATGATTCGATTTGAAAATTTGAAGATGAACTAATTAAAAGCTGTTCACATTTTCAAATCATCAAATCACCAAATCATCAAATCACAAATCATTCATTATGACTCTAGAAATATTAACACCGGAACAAAAAATTTTCAGCGGCGAAGTATATGGTGTTCAGTTGCCGGGAATCAGTGGGTTGTTTGAAGTGCTCGATAAGCATGCTCCATTGGTAAGTGCTTTGAAAGCAGGTAAACTCAAGATCCTGAAAGATAAGAGCAACACTACTTCCTATACCATCCTTAGTGGATTTGTAGAAGTGCTGAATAATAAAACAACGGTGTTGGTGGAAGGAGCAGTTGAGAAATAAAGTATAATTAAAAATTAATAATTAAGAGGGGTTCATGGAAACATGGATCCCTCTTTTTTTACATTGGAAGGAAGATTACCGCTTAGGTCCATCATTCTTAAAATTGTTTCTTTAGCTGCACAAAACTCCAGGCGCAAAAGGGCAGTACGATGAATACTAACAACCACCAGTAGCCGCAGATGAGCGTATGCGTAACGAGGGCAGCCAGCAGCAGGTAAAAAGGATATAGGATAAAAAGTAATCCTACCAGCACAGAATCATAATGATCGATATGGCTTGCTTTTTTCCAGGCGAAACGCTGAATAGGAATATATAACGGCGCATGAATAATATAGCCCGCAACGGCTGGTAATGCCAGCAATATTCTTTTAATCATCGGGATCTTTATCTCAAAATGATGGCGGATCTTTTCATGTTCGGTTTTGCCTGCATGAACTACAAGGCTGCTTAATTCATGTTTCAGGATTTTGTTGAAATGATTTATCGTTGAACCGTAACCGTTAGTTTCCTCCAGATCGGACCGGTTGATGATCTTTCCGGTATTCAGCTGAATGTTTTTACCAAATGAAGTAAATGACTGGTAGTTGATGCCGGTAGGCAATACCTTCAGGTCAATGCCTTCTTCCCAACTGCTGATGGCCAGCCGGGCCGTGCCTTTTTTCAAAGGCCGAAGATGCCACTCATTGATGCACCGGCCCTCACTGAAAATAAGAACGATGCCGTTTTGCTTGAAGATGGCCTTGCATTTTTCAAACGTATCGTAATTCTGCTCCAGGTTCTCAACTCCTTCACTGATGCGGTACACGGGCAACATGTTCAGGGAGGTGAGTATAGTAGCAAAAAATTTATTGGTATAAACGTCTCCTCGTACCAGTGAGTAAACAGGTTTGTTGAAAATGGTTGCCAAAATGATGGCATCGAGGAATGAATTGGGATGATTGGCGGCAATCAGCAACGGGCCCTTCATGGTGCGTATGGCGGGATCGCTGATGCTCAGTTTCCTGCAATAGAGCAGGAAGGCAAACCTGGCCGGTATTTTAAGGAGCCTGTATAACAATGCTGATTTTAACGGAAGGTAAAAAGATTAGTTCAATTGCGGATCAATGGGAAAGTTTGCCATCATTTTATATTTTCCGCCAAGGTGCTCAATGCTTTCTTTCCATACATCTTCCGCGGGTACGTCAAAAATGATCTTTCGGGTAGACGTAGCAGTTAACCAGCTTTTTTCCTTAAGCTCATTTGCAAGCTGGTCAGATTCCCAACCACTATACCCTATAAAAAATTTTATTTTGGCAAGGTCAATCTGGTATGACCTGATCAGCATTTTCAATGTTTCAAAATCCCCGCCCCAGTACACATCATCAGAAATCTTATAGCTTTCGGGTATCAGGTCGGGATACTGGTGAATGTAATGGATCGTATCTGGCTGTACTGGTCCCCCTTCATACACGGGGATTGTAAAACCTTCCAGTCCATTGATCAGTTCATCCAGGGTTTGATCGTACATCTTATTCAGCACAAATCCAAAACTGCCTTCGTCCGAATGCCTGCATATATACACAACTGTTCGCATAAAATTAGGGTCCTTTAAAAAAGGATCTGCAATGAGTAAGGTATCCTGTGCCGGGTCTATCATGTTTCTAAAGTAAGATTTTCCTGAAAAAAAAGCTTTAAAAAAGAAGAATCTTTTTAGTAACCCAATTCGTTAAAGTTTTGGATAGCTCGTATCTTCCCATTTTGTAACCATAATTGTACTTTATTTTTGCAGGGTTGTTCAAATAGTGCATCACCCAGGCATTACTATATATGAAAAAAATTTTCCCCATCATTACCGTACTGATTCTCCTGTCATTGCTGGGCTTGATATTTTTTCAATTCCTATGGTTAAAGAGTGCCCGCGAAATTAAAGAACAACAACTCACCGATAACATCAGCCGGGCCATCAACGAGGCCGCCGAAAAGCTGATGGAAGACAAGAACACGCTCCCTTTCAAGAAAAAATCAGACCTCCTCTTTCCCAACGAAAAACGCAGGCTTGAATTTTACAGGCCTTCAGTGATTCAACGTTTCAGCAAGGATGAAATCAGTGATATCATCCGGGCTGCACTGGATAAATACCTGGTGAAAAAGATCCCGTTTGAATTTGCCGTTACCGAAAATACCCTCATGGGCGACCAGGTAGAAAGCCCTAATTTTTTCAAATATTATGCAGATTCTGCGAGCAATTTTAACATGGTCATTCCATTGATACCGGCCAGCGGCAGTAACCTGGAGAACCTGTCAAAAGAAGAATTCCTGATGATCATCGTGCCGCATCAGCGGGCCCTGATCCTGAAAGAGATCACCTGGTTCATCCTGGGTGCCATCCTCTTCACCATCATCATTGCCACGGCATTCTTCCTGACAATTCGAACGCTGCTGAAACAGAAAAAACTTAGCGAGATCAAATCCGATTTCATCAACAACATGACCCATGAATTCAAAACGCCGCTGGCAACCATTTCATTGGCTGTAGATGCTTTGAAAAATGAAAAAGTAAGTGGCGATAAGGAAAAAACTAATTACTTCACGGGCATCATCAAAGAAGAGAACAAAAGGATGAATAAGCAGGTAGAAACGATCCTGCAGGCCGCTTTGCTCGATAAGCAGGAAGTGCAACTAAATCTTAAAAAGTTATCTGCACATGCCCTTATCACCAGCGCCCTGAATAACATAGCCCTGCCGATTGCAGAAAAAGGTGGCCATATTGATGTGAACCTGGATGCCCCTAAAGACCTGATCATGGCTGATGAGGTGCATTTTACCAACCTCATTAATAACCTGCTCGATAATGCAGTAAAATATTCCCGTGAAAATCTCCTTATCAAATTACATACCTCCAACACCGGTAACCAGTTTCGCATCAGGATCGAAGACAATGGAATTGGCATGAACAAAGAAACCCTCAATCGTATTTTTGAAAAATTCTATCGGGCGCATACGGGTAACATCCACAACGTAAAAGGATTTGGGCTCGGCTTAAGTTATGTAAAGACGATGGTAGATGCTCACAAAGGATCCATCAAACCCGAAAGTACCCTAGGTAAGGGCAGTTCGTTTACCCTTACCATTCCCCTGGCCAAGTAAACTGGATTATACACAGTTTATCCACGGCTATTCACATTCAATGCACAAGTTAAAGTGGTAAAAAATCACCCTAATCCATACGGGATATAGCCTTAATCCCTGTGGATAAAGAATTATTTTAATTTTTGTGTAATAAAGTGGGAAAAAGTGTTATTTTGTGTTAATAATACTTTAAACAACCTCAATTCCCCCTTCATGATTGGCTTTATCGGCGAATATGAATCAACCATTGATACAAAAGGACGCTTTTTATTGCCATCTGGCTTTAAAAAGCAACTGCCGGATAACGACGGGTCCGTTTTTGTGATCAACAGGGGATTTGAAAAGTGTTTAACCCTGTATCCTATCCAAAGCTGGAAACCCATTTTTAAAGAAATCAGCCAATTGAACGACTTCGACCCCAAAGTTAGAGAGTTTCGCCGGCAATTTTTAAATGGAGCTACCCAGGTTGAACTTGATAATGCCGGAAGATTGCTTTTGCCAAAAAATTTATTGGAACATGCTTCCCTGGAAAAAGACATTGTACTGGTATCAGCGGTAAACAAAATTGAAATCTGGGATAAAAATAAATACCAACAGTTCTTTGAATCTTTTTCACCAGAGGCTTTCAGCAGCCTTGCCAACGAGGTAATGAACAAGAAGAAAGATGATAACCTGTTTAACGGAAGACAGAATTAGTGCAGGCGTCATGGAAACTTTTAAAAGATAAAGGATGTCAGCCGATCAACCCGTTAACTATCATGTTCCTGTTCTGTTGCTGGAAGTATTGGAGGGATTGCAGATCAAGCCCGATGGCGTGTATGTAGACTGCACTTTCGGAGGCGGTGGACATAGCCGGGAAATACTTGCCAGGTTGAATGAAAACGGCAGGTTGATCGTGTTTGACCAGGATGCTGCGGCCAAAGCAAATGTACCCGATGATAAACGGATCATTTTTGTGCAGCAGAATTTCAGGCATCTGCAGCGCTTCCTAAGATTACATGCAGGAGGTTTGGTAGATGGAATACTGGCCG
>JAKQKY010000205.1 GCA_029560415.1 Bacteroidota bacterium | reverse complement strand
CGCTTCTGGAAATTCTCTAGGTGATCCAACAACGGTTAATGGTTTTGACCCCGAAGAAGCTGCCATCCCTATGAAAAATTTTATAACCACAGGGAAAAAGGGTAGTGGAGATAACGCTTACCTATATACGCCGCCGTATGCAACCGGTTCGTTTGCTACCGGAACCATCCCTCCGGGTCAGCAGAAGTTCATGGTATCAGGATCAATGCCCAACCCTTCACTTGTATTTGCAAAAGGATTAAAATCGTATGTTCAAAAGAACGGGATAAGCATTACAAATATCGCAACGACGGATGTTGACGTGATCAATGAATCTCCTGTTTCATCAATTGTTATAGATACCATTTTTTCACCTTCGCTTGATAGTATGAACTTTTGGTTCCTTAAAAAAAGTTTGAACCTCTTTGGAGAAGCCTTTGTGAAATCGATGGCTTTAAAAGCAACGGGGGTAGGGTCTACAGACAGTGGAGTGGCCGTGATCAGGAATTACTGGAATGGAAGAGGGATTGAAAAATCATCGATCAATTTCATAGATGGAAGCGGGCTTTCCCCTGCCAACCGCATTACGGTTAAAGCCCTTGTGCAAGTAATGCAATATGCCCGAACAAGGCCCTGGTACAATTCTTTTTATCATGCATTGCCCGAGATGAATGGCATTAAAATGAAAGACGGATATATTGGTGGTGTCAGGGCGTATACAGGCTATGTGCAATCAAAAAACGGAACCGGGTATACATTCTCTTTTATCGTCAATAATTTTTACGGAAGCCCGCAAATGGCCAGGGAAAAAATGTGGAAGATTCTGGATATTTTAAAGTAATTTTCAAAATCTATCTACCAAACAAACTCTTATCATGGAAAACCAGGAATACAAAAACCATTCCCGCTTAGTACCACTTTTTCATTTTGTAACATTCGGACTCATCCTTGCCGCACTGGTCATGTCCTGTATTAAATACTGGAGAAATATGTCAACCGGACTTGGCGGACTTATCACACCCATTACCTTTCTGTTGATTTCTGTTGCGTTGATGTTAGTCGCTTTATTTTCCCGCACCTTTGCTTTGAAAGCCCAGGACAGGGCCATACGTGCAGAAGAAAGCCTTCGTTATTTTGTATTGACCGGCAAACTGCCCGATCCCAGGTTAACGATACAGCAAATGATTGCCCTGCGGTTTGCATCAGATAGCGAAGTAATCGAACTTGCACAAAGAGCTGTTAAGGAAAACATGAAAGCTTCCGACATCAAGAAAGCCATTAAAAACTGGAAAGGCGATTATTACAGGGTTTAACCTGCATCAAAAATATTTCTCCAGCTTCTCTTTTAACGGGGCGGGCATTTCAACCCGCTTCATGCCATCGGCCTGCATAAAATACAGGGTCACATCCCCGGTATTCAGTAATTCATCATCTGCGTTATAGATCTCACTGTGAAAAACGATCTTATGATGAGTAGGTAGTTCTCTTAGCGTAGTCTTTACCGTTATGAGATCATCATATTTTGCCGGGCGTAAAAAACGGGTATGAATATCTACCACTGGCATGATGATGCCCATGGCTTCGATGTCTTTATAGGTATACCCCAATTGCCTGATGGCTTCGGTACGGCCGATCTCGTAAAACTGTGCATAGTGACCATGGTACACAAATCCCATCTGGTCGGTTAGGGCATAATGAATCCTGATCTGGGTTTCGGTTGTGAACATTTTTCGGACAATAATGAATATTAAATAAGGGATTGGGATGCAGGTTGATTATAAAGATCACTTTCCACTCATGCCATCTACACTTACTTTTCCCGGTCCAAGCAACAGGATCGTCAGAAAAGCAGCCAGGTATAAAGAAGCCGATTCCCCATCTCCAAAAACATCGATGTTGGTAATTTTGAAAATGATCACGCACATTGTGATGATCAACGGAATTGTCGCCAACCTCGTAAATAAACCCAGGATGATAAAAAGTCCACAGAAAAATTCAGCAAATACCACTAAAACCAGTGAAACTGTACTTCCCATTCCCAGGAAATTCATGAAGCTATGTTGAAGTTGTCCGAAATTAACGAGCTTCTGGTAACCATGATGCATGATAAGGGCGCCGGATATTAACCGGAGAAATAACATCGCTGCATTAAATGCGCCGGCGCTGTAGTTGGTCGACAATAGTTTTCTCATAGATAATTATTTTAAATTGATCATGTAAAAATAGTGATCTCATTTTATAAATGGATGAGTAGTAGTTTTAAATGAATAATTTCTTTTATCAATCCTTTAACAGCATATTCGCGTGAGATTCGTTTTGTTTACAGAAATATCAACAGTTCAATTTCTTTTGGAATAATGTTTGTTGATGCTGCAGGTATTCTACATTTGCAAAGAGTCATACTGAAATAACCCCGACATGTTTAAACAAACCAGCCTGATCGCATTGTTTTCCGCTGTTTTATCTTTTTCCTCTTTTGCCCAGCCCACGCATGCTGTAACTGATCCAGAAAAGAAATACAAGGATGTAAAAGAAATGATGGTCAAAGAGCAGTATGCACTGGCCTATCCATTATTAAAAGACCTCAAAAAGGCATATCCCGAAAATACCAGCAGCGATCATGCCTATCTTAATGAGGATATAAGCTATTATTATATCGTCTGCGAGTTAAAACTTATGCAGGAGACCGGTGCTTCCGATGCTTTGCAGTACATGCAGGCTGTGAATAACGAACCCCGCAAACAGGTACTTAGTTTTCACCTGGCGCATTATTATTTTCTGAAAGATGATTTCACTAATGCTGTAGATTACTTTACAAAAGCAGGCTATGATAACCTCGACAATGAGCAGATCGCTGATGCTAAGTTTGAAAAGGCTTATGCATTGTTCAACCTGAAACAATTTGCCGCTGCCAAGCCATTGTTTGATGAGATACATCAACTGCCATCCAATAAATATTATATACCTGCCAATTATTATTACGGATTCATTGCATATTACGATCGCCAGTATAACGAAGCATTGAAAGCTTTTAAACTGGTGGAAACGGAGCCGGAGTACCAGGGTGTAGTACCATACTATATTGCAGAGATATATTATTTCCAGGGAAAGAAAGATGAATCTCTTCGATATGGCGAAAGTGTATTGGCAAGAGGTGGAGGTTTGTTTTATGAAAAGGAATTGAAATTACTCCTGGGACAGATTGCCTTTGAGAAACAGGATTTCGCCAAAGCGCTTCCATTGCTGGAAGATTATGTTGCCAAGAGCGATAAGGTGAGTAAGGAAGTATTGTATGAACTTAGTTTCTGCTATTATAAGCAAGGTAATGATAACAAAGCGATAGAAGGGTTCAAGCAACTTAGCAACGAACGTGATTCGATGGGGCAGAACAGTATGTATCTCCTCGGCGATCTCTACCTGAAAACAAACCAGAAGGCCAATGCAAGAAATGCGTTTCAATACAGTGCTTTCAACAGCAGCAATGCTTTACAGCAAAAAGTATCGAGGTTTCATTATGCAAAATTATCCTATGAATTGGGATACCAGGATATCGCCCTGAATGAAATGAAAAAATTCATCAGCGATTACCCGGGTTCAGAATATGATACAGAAGCAAAGGAAATATTAGTAAGTTTATTGGCCAATACCAATAATTTCAATGATGCCCTGGCATTGTACACAACCTTCAATCCGCCTACGGCAGCCATGCAGAAAGTGTATCCCAGGATATTGTATGGACGGGCCATTGAATACATCAACGACCAGCAACTGGCCCCGGCTGATGATTTGCTGAGTAAAGTATTGTCAAATTCACTATCAGGTAATATACTTCCTTTCGCCAATTTCTGGAAAGGTGAAATAGCGTACAGGCAACAACGTTATGATGATGCCATTCATTACCTGGGGTTATACCTGCAGGGGAATGCAGGGAGCAGGGGGGAAGCAACACCTTCAACAGCAAAATATAACATGGCTTATAGCTGGTTTCAGAAAGAACAATTTAAAAATGCATTGGGATATTTTGAGCAAGTGACGAAAACTGTTTCGGCCGGTTCGGGCGCACTGGAACAGGATGCTTACTTACGTGGCGCCGATTGTTATTATATGCTGAGAGATTTTTCAAAAGCAAATGGCATGTATGAAAACATCATCAGCAACGCACTGCCACAAAGCGACTATGCCATGTACCAGAAGGCTATGATCGCAGGTATCAAGAACGGAACTGAGAAAATTCGCATATTGAATACCGTTGCACGTCAATATCCCAGCAGCAACCTGGTGCCTGATATCAACATGGAGATCGCGATGACGTATATCGCAGACGAAAAATTTAAAGATGCGGTGCCTTATCTTAATAATATCATCAGTTCAACTTCTGCCGGTGGTTTAAAGCCAAGGGCTTACCTGAAACTTGGCCTGGCCTATTATAACAGTGATGACAATAAAAATGCGCTGGCAAGTTACCAGCAATTGATTGAGCAATACCCGCAATCGCCAGAATCGGCAGAGGCCCTCGTGATCATACGGGATATTTATGTGGAAGAAGGCAGGCCCAGTGAGTATGTAGACCTGATGAAGAAAAACGGCGTTAATATTTCGGTATCCGAAGCCGATTCGCTTACTTATACAGCTGCACTACTGAAATACAATGCCAATGATTGTGCCGCGGCCATCAATGGATTTGGAAATTACCTCAGCCGGTATGCGAATGGTTCTTATGCCATTGAAGCGAATTACCTGCGTAGTGAATGTTACCAACGCAACAAAGACTGGCAGCATGCCCTGGAAGGATATGCTTATGTAAATGGTAAAGGTCTGAATAAGTATTTCGAAAAAGCAACCCTGGAAGCAGCCCGTATTCAATATTTTGAATTAAAAGATTATACTGCTGCCAAAAAATATTTTGAATCGTTGCGCAGCAATGCTGTTAACCAGGATAATATTTTGGAAGCATTGCGTGGGCTGGTACGCTGTTATTACTTGTTACAGGAGTACAATACCGCTAATGACGCGGCCAAAGACCTGTTGACCAAAAAAGGCATCAGCACTGATGATAGATCCATTGCCTTCCTGGTTTTGGGCAAGTCGCAGCAGATAAGTAACGATTGCGTTGCTGCCATTCCTTCATTTAAATCTGCTGCTGCCATTAATAAAACAGCCTGGGGTGCCGAAGCGAGATACGAACTGGCTGCCTGCCAGTTTTCACAGAATAATTTGACTGCTGCAGAAAAGTCGGCGATGGCAGTGATCAAAGAAACGGGATCATACGATCGTTGGGTAACGAAGTCTTATATTTTGATGGGCGACATCTTCATGAAACAAAAAGATTATTTCAATGCGAAAGCAACCTTTGAAAGTGTTGCAAAGAATGCAGCCATAGCCGAACTTAAAAGTGAGGCCCAGCAGAAATATGACAGCGCTGTAGCGGAAGAAAAACAACATTCAAAAATCGGTAATTGATCAATTATGTATCATAATCAAAATAGCTTTTCATTTTTTTGTAATAAAGTACTGCCTCTATTCATGGCCGTTATGTGTTGCGGAATGCTTGTAATGGCCCAAAGGGATACTACTAAAACGCAAAGCATCAACATCACTTCTTCATATAAACCTGTATTGCGGAATGCGGTAAAGATCAATTTTTCCGGAACGCAACTGGAGGCTGATACCAGCAGGTCGGTGCGTGGATATAATATCCCATCGCAGAATCTCTTCTATGCATACCAGCCCATATCCCTTAAACCATTGGCTTTGCAGCAAGACAGTAACCTGTACCTTGGAGGACGAAATTTTGTGAAAGCAGGTTTCGGCTCCTATACGACACCGTTTGTTAGTGCCGGTCTCAGCTTTGGTGATGGAAAAACGAGCCTGGTAAATGTTTATGGACATTATACGGGTTCCAAGGGAGATATCCGTAACCAGGATTTTACAGAACTGGCAGTTAAAGCCACAGGCAGCTATTTCACTCCAAAGAATGAAATATATGCTTCTGCAGATGTGAGCAGGAAAGATTTTTATTTCTACGGGTATGATCATTTCCTGTACGATCCTAAAAAGGAAGACATACGCCAGCAGTTCCAGGAATTTAATGTTAGTGCAGGCATACGAAATACAGTAGCGAATGATTATGGGATCAATTATAATCCACAGGTAAGGGTAGGGTTCTTTACCAATACTGACAGGCTAACAGAAACAACTTTTGGTTTTACATTGCCGGTAGAAAAGAAATTTGGTGAGAAGATCCTGGCGAAACTCGAATTACAAGGTGACTTCACGGGATACAGTACCCGCAACCAGACAAGTAACCGGAGTTTCAATAATGATGTGTTGCAATTGAGTCCATCCATTGTGTACAGTGTACCACGGTTTACCATAAACGCAGGGATCATACCAGTATGGGACAATGGCCAATTCAGGTACCTTCCCAATATATATGCAGAAGGTCAGTTGCAGGAAAAAGTATTTTTGATCCAGGCCGGTTGGGTAGGTCGTATTGTGAAGAATACATTTGGCAATCTCTCAAAAATAAATCCATACCTGGCCATTCTTAATAACCAGGCCAATACCCGCGAGACAGAATTATATGGTGGCATTAAAGCCAGCATTGGCAAGCATTTTACATTTAGTGCCAAAGCGGGTTTAGTTACCTATAGCAATTTTCCGATTTTCATAAATGACTATAGCGTCGGGGCTGATGGCAGGCAATTCGTAGTAAGACATGAACCTTCCATGAATAATTTCAGGATCCATGGAGATCTGAGTTTTATCAGCCAGGATAAATTCACTGCCACGGCAGGCCTCAATCTCAATGGTTATACAGGTATGGATGTTAATGACAAAGCCTGGAACACCATCCCGATGGAATTCACCGGGGCGCTTCGCTGGTGGGCTTTTAAGCGGGTAATGCTGAAAGGAGATTTTTACATGTTTGGCGGTGGCAAGTACCTCGATAAAGGAAACAGCAGTATGTCCTTCAAAGGCGGATCAGACCTTAGTGCAGGAGCCGAATTTAAAATAAACAGGCAGTTCAGCGCATTCCTCGATGTAAATAATATCTTTGGCAATAAATACGAACGTTGGCATCAGTATGAAGTGTATGGACTGAACGTTTTGGGTGGAATCATCATCCATTTTTAATTGATAAAATGTTTTTTATTGCATGGAACACCTGATCGAAGAATATCTTTTTACTCATAAACAATGCCCCTTGCCGGCGATCGGTACACTAAGGGTGAAAGAAGGATATGCAACAGCATGGTATAGTGAGAACCGAATTTCCGGCCCGGCACCTTTTATCGTACTGGATCCTTCAGATTCCGATGCAGGCGATTTCATTTCTTACATTTCCAAATATGATCATATCAGTGTACCCGAAGCCGTTAGTCGGCTGAATGAGTATTGCAGTTCATTGAAGAACTTGCATGCAACCAACGAAATCAATTTGCCATTGGCTGGCCGTTTTTTTGTGGATGCACATGGACAACTCGTCTTCAGGCAGCATGAATTTCCTTCCGAATTCATGCCATCGATTCAAACACAACGGGTTAAACACCTGAACGTGGTACACAGCATGAAAGTGGGTGATACCGAAACCACAAGTGAAGTAATGGCCGAATATTACACTGAACAAGAGAACCAACCTAAAGAAAAATGGTGGATATGGGCTTTGATATTCTTTGTGATTGCAGCTGGAGTTTTTTCCTTGTATTATAATGATAACAGGCGTTCCGCTTCCTTCGGCAATGCCATGCCATTGCAACAGGAGCCTGTAACGCCAACTTACCAAACTGGAAAATGATCAAATAATTTGTTTTCTTTGCATTCATGATTCATTACAACCAATGCCCGGTTTGTAAATCTTCGGATATACAGTACGCTTTTAAGGCCAAGGACTATACCGTTTCAGGAGAGTTGTTCCCGGTTTGGGATTGCAAAGCCTGTAGTTTCCGTTTTACCCAGGATGTACCCGCACAAGATACCATCGGCCGTTATTATCAATCCGATAATTATATTTCTCATAGCGATACACAGGAAGGACTCATCAATAAGCTATACCATCGTATCAGGAAGATCACGATCTCATCTAAAACAAAACTGCTTGCATCGGTATCGGGTTTATCAAAAGGCAAAGTGTTAGACATTGGTTGCGGCACCGGGGCATTTCTGCACAGTATGAAGCAAGCAGGGTGGGAGATCACGGGACTCGAGCCTGATGACACTGCGAGGAAAAATGCTGAAACCCTGCATCATGTTTTTCCAAGACCTTCTCATGATTTATTTCAACTGGAAAAAGGGCATTATGATGTGATCACGATGTGGCACGTGCTAGAACATGTGCATCAATTGCATGAATACATAACACAGTGTAATCTTTTACTGAAGGAAAATGGAACCCTCATCATAGCCGTACCCAATTATACTTCGGGTGATGCCAATAGTTACCGCGAATATTGGGCTGCCTATGATGTACCACGTCATTTATATCATTTTTCTCCAACAAGCATGAAAACCCTGGTGGGTATGCATGGGATGAAGGTTGTAAAAATGAAACCAATGTGGTTTGATAGTTTTTATGTGAGTATGCTTAGTGAGCAATGTAAAAAGGGGAAAGCAAATAATATAAAAGCTGGCAGCATAGGTTTATTATCCAATCTGAAAGCATTGTTCAACACGGAGAAGTGCAGTTCCCTGATCTATATAATTCGAAAGAAATAATTTAAATTAATTGATCCTCACCTGGAATATTTTCGGCCAACGCTTACCGGTAAAGAACATGGTCTTAGATGTGCTGTCATAAGCTATGCCATTTAGTACATCGGTTTTTCCTTGTACATAGTCGGAAGACTGTAATAAGTTCTCCAGCATCATCTCTCCAACTACATGGCCACTCTCCGGGTCAATTTTAATGATGCGATTGGTTTGCCAAACATTGGCCCACACAAAACCATCTACATACTCAAGTTCATTCACAGCTTCAACAGGTCCATAGTTATTTACTACTGCTACGGTATTTTTTATTTTAAATGTTTCAGGATCTACAAAATAAAGATTGGCACTACCGGTAGTGATGATCAGGTCGGTTCCATTGTTTGTCATGCCCCAACCTTCCATTGGCCAACGAAATGTTTTGATGGGTTTACTGATATTATTCACATCATATACATAAGCAATATTGGTTTGGTAAGTAAGCTGGTATAATTTATTATCCAGGATGGTGATGCCTTCGCCGAAAATAGAATCTGTACCCATTTTATTCTTTTTTTCAACAACACCTGTTTTCGCATCACCGAATTGCAATACTGAATTATTGTAGTCACCACCACTTTCATAAAGTTTTCCATTGTAAAATTCCAGGCCTTCGGTGAAGCTGGCAGTGTCGTGTGGGTATTGACCTATGATGGTATAGGAGATTTTTTTGGGAGCGGCTATGCCCGAAGCCGGAGGTACAATGCTTTCGTCGTGATCAGGAGAATCGCTTTTATTATTACAGGAAACCAGTAGTCCGCTTAGCACTGCGGATATTATAAAAAAACTAAATAAATGCCTCATTTTCGTGTTTTATGGCGCAAAAATAGGTAACAGAACTTGCCTGTTGCCAGATTTCTACAAAATAAAACCCTAAATTTTTCTTTTTCCGGATAATATCTCTATATTTGACCTACCTCTGAGCCGGATATTTCTTTTCCCCAAACTGAAAATGCCGCTCCTTTCCAATGTTATAGAATGACTGCATTAATACACTATTCGCATACGTGTATTCAAATCCATTGAAAAAGTTCAAGTCAATATCGTCTTTGAAAAATGATTTATTCATTTTTAATAATTCATTGGATGAGGCTTTTACTGAATGCAATCGTTTTCTGTTTTTTCTTTTTACAGGTTCCTGCGCAACGCAATTGCGGTACTGTAGAATATGCCGAGCGCATGAAAAAACAACCTGTAAACAGGATGGGTATTTCCTCATCGGATAATACTGCTTCAAGGGATACTGTTCCCAATGAGATCATTACGATCCCTGTTGTGATCCATTTACTTTTTAATAAAGAATATCAAAATATCAGTGACGCCCAGATATTGTCGCAGTTGGCGGTATTGAATAAAGATTACCGCAGGTTGAATGCCGATGCGGTGAATACACCCGAAGCATTTCGTTCAGCTGCAGCAGATGCGAGGATCATGTTTTGCCTGGCACAGGTAGATCCTACCGGCAGGGCTTCAAGAGGCATCGTTCGAAAATATACCACGGTGGAATATTTTATGGGCGATGACGGAATGAAATATTCAGCAGCTGGTGGTGATGACGCATGGGATAGCCGCAAGTACTTAAACATCTGGGTATGCAATATGTTTGGCCGTAGCCTGGGATATGCTACTGAACCCGGCGGACCCGCAGATAAAGATGGCGTGGTAATCAATTTCGATGTTTTTGGTACTACGGGCACACTGAGGGCTCCATTTGATAAAGGCCGCACTGCAACGCATGAAGTAGGTCACTGGCTGGGATTAAAGCATCTATGGGGCGACGTTAGTTGTGGCAGTGATGGTGTAGATGATACTCCCAGGCAGCTGAGTTATAATTACAATTGTCCT
>JAKQKY010000177.1 GCA_029560415.1 Bacteroidota bacterium | reverse complement strand
AGAAGATGCAGCCGTTGCTGAAAAAATGCTTCGGCAATTTGAGGACGAATACCTTCAATCTGCGCAATGTCCAGTTTGCAATGCACATGATTTCATGCAGGTTCCGAAGAGAGCTCCCGGAAATATACTCACCGCCATACTAACCTGGATGTTTAGCAGCTATGCTGTTTCGGTGCAACAGGTTTATCAATGCCGTCAATGCGGGTATGAAAGCAAAACACTTCCCGAAAATATTACGGAACTCAATTAAATAAAATGCCCGCCTTTGATCAATCCATTAATTTTATATTGTAAAGTTGACAGATGAAAAAAATTGCCATGATACCGGCCCGCTATGCCGCCACCAGGTTTCCGTTTAAGCTGATGCAACCACTCGGTAATAAAACCGTGATCCGGCATACCTACGACAACACGGTTGCTACAGGCCTTTTTGATGAAGTTCTGGTGGTCACCGACAGCGAGATCATTTTCAAAGAAATTGTTGACAATGGCGGTCATGCTGTGATGAGTAAACATCCTCATGAAAGCGGAAGCGATCGCATTGCCGAAGCTGCTGCTGCCATGGAAGTAGATATTATCCTGAACGTGCAGGGCGATGAACCTTTCATTGATGCAGGAGCCTTACGGAAACTATTAAACGCTTTTGAGGATGAATCGGTACAGGTAGCTTCGCTCATGAAACCATTTACAGATATGTCGTTGGTAGCAAACCCCAATTATGTAAAAGTTACGGTTGATAAAAAAATGAACTCCCTTCTTTTCAGCCGCAGTGTAATTCCATATCACCGGGAAACCAGCCTCCAGGTTGTTTATTACGAACACATCGGCGTATATGCATTCCGCAAAAAAGCCCTTTTACAATTTACCCTTTGGGAAATGACGCCTTTGGAAAGCCTTGAAAAAATTGAATGCCTTCGTTACCTGGAAAATGGCATCCAGTTAAGAATGATACAAACTGAACATGCCGGCGTTAAGATCGATGTTCCCGAAGACCTGGCCCGGGCCGAACAATATTTAGCAAGTATTACTGAGTGATTTTAATAGTATTAAAACAACGATCATGAAATCTCTGTTTGATCAAACCACTTATACCGAAGTACTCAACAGGCTCAACAAGCTTGATCCAAAACAAAAACCACTTTGGGGTAAAATGAATGCAGGCCAGATGCTGGCGCATTGCAAGGTTGCTTTTAGTGTGCCGCTCAGTGAAAAAAAACTTCCCCGGATGTTCATCGGCCGGCTCCTTGGCTGGATGTTCAAATCTAAATTATACAACGACAGTCCCTGGAAACAAAACCTACCTACAGCCCCCAACTTTATCATTAAAGATGAACGGAATGTTGAGCATGAAAAAACAGAGTTGATCGCGTTGATCAACCAGTTTTATAAAGCTGGTCCGGATGGCATCAGCAAATTTCCTCACCCGATGTTTGGAACATTTACCCCCGATCAATGGGGCATGAGCATGTATAAACACATCGATCATCACCTTCGCCAGTTTGGTGTTTGATCATTTATAGATATAATAGAGAACGCCTTTCAGATCATCGGTTACAAAAAAAGAATGCTCATCTTTCATGAGCACATCACAGGGACGGCCATGACGGTCGGCATCGGTTTTCCCGGTTAAAAATCCGGTTACAATATTGGTATACTTGTTATCAGCTTCTACTTTTACAACCGCGTTTCCCCGTTCCCGCCATACACTTGTGCTGCCATGCAAACATACCAACACACTATTTCGCAATACCGGGTCTTCAAAATTTTTCAGAAAAGCAAATCCCAATGGGGCGCTATGCGCTTTAAATCCACAAAACGCTACAGGTGGTTCTTTCACCCAGGATGGTTTTGCAGAATCAGCAAACTGGGTATCAGGATATATCTTTCCCTGGTACTGAAAATAATATGGCCATCCATAATATCCATCTTTTTCAACCTGCTGAAAAAGATCTTCAGGCTTATCGGGACCAATCAGGTCGCGGCCCATGCCTGTTACCCATAGCTTATTGCCGATCCATTGAATGCCCACTGAATTTCTGAGTCCACGGGCATAAGTTGTGATATTTCCGCCATCCAGATCCATCTCCAGGATCGAGGCCCTGATCTCTTCTGTTTCTACGCAGGCGTTACAACTACTGCCGACACTTACATATAGTTTATCATTGTGAAAAGCCAGGCTACGTGTAAGATGCCAACCGCCGTATTTATATCCCAGGCCATAGGCAGGGAAACGGGCTATCACTGCTCCGGTATCGGTAGGCAGGATTAAGCCCGGGTGGTAAACATAACGGCTAAGCCTATCCGTTTCTGCCACATAAAGGTAATTTTTATAGAAAGCAACCTGGTTTGGATTGTGCAACCCATCCAGGTACGTACTGATCTTCCGGAAACTTTTAGTGGAATCATCCCAGTTCTCAAAGATGAGCACGCGACCTTTATGGTTATCACTGCGGTCGTACATATCCGTTGCAAACAAACGATTATCAGGACTCATCGCAAGAAACCTCAACCGCTTCAATCCTTGTGCGGCTATGCTTAACCGGTATCCTTCCGGTATCTGCAGGTTGAAGCTGTCTCCAGTCTGCAATTGTACAGGATGGCTGATGAGTTTTATTGGCTGCGACTGGCTGTTGATGGTTTCATCCGGTACAGCAGCTGTTGTATCTTTTACCGCTTCCTTCGTCAAACTACCTGATGTCGGAACGGCTTTCGTTTCTTGTTTGGAATGAGATCCTTCCTGGCAGGAAAACAGCAGCAGGCTGATAATAATATATCGATACATAATGTGTTTATGAAATGGCGAGCAACTTTTGTACGGCTGCATCCAGTGTAGATTCTTTCTTGGCAAAACAAAAACGCACCACCTGGTTCTCAACCGGCTCTTTATAAAAAGCTGAAACGGGTATGGTAGCTACGCCGCCTTTTTCGGTCAGCCATTCCGCAAATGCCAGCTCTGGTAGATCGCTTATCTTTTTATAAGAATATAATTGAAAATAACTTCCATAAGAAGGCAGAGGTTCAAAAGGCGTTTGTTTCATCAGCCCGGCAAAATAATCCCGCTTCTGCTGCAGGAAATTTCCGAGTTCCAGGTAAGGGGCTTTCTTTGTTAAAAAAACTGCCAGGGCAACCTGCATCGGACTGTTACAGGTAAAACAATTGAACTGGTGAACTTTTCTAAATTCCTTCATCAACGGGGCCGCAGCAATGCAATAGCCGAGTTTCCACCCGGTGCAGTGATATACTTTTCCGAATGAAAAACATACAAAACTTCGCTCCATGAGATCGGGATATCGCAGGATCGACAGGTGTTTTTTCTGATCGAAGATCAGGTGTTCATACACTTCATCACTTATGATAATGATGTTGGTATCCTTTACGGTTAAACGCAGTTGTTCAATGTCTGTTTCACTTAATACACTCCCGGTGGGGTTGTGTGGCGAATTGAGTATGATGGCTTTTGTACGGGGCGTAATCTTTGACCTCACTACATTCCAGTCGATGGCATAATCAGGAAATACCAGCGGAATCGGAACAGCAATGGCTCCATTGATCTCAATGTTTGGCACATAACTGTCGTAGGCCGGTTCAAACAGGATCACCTCGTCGCCTGGCTGTAATATAGTGGTAAGTGCTGTGTAGATGGCATAGGTTCCGCCCGGTGTGATGGTG
>JAKQKY010000175.1 GCA_029560415.1 Bacteroidota bacterium | reverse complement strand
TTCTGGTTACCTTCACGAAAACAAACGCAACATGCTGGAAAAGATCAAGAAGCTGGCGGCTGAATATGCGGATGAATTCATTGCCGTGCGACATCATATTCATGCCAATCCCGAACTGAGTTACGAGGAATTTAAAACGTCTGCTTTCATTCAGGATAAATTAACCAGTTGGCAAATACCTTTTGAAGTAAAGGCTAACACAGGTGTGGTTGGATTGATCAAAGGTAAAAATCCTTCCTCCAGGGTCATTGCCCTGCGGGCCGATATGGATGCATTGCCCATCCTGGAAGAAAATGATGTGCCGTATCGTTCACAAAACCCGGGCATCATGCATGCCTGTGGCCACGATGTACATACCACCTGCCTGTTGGGAGCAGCGAAAATTTTACAGGAAACGAAAGATGATTGGGAAGGAACCGTTAAACTGATATTTCAGCCCGGTGAAGAAAAGAATCCCGGTGGAGCAAGTCTCCTGATCAAAGAAGGCGTACTCGAGAATCCGGCGCCTGAGAAGATCCTGGCACTGCATGTACACCCGGGCATGGAAGTAGGCACGTTTAGTTTCCGCGGCGGAATGGTGATGGCCAGCGCCGATGAGATCTATATAACGGTAAAGGGTAAAGGCGGTCATGCGGCTGCTCCTCAATTTACGGCTGATACCATCCTGGTGGCATCGCAGCTCATTGTAAGCCTGCAGCAGATCATCAGTCGCAATAACAATCCTTTTAATCCCTCTGTATTGTCCATTACTTCTTTCCAGGGAGGCAATACCACCAATGTTATCCCATCGGAAGTGAAACTGATGGGTACTTTCAGGGCTATGAATGAAGAGTGGCGTTTCAAAGCACATGAACTGATCATCAATCAAACCAAACAATTGGTAACTGCATTGGGTGCCGATGTTGATATTCGTATTGATGTTGGATATCCGTTTGTATATAATGATGAAAATTTATCTGCTGCCGCAAAAGCATCAGCCGCAATTTACGCCGGTGAAGGAAATGTTTCTGAAACAGAGTTAAGAATGGGCGCAGAAGATTTTGCTTTTTACTCGCACCTGATCCCGGCATGTTTTTTTAGGTTAGGTGCAGGCAACAAGGCAAAGAACATTACCAGCAATGTACACACGCCAACATTCAATGTGGATGAAAGAGCCATCGAGAAAGGAATGGGAATGATGGCCTGGCTGGCAGTATCAGTTTGATTTTCTTTGCAGAACCCGCTCATAAATTGTTCGGAATTATCCTGTTTGTTCGCCAAAATATATTCTTAACAATATATCATATCGTTAATGAACATTCCGGCGTACATTTAAACTCTTACGTAAAAAGATACATATGAAGATCGCATTTCATGGCGCTGCCCAAACGGTAACCGGCTCTAAACACCTGGTCACCCTTAATAATGGGAAAAAATTATTGTTAGACTGTGGCATGTTCCAGGGAATGGGTCATGATACGGATGAACTCAATCGAACATTTGGTTTTAACCCGGCGGAAGTAGATTATATGATCCTTTCTCATGCACACATTGATCATTGCGGACTGATTCCGAAGTTGATAAAGGATGGATATAACGGTAAAGTGTATGCTACACCGGCCACCAAAGACCTGGCTGCTGTGCTCATGGAAGATTCTGCGGGCATCCAGGAAAACGACATCAAGTTTGAAAATAAAAGGAGAGCGCTGCAAGGCTTACCTTACCTGAAGCCTTTGTATACAACCGAAGACGCATTGACTGCCGCAGAACAGTTTGTAGTGGTGGATTATGATCAATGGCATACGATCGCAGAAGGTGTTGAATTTTGTTATACCGATGCAGGCCATATCATCGGGAGTGCTGCCGTACACTTACGCATAACCGAAAAAGGAAAGGTCACCCGCATCACGTTTAGCGGGGACGTGGGCCGGTACAGGGATATCATCCTTAAATCACCTGCGCCATTTAGCCAGGCAGATTATATCATCATCGAATCTACCTATGGCAACAGCCTGCACGACGAACACAATCCAACACCCGATGCATTGCACAAATGGATCGAACATACCTGCCTGCATAAAAAAGGGAAACTAATTATTCCGGCTTTCAGTGTTGGGCGCACACAGGAAATATTGTATTCCCTCAACCAGTTGGAAATTGAGAATAGATTGCCTGCGCTTGACTATTATGTAGATAGTCCATTAAGTACCACTGCAACGCAGATCATTAAAAGCTACCCGCAATATTTCAACAAAAGGATACAAAAAGTATTGCTGAATGATGACGATCCTTTCGCATTCCGGGGATTGAAATTCACCAAGTCGGTGGATGAATCAAAGATGTTAAATTATTATAAAGGCCCTTGCGTGATCATCTCTGCAAGCGGCATGGCCGAAGCGGGAAGGATCAAACACCATATCAGCAACAATATTGAAAATAGCCGCAACACGATCCTCTTTTCCGGTTATTGTGAACCCAATTCATTGGGCGGCAGGTTGAAGAAACATCCGCAGGAAGTGAATATTTTTGGTCAGCCTCATGAAGTGAATGCCGAAATAGGAGAGATGCGCAGCATGAGTGCACACGGCGATTACGACGACCTGTGCCAGTTCTTGTCATGCCAGGATCCTCGCCAGGTAAGTAAAGTATTCCTGGTGCACGGCGAATATCCTGTACAGTTAGACTTTAAGCAAAGGCTCATCCGCAAGGGATTCCAGGATGTGGAAATACCCGAAAGGCACCAGGAGATCGGC
>JAKQKY010000407.1 GCA_029560415.1 Bacteroidota bacterium | reverse complement strand
CTTTTACAAACCGGCCACCCGGCGGATTTCATCCTGGTAAAAGACCTGGTAAACTTCAGGGTTTTGCAAACTTATATCGATGGAATATTGGTTGCCGAAAACGGGCGATCACTGATCAATGCCAGTCCATCAGCAATCATTAATGAGTTTGATTGCAGCCCGAAAGTGATAGCTGATTTCAGGATACAACATAACGGTGAGAAAGAAATACCTGTAATTGAAGCGCTCGATGGCCAACTGATCACCAACCGCCTGTCGTTGGCACCAGCAGTAGTAAATGGTGAAATGGTAAGTGATACCGATCGCGACATCATCAAAATTGTTGTGGTTAACAGGTACCATGATGCTGTGGTGGCAAAATCATTCATTCGCAACAGTGGCCTTAAAAAAGGAGCACTGGCATCTTCAGTAGCGCATGATAGCCACAACATTGTAGCCATTGGTACCGATGATGAAAGTTTGTGTAAAGCTGTAAATGCGGTGATCAGATACCGTGGAGGCGTAAGCGCAGTTGGAAACGGAGAAGAGAAAGTATTGCCCTTGCCAGTTGCAGGCCTGATGAGTAACCTGGATGGTTATCAAGTTGCAGCTGCATACACCGAAATAGATAAGTTTAGCAAAGAAGTACTGGGAAGCACGCTTAATGCCCCTTTCATGACCCTTAGCTTTATGGCCCTGCTCGTGATTCCTCACCTCAAACTAAGCGACAAAGGCTTATTCGACGGCGACAGTTTTACGTTTGTAGAATAAAATAATCAATCAATCATCAAATCCCAAAATCTTCAAATCTTCAAATCTTCAAATTACCAAATCAATCAATCTTCAAATCACCAAATCAAACAATCTTCAAATTACCAAATCTTCAAATCACCAAATCAATACTTCGCCGAAATCACCTTCATCGCCACACTATCGGTACCCTTTGGGGCAAAATATTTTGTTTTAAAACCTTTACTTCCACCCGGATCAACAGATTCATATACGATTTCATGATCCTCTTCCAGCAACGCACCTGTTTTACTGTAAAAAAATAATTTGATATCGATGTCTTTATAGGTAACCATTTTTGAATTGCTGAATACAGTTCCCTTAATTACGGTTTGACCGAGTAAATTTCGCTTATTGCTGCCCGATACCTTCAGGAAACGTACAGGATCTTTCTTTTCAACTTCTTCAATTGAGGCCTTGCTCTTCTCATACACCTCATTGCTCTTGATATCATATTCATGACGGTTATTGCATGCGGGTAGAAGGTAAATAAGCGCTGCAAGGGGAATCAGTAATTTTTTCATAACCTGGATTTTGATAGAACAAAAATACTATTTTGAAAATGGTTGATTAAAAATACGCTATGCTCAATGATTTTATTTTAGATTTGTTTGTTAATGTATTTAAAATATTGAAAATGGCTGCATGGTGATATAACACAATTTACCAGCCAGGCTTCAATAGGGAAGCCAGTTAAATAAATCGATATGATAAAAAATTTAAGTGAATCTCATTCGTTGATCAGCAACTGGGTAAGTGAATTAAGGGATGTAGATGTTCAACAGGACCGGATGCGCTTCAGGCGAAACCTGGAAAGAATTGCTGAAGTGATTGGCTACGAGATCAGCAAACAGCTTGAATCTACCGAAAAGGAAATCACCACGCCCATGGGTACTGCTACTTGTAAAGTATTAAAACAACAACCTGTATTGGCCACCATCCTTCGGGCAGGATTGGCGATGCACAACGGGCTTCTGAATTATTTCGATAAGGCCGACAATGCATTTCTCAGTGCTTACCGTAAACACCATGCCGATGGCAGTTTTGAGATCAGCCTCGAATATATGAGCTGCCCCGAACTGGAAGGACGAGTGGTGATACTGAGTGATCCCATGCTGGCAACCGGATCATCCCTGGTAAAAGCCATTCAACACCTCAAAGATGAAGGCGAAATAAAAGAATTACACATCGTATGTGCCATTGCCTGTTCTGTGGGTATTGAGTATGTTTTGAGGGCAGAGCCCAAGGCAACCATCTGGTGTGCTGATATTGATGAAGAGCTTACTGCCAAAGGGTATATTGTCCCGGGTTTAGGCGATGCAGGTGACCTTGCTTACGGCACTAAAACACAGAATTAAACGTACCGGTTTCACGGGCTGATTTGTGCTGCCGGGCATTATAGGATATTGTTTTTTATCCTGATAAATACCACGGTTAAAACCAATCAGTTGAGTACCAGGCGCTTTTCTTCTATTTTCTTTAAACTTTTTAAAGCAGCTTTTTAGTTGAAATGCTTATCTTTAATGCTATAAGAATCGCCTGATAATGAGAAAATATTTCGTTTTTATTTCCCTCCTATTTTTAACTGGGGTGCTACAAGCACAGGATCCGCATTTTTCGCAATTCTTTGCTTCGCCATTAACCCTCAATCCTGCCTTTACAGGTAAATTTGATGGCGACTGGCGACTGGCTGCCAATCACCGCGATCAATGGCCTTCTATTCCTAAAGCATATGTTACCACCAGCGCTTCTGTTGACTTCCCGATCTTAAGGAAACGCATTCCGCAAAATGATGTATTTGGAGTGGGTATTGCAGGTGTGAGCGATGCAAGTGCCAATAGCGCTTTAAAACTCAATTACGGTTCTGCATCTCTTTCATATCATAAGGCGTTGGATGAAAATGGATACAATACCATTGGAGCCGGTTTCCAGGGTTCATACAATAGCATGGTGCTCGATATCACAAAGCTCACATTTGAAGATATGCTTGAACAGAATGGTTTTACAGGAACTACTGCCGACATATTAACCAACGGAAGAAATCAAAGTTATTTTGATGTGAATGCAGGCTTATTGTATTCTGGTTCTACGAACGGACAAAACAACTATTATCTCGGTGCTTCGATGTACCATATCAACAGACCGAAAGTTAGTTTTAAAGACAAGAACTGGTTTCTCACCGGAAGGGTAACCATTCATGGTGGTGGATCATTTCCAATTTCTGATGTACTATCTGTAAATGCTTCGGCCATTCACCAGATACAAAATAAGGCCAGCGAAACCATTGTGGGTGCTGCACTTGCGTTCAATGCAGGTTCCGATAAT
>JAKQKY010000161.1 GCA_029560415.1 Bacteroidota bacterium | reverse complement strand
TCGATCCGGTAAAAGATAACACACTAAAAACACCCAAGGGAGCAGTGATCAAAATTGCTGCCAATAGTTTTGATGTGCCGGCAGGCAGCCAGGTTTTGATTGAGATCAAAGAAGCTTACAGTATGCAGGATATATTGAGGGCAGGGCTAACCACAATGAGTAATGGAAAACCTTTACAAAGCGGAGGTATGATCTATTTTAATGCCACGGCAACAGGTAAGCCAGTGAATTACCTAAAACCAGTGGGCATTACTATCCCTTCAAAGTTTTACAACGACAGCATGAATGTTTTTAAGGGAGAATTAAGTGCTGACAGTTCTATTAACTGGATTGAACCAAAAGCACTGGACAGCAGTGAGGTATCAGTGGAACTGGCAAATGGTGAAGCCCTGTTTAAAGCAAATTGCTCCGCTTGCCATAATCCATTTGCGGATATGACAGGACCCATGTTGGCCGGCAGCAGGGAAAGGGCGCCAAATATAGAATGGCCTTATAAATGGGTTAACAATGTAAATTCAATGCTTGAGTATGATTGGTATGCCCGGTCATTGCTAAGAACATGGGGTAGCAGGATGACACAGTTTAATTTACCGTTAAGAGATATAAAAGCAATATTAGATTATTGTGATAATGAAGCATGGTTGAAGAGGCCGGATATATTTTCAAAACGCAGCTTTGAATTTCCAACCGATACATCCAGCATTGATATGTTTACAAACTTTGACTGTGGTTATGATACGGTGCCGGTTTATGACGAAATATCAATAGAGAATACGGACACAGGGTTTGTTGCCCCAGCGAATCTATATACAGGATTTGTTGACAGACCTGCCTATGCCTTTTCAATTGAAAGATCCGGTTGGTATAATATTGATATGTTCGTAGAGGCGAATATCAATGCAGTTTCGGAGGTAAAACTTAGTGTTGAGGTTAAAGATGGCGAGGATAAAATTCTTGATGTGTACTTGTGTATCCCCAATAGAAAATTACTGACTGAAGGCAATGCTGAAAACGATGATTTTGTATTTGGAGGTGGGGGAAATAATATTCAACTCATAAAAGGAGACGATGCTTTTGTGTATGTGCTGGGTTTAAAGGATAAGAGATATTATTACGGTATTTCAAAATTCATTGTGAAAGACGAACAGCGTCTTGTAGTAGATCTGAAAGAAACTACAAAAGAGGAGATTACTGAGCAGTTAAGAAAGAATAAAGTTGGAAACACACAGATCGATAAAGATCAGCCGGTAATAGAAAATTTTATCAGGGTTAACCAGACAGACAGTTCAAAAAATAAAAGCGGTACCAACGGGATAGATACCGAGATGCAAATACTGAAAAAGCGATGTGATGGTGATACGGCTACTCCCGGCACTGTGAGTATTTTTTAAAAGTTTGATTTTCAAAATTTGGGGTAACATAAAAGCGGCACATAATGCCGCTTTTATGTTATAGAATGAATCGTTCATCACTCATTCAAACTCTTCTGCAGATCCTTATTGATCTTCACATAATCTTCATTGCCTTCTTCCTTTGCCAGTTCCATTGATTTTTTAGAGCTTTCCAGTGCGCCG
>JAKQKY010000074.1 GCA_029560415.1 Bacteroidota bacterium | reverse complement strand
ATCTGTTCCAAAATATAAAATGGGTAAGGTGCCGATCCCGGTATGCGCTGCTACGGCCACACTGAATGAAAATCCTCCACCCAGACCTTCATTGATGAGGGTAGATGTAATGAAATCCTTACCAAGGCCATTAAATGTTTCTGGAATGGATGCGCCCAAAAGACCCTGCTCTCCCGCTTTGATCAACAGGGATGGCATCAATCCTGGTTCTGCCTGGTCGATACGGTCGATTACCGGTAATACTTCCGTAAGCAGGAACTGGTGACACATATCTTTCACCATTTGTTGTTCCTCATTAAAATCTTCCGGGATGAAAATGTCTGCAGCATTACTTTCTTTGATCAGCCATTCTCCGCCTTTCAGTAAATTGATTGTTTCAGATGTGGTACTCATTGTGATAATATTAAATGTGTTGAGAATTCTATTTAATCAAAAAGTTGATCTTCGTTATTTAAGGTTTTCATAAACCTGCTGCAATACTTCTTTTGCAATTTCAATTTGTCCGTTGGTAACGCCCGCCAATGCTTCGTTCAGGGTTTGGTTGGCTACTTCCATGGTCTTCACCTGTAATTCCAATGCTTCGGGTGTGAGGTAGATCATGTTAATCCTACGGTCATCCTTACTCGCAACCCGTTTAACCAATCTGAGCTTTTCAAGGTTATCAACCAGGCGGGTGATGCTGGGTTTATCGCGGAAAGTGGCGTCGCATAGAGATTGCTGGCTCATGCCATCTTCTTTCCACAAATGGTATAAAACACTCCATTGTTCAATGGTGATGTCGATGCTATTGGCTTTGAAATTCTTCTGCATACGACGGGCAATAGCCGTACTGGCCTTACCCGTGATAAAACTGTATAATTCGCTTTTTTTAAATTGGTTGTTTATCTTTATATAGTTGTTTAAACAACTATATAAAGATAAACATTCATTTCAATTTCAAAAAATTATTTTTGTGTTTCCGGCGGGGTAAACAACTGCTGCATCGTTACACTTCGCTCTTGTACCGCCTATCATTGTGCAGCATTTCATATTTTCTATGTTTAGAATTAATCTTCCTGGTTTATCTCTTTACTTTTAAGAAATAATGATCAACCGATATCCCGTTTCTTTAATAAAAGAAATTATTCGTTTTATAAAGAACTATTGCAAATAAAAAAGCGCACCCGTTAGGAGTACGCTTTGTAAATCTGTATAATGTTTTTAAAACTTCATGATGCGAACTACTTTTTGCATACCACTTTGCTTCACTTCTATCATATACGCACCGGGATGTAATTCCGAGCCCAGGTTAATCGTTTGATATGGCATTATTGTTATTTGCCTGTATAAACTTCCGGTCATATCCAATACCCTTACTCCTATTTTTTCTTTCACGGCAGTAATAACCCGGAGTTTGAAATCTGAAGTGGAGGGATTGGGATATACATTCAATTCCATCTTATCCGGCAAAATATTAAAAGAGGAAACAGGTTCAGCTGTTGATCTGGCAAATAGCGGAGGAGTTTCTTCACACGCAGGCAATTTAACCGTAGTTGTGCGAATCACACTGTTGCCACAATTATTTCTGCCCTGGGCGGTTACCATACCACTGACCGCTGTTGGGGGATAAGAAACAGTGATACTCGAAGTGCCTTGTCCATTGATGATCGTACCCGCAGTAGCTACCCAGTTTACCGATGTGGCATTGGCAGGTAGCGAAGCTAACGTGTAAGTATAGATGCGATTTGGACAAGAAACGGTATTGATCACATCTATAACACCAGGAGTAGACGGCAATAGTGTGCCAATCGCTAAGGTTCTTACACTGCTGGTACCGCACCCGTTTGTAGCTCTAACGGTGATTGAACCATTTGTAAAGCCTGGCGGATATGTAAAAGATATACT
>JAKQKY010000067.1 GCA_029560415.1 Bacteroidota bacterium | reverse complement strand
CCAGGCCTACCCGGGAAACATTGTTTTAAAAGTTGAAGAGTATAGACCGGGAATCATCGACATTACCAACGACGGGCTTTTAGTGGCCGGAACAAAAGATTCTATCAGTATATACCAACTGTCCGGCGATCTCAGTTCAGCAGCACCCATTCATCGGTTTCCGGATGACAAATTATCCAGGGCAAAATTTAACCAGGAAGGTAATAAACTGATCCTTACAGATGAAGAGGGCCTTTTATCTATGTATAAAATTGACGGCCAGTCTGTAAGTTCCGAATACAAAAAAGAAACCGGTGTTCTGTCTTTTAATGATGTTGAAATGACCACAGGCGGTCAATGGTTGGCGGCTTCCAGCCAGGGAAAGCAAGTGATCAAAATATATAAAGACTTGTCATGGAGTCCTGCGCTTATTTCAACTACAGGCGCATTAAAAAAATTCGTTGTAAAAAAACAGGCCCCTGTGATTGCAAAAGGAACGGCAGGTAAAAAGGCAGCTGTTAAAAAAAACACACCCGCTGCTAAATCAACTGCGGTAAAAGATAAACCTTTAGATGTAAAAAAGTATCCAGAATATATTGTTACCAAGGTGGGCGACTATACCATATTTGAAGCGGGTAAAAAATACGGTGTAAAGGGTGGTATGCTGAACAATGTCCATTACCTGGAGGCAATATATGATACTGTCATTGGATTAAGGATGGAGGAAGATCATAAATACAAAACACGGTTTGTAGTAATTGATAAAAACGGGCTGCAGGTTTTTGACCCGGACAAATCTTCTTTTATCAATACCACGGAAAAATTAACAGAGTATATGTACAGCAGTGAATACCTATTGGTAAAAACAGGTAAAGGCAGGTGGAATTTTTACAATGAAAGTATCAGCAGCACTTCCGGATATGCAAATGTGCAGTTATTGTATAACAGCTTTGTAATGTTTACAGCTCCCAACAAAATTAAAGTAGCGGCATGGGATAAAATTCATGGTTACTTTGGCGAAAGCTATGATGTACCTGAAGGAGCAGAGATCATTCATTTTGGCGGCCCGGGAGAATTTTTATACAAATCGAAAAACAAAACGGGTTACACCAATGCTAAAAGACTCATCTACCTGCCGCCGCTTTTTGATGATATAAAACTTTCGTTTGGCACCAAGTTACAATTGAAATACGGTGCAGAAATATATTCCACCAGTTTAGATGATATCAGGTTACCCCGTTTCAGCAGTACGTACATCATCAAAGCCATGACCTTTGGTAAAAGTTGCGGCCGCAGTGATTGCCGTAATGGAATTATTGGAATGACTACAGAAACCACCGGTGGCAAAGTTGAAAAGCGGCAGTATGATAAACTGACCATTAACGGCTGGATAACGGTTACGAGTACCTATGTTACACCTGTTAAAACCACCACCAGTGCAATAAACTGTCCCGACAGGATTCATGACAGCAAGAGATTTGTTTTGCAGGTAGATCAAGAAGCAGTTGTTGTAAATAAATTGTGAGGAAACGCAGCCTGCTGTTATGCCCATGGTGTTATCTTACATTTGCATTTCAATTAACCCAACGAATGAAAAACCTGATTCCCTTATTCCTTGCCATTTTAATGTGTCAAAAACTTTTTAGCCAACAGAATAAATCAACATTGGCTATCAGCATTGGCCCTTCTTTTCCTGTAGGGAATTATTCAAAAACAGAAGCAGATATTGAGCAATCCGGGTATGCTGCAATGGGTGGAGCAGTTTCTCTATCGTATGCTCATCGTATTGGCAACGGCTTTTCTGTTGTTGCGATGGTTGGCATTCAAAAAAACGGAACTAATAAAGCAGCATTTGAAAAACAGGTTTCGCAGTCAGCTTTTGTCATTGCACCAGGACCTGCAATAGTCATTATGAAATCCAGCCAATGCACATCAGCAAACCCTTTAAGCATTTCCTGAACAACCTAAACTCAAAAATTGATTACCTTGCAAGTCGTAGTTACAAAGTAAAACGCTTTCCTGGCAGTCACTCAAAATCAATAAAATGAAATCAAGATATTTCAATGCCTTCCTTTTTTGTTTGGTATTCAGCTTTGCCTGTACCATTACAAGTATGGCACAAACACCAACAAAACAACCACCGGCAATCCTCCAAACCCTGCAAACTGTCAAATTAAAAGTAAGCGGCATTACTTGCAGCGCTGATTGCAAAGACATTCAAAAGGCGGTCAGTGAGATCAACGGCGTTACATCCTGCAAACAGGCCGGCAAACCTACTGCTACCAGCGTTTTTGTAGTAACATTCGATCCTGCTGTTGTTACCGAAAAAGAAATT
>JAKQKY010000066.1 GCA_029560415.1 Bacteroidota bacterium | reverse complement strand
CCAGGCCTACCCGGGAAACATTGTTTTAAAAGTTGAAGAGTATAGACCGGGAATCATCGACATTACCAACGACGGGCTTTTAGTGGCCGGAACAAAAGATTCTATCAGTATATACCAACTGTCCGGCGATCTCAGTTCAGCGGCACCCATTCATCGGTTTCCGGATGACAAATTATCCAGGGCAAAATTTAACCAGGAAGGTAATAAACTGATCCTTACAGATGAAGAGGGTCTTTTATCTATGTATAAAATTGACGGCCAGTCTGTAAGTTCCGAATACAAAAAAGAAACCGGTGTTCTGTCTTTTAATGACGTTGAAATGACCACAGGCGGTCAATGGATGGCAGCTTCCAGCCAGGGAAAGCAACTGATCAAAATATACAAAGACATGTCCTGGAGTCCTGCGCTTATTTCAAATACAGGCGCATTAAAAAAATTCGTTGTGAAAAAACAGGCCCCTTTGATTGCAAAAGGAACGGCAGGTAAAAAGGCAGCTGCTAAAAAAACTGCACCCGCTGCTACATCAACAGCAGTAAAAGATAAACCTGCCGATGTAAAAAAGTATCCCGAAAATTTTGTTGACAAAGTAGGTGACTTTACCATATTTGAGGCAGGAAAAAAATATGGCGTAAAGGGAGGCTTATTGAACAGTATGCATTACCTGGAGGCAGTTTATGATACCATAATTGGATTAAATATTGATGAAGATCGTAAATATAAAACGCGGTTTGTAGTAATTGATAAAAACGGCTTGCAGGTTTTTAACCCGGAGAAATCCTCTTTTATCAATACCACAGAAAAATTAACCGAATACATGTACAGCAGTGATTACCTGTTAGTAAAGACAAATAAAGGCAGGTGGAATTTTTATAATGAAAGCATTACCAGTACTTCCGGTTATGTAAATGTGCAATTATTGTACAACAGCATTGTCATATTCACAGCTCCCAACAAATTTAAAGTAGCGGCATGGGATAAAATTCATGGTTACTTTGGCGAAAGCTATGATATACCTGAAGGTGCAGAAATCATTCATTTTGGCGGCCCGGGAGAATTTATGTACAAATCGAAAAACAAAACAGGTTATACCAATGCTAAAAAATTCATTCACCTGCCGCCGCTTTTTGACGATATAAAACTCGGGTATGGCACATCAATACAATTGAAATACCTTGGAGAAATCTATTCCTCCAGCTTAGACGATATCAGGTTACCCAGTTCCAGCAATACGTACAACATTAAAGCCATGACCTTTGGTAAAAGCTGCGGCCGCAGTGATTGCCGCAATGGCATTATTGGAATGACTACAGAAACCACCGGTGGCAAAGTTGAAAAGCGGCAGTATGATAAGCTGACCATTAACGGCTGGATACGGGTTACCAGTACCTATGTTACTCCTGTTAAAACAACTTCCAGTGCCATACTGTGCCAGGACAGGATACATGACAGCAGAAAATTTGTATTGCAGGTAAACAGCGAAGGAGTTGTTGTAAATAAAATAGGAGGATATTAGGTGACTGGACTTACCAGCATGGTGCATTTGCATACCGAGGTTAGCCCGGGAAGCTGCGCTGGCACATTGGTTCTTCAACCTATCCTGTTTACTCAACAGGCATTCGGTGTATATTCAGGGAGCGGATTAACATACATTTGCATTTCAACTAACCCAAAATGAAAAAATCATTTCCCTTATTGTTTGCCGTTTTGATAGGTCAGACCCTTTTCAGCCAACAGAAAAAATCAACCTTGATGATCAGCCTTGGTCCCTCTTTCCCCGTAGGAAATTATTCCAACACAATTGCCGGCAAGGAACAACCGGGGTATGCTACGATGGGTGGAACAGTTACTTTGTCTTATGCTCACCGTATGGGCAGTGGCTTTTCTGCAATTGCGATGGTTGCACTTCAAAAAAACGGTTTCAACAGTTCAGCATTTGAACAACAACTTTCGCAGTCGGCTTTTTTTATCATAACAGGAACTGCGAGGTACTATCCTAACTGGGAGGTACAAAGCAAATCCTGGTTAAATAAATATGGGTTAGCAGGGCTTTCAAAAAATATATTGGCTGAAGGCACAGACAAAAAGCTGTCATGGCACTTTAAACTGTTAGCCGGTGTTATCAATAGTTCCTTGCCATCGATTAATGGCAGCAGCAAAAGCGACACATCGTATGTGGTGTATGTTCGTGGCGGGCAGTCGGCTACTGGATTATGTTTTGCAGCAGGTACGGATATCCGTTATCAAATCAATAAGCTCTTTTCCATTGTGGTGAGCCTCGACTACACCGGTTCTTCTACATTGTCCTTTAATAGTGTACAACGGTATATAACTGCCACTGATGGTGGACTCTGCATTCCAGGTATATACCAGTTTAATAATTCTGTAAGACCTCCTATCTTTCAACAAAATATAAATGAAGTAAGGCAGGCGATCAATACAGTTAATTTGAGCGCTGGGATGGCGCTTAGTCTTTAGCCCGAGAAAACTACCACTGGCTATCGTGGACAATTGCCCTTTGTTAAAAAGTCTGCAGTACTATAAATGGGGTAGAGCTCCTGCGCATATGCAAGCCTGATAGACATTTCTTGAACAACCCAAACTCAAATAATTGATTAACTTGCAAGCCGTTACTGCAACGTAAAATGCTATTCTTACATACAATAAAAAATTAATTTGGATGAAATCAACATATTTCAATACTTTACTTTTGTCTTTGTTATTAACCTTTGCCAATGCCATTCCAGGTATTGCACAAACATCAAAAGAACAACCGCAACCATTAGTTCAAACTCAACAAACGGTCAAGCTAAAAGTGAGTGGTATAACCTGCAGCGCTGATTGCAAAGACATTCAAAAGGCGGTCAGTGAGATCAACGGCGTTACATCCTGCAAACAGGCCGGCAAACCTACTGCTACCAGCGTTTTTGTAGTAACATTCGATCCTGCTGTTGTTACCGAAAAAGAAATT
>JAKQKY010000061.1 GCA_029560415.1 Bacteroidota bacterium | reverse complement strand
TTCTGCAACCATTTAACAATGGCAGGATTTGTTTGTCCAAAACTATTAAGGCCAGTTACTAAACAGATCAGCAGTAAGTTTTTCTTTCTCATGTAGAAATTCTTTCGTTTTTATTTATACGAAGTTGTTTTTCGTTTCCTTCGGTGATGATCAATTTTGGTTGGATACATTTTTTCGTACAGGGTTTAGTTCCAATTATTTTTAGTGATCATCATGCCTTGGGGGTGGCCCTTTTCTTTCGGTAGTAAAATAAAAAGCGAGGTCATGCGTAAGCTCATTAAAAGCCTCCAGCTGTTCCGGCTTACACAGTTTTTTTATTTGCGCAAAATGATCATAGTGCACTGTTTCAATTCTTTTTTGCAGGGCACTCAGCAGGCTGGTCAAAGAATCTTTACCAGTAGAGCCTTCTGTTTGTAAGGATTGATACAGCTCATTTTTAGTTTCGCTGATACTGTCTTTCAGTAACCTGATGGACTGTCGGTGCCCGGTTATCAGCATTTCATATTGGGCAACCTGGGCAGCATCAAACTGCAGCCGCTCAATGATGATCTTTTTGGGACCTTCTCTTTTTTCCGGTGGCATGGCACCAGTTGGAACAGGTGGTTTTTGAAACAACAGGAAACCAAGCATGGTTGCATTGGTGAGCAACAGGCCGATCACAGCAATGGTTAATAATTTTATCTTACTCATGGTACAAATCGTTGGTATTGGATAGTCCTAGTGAATTGACAATATTTTCGACACCGGTATTTTGCTTAACCACAGGTGCAGATGATCTAACTAAAATGGAAATATTGATCAGCAGGATAAGGAGGGTGCTGCAGGCAAAAGCCCATTTCCATTTGGCAGGCGCTTCCAGTTGCTGCAGATTTTGTATCTGCTGTTGTATACGTGTGTACAAAAAGGGTGGGGCATCCACTTCCTTTATTTGTTGCAGCACATCCAGTTTTTTATTCAGCTCCATATTCGTTTATTAAATGGTTATACGATGGTTATTCTACAATCCTTCGCTTTCGGTCAATTTTTTTTGAATGGTTTGTTTGGCTCTTTGCAATAGTGACTCCACAGCTTTTACACCAAGGCCCATTATTTCTGCCACTTCTTTTTGTGGCCTGTCTTCGATCTTGCTAAGTATGAGGGCCGTTTTTTGATTGGGCGGCAGGCTGTAAATGATTTGCAGGAGGTGCAGCAGTGCAGCTTTATCTTCCGTTTCTGTACCGGGATGGTTAATAGTGGCGATGTCGATCACCGGCTCATTACTGCCTGGCCCAAATAAGGCAGTCAAAAAGCCCATTCTTTTTTTTGCATTTTTGGCCTTTAAAAAATCAAGACAATGATTGATGGTAATGCGGTAGATCCATGTTTTGAGCGATGACTGGCTGGCATCGTACTGCGTATATTTCTGGTAAACTTTTACAAAAACTTCCTGTGTGATATCTTCGGCATCGGTGCTGTTGAGTACATAGTGCAGGCACAAATTGTACACAAGGTTTTTATGACCGTTGTAGATGGTTTCAAAATGTGCGTGGTTGGCCATCAGGTAAAAAAGGCACTGCGTATGGTTCTTTCAAAAATACCGGTTATCTATCGGGCTATTGAAACAGTAATGTTCAATGGTAATTATTTCGCCACAGCGATCTTGATCTTCTTTCCCTTGATCTTTTCATCTTTTATCAGTTCCATCAGGGCGCCCACCTGTAACTTTCTTACCGCTGCAAAACTGGAAAAGTCTTTTACTTCTATCAGTCCAATATCTTCCTGGTTCAACTGGCCAATTTTAGATAAGAAACCAACGATATCGATCTTATTGAGTTTGTCTTTTTTTCCTGCTGCAAAGAACAGGGTTGTCCATTTTGGTTTTTCAGGTAATTCAATCCTGTCATTCAGCGGCAGCTCTGTTACTTCTTCTGTAATGTAGGATGGCAGTTTTTCTTCCTTTGATAAAATGAGTATTGATTTTCCACCGGCTGTCATACGGGCAGTACGGCCATTGCGGTGCGTATATACGTCCGGGGTAGGAGGTAAGTGAAAGTGTATGATGTATTTGATGTTTGGAATATCCAGTCCTCTGGAAGCCAGGTCGGTTGTGATCAGCACATTGGCGGTGCCGTTCTTGAATTTACACATGGCGCTTTCCCGTTCGTTTTGTTCCATACCGCCATGATAAAAAACATTCACGATGCCTTTTTCCAATAAATATTCACTAGTGCGTTCCACCGATTCCCGGTGATTGCAAAAAACGATCATGGATTTATTTCCCACCTGGCAAATAAGCCTGAAGAGTGTTTCTACCTTATCTTTTTCAGGCGAGTTAACTACCTGCACCAGCAATTCATCCACGGCTTCTTTTTCCACCAACGGAGAAAGAAACTCCACTTTTGCGGCGTTGTCAAATTTTACAAAATCCGGAATGCCGGGTGCATCTGTTGCTGATGTGAGGATCCTTTTTTTAACAGCCGGTAAACTGCCGATAATAAATTCCATCTCTTCTTTAAAACCCAGTTCCAGGGATTTATCAAATTCATCCAGCACCAATGTTTCAATAGCCTCAACAGAA
>JAKQKY010000060.1 GCA_029560415.1 Bacteroidota bacterium | reverse complement strand
CCAATTACCGCAATGGTTAATAATTTAATCTTACTCATGGTACAAATCATTTGAGGGTGACAGGTCCATTGCATTCACCATATTTTCGACCCCGGTATTTTTAATAACCGGAGCAGCTGATCTTACCAGAATAGCAATATTGACAAACAGGATCATCATGGCAGTTAAGGCAAAAGCCCATTTCCATTTTACCGGCGCTTCCAGTTGCTGCAAATTTTGAATCCGCTGTAGGATACGGGTGTACAAAAAGGGTGGGGCATCCACTTCTTTTATTTGCTTGAGTGTATCCAGTTTTTTGTTTAGCTCCATGGTGATGTATGTTTAGTTATACGATGGTTATTCTACAATCCTTCGCTGTCTGTCAATTTTTTTTGAATGGTTTGTTTGGCCCTTTGCAACAGTGACTCAACGGCCTTCACACTCATTCCCATAATTTCTGCCACTTCTTTTTGAGGCCTGTCTTCGATCTTGCTCAGAATAATGGCCGTTTTTTGATTGGGTGGCAGGCTATAAATGATTTGTAGAAGTTGTTTTAAGGCAGCTTTGTCCTCCGTTTCTGTACCCGGATGGTTGATAGAAGCCATATCAATCACCGGCTCATTGCTGTTGGGCAGCAATAGAGCACTCAAAAAGCCCACTCTTTTTTTTGCGTTCCTGGCTTTTAAAAAATCAAGACAATGATTGATGGTGATGCGGTATATCCAGGTTTTGAGCGATGCCTGGCTGGCATTGTATTGTGGATATTTTTGGTACACTTTTACAAAAACTTCCTGTGTGATATCCTCGGCATCGGCTGAATTAAGCACATAATGCAGGCATACATTATACACCAGTTTTTTATGACCATTGTAAATGGTTTCAAAGTGTTCGTGGTTGGCCATCAGGTAAAAAAGGCACTGCGTACCGTTCTTTCAAAAATACCGGTTATCTGTCGATCAATTGAAACAGTGTGCTCAATAGTAATTATTTTGCAACAGCGATCTTAATTTTCTTTCCCTTGATCTTTTCATCTTTTATCAATTCCATCAGGGCGCCCACTTGTAATTTTCTTACCGCTGCAAAACTGGAAAAGTCTTTTACTTCTATTAATCCAATATCTTCCTGGTTCAACTGGCCTATTTTAGATAAGAAACCAACGATATCGATCTTATTGAGTTTGTCTTTTTTACCTGCTGCAAAGAACAGGGTCGTCCATTTTGGTTTCTCCGGCAATTCAATCCTGTCATTCAGCGGCAGCTCTGTTACTTCTTCTGTAATGTAGGAAGGCAGTTTTTCTTCTTTTGATAAAATGAGTATTGATTTTCCGCCGGCTGTCATACGGGCTGTACGGCCATTGCGGTGCGTATATACGTCGGGGGTAGGAGGTAGGTGAAAATGAATGATGTATTTGATATTGGGAATATCCAGTCCCCTGGATGCAAGATCAGTTGTGATCAGCACATTGGAGGTACCATTCTTGAATTTGCACATGGCGCTTTCCCGTTCGTATTGTTCCATACCGCCATGATAAAAAACATTCACGATGCCTTTTTCCAATAAATATTCGCTGGTGCGTTCCACAGATTCCCGGTGATTGCAAAAAACAATCATGGATTTATTCCCCACCTGGCATATAAGTCTGAAGAGCGTTTCTACTTTATCTTTTTCCGGCGAATGAACCACCTGCACCAGCAATTCATCTACTGCTTCTTTTTCCACCAACGGAGACAGAAACTCCACTTTTGCGGCGTTGTCAAATTTTACAAAATCCGGAATGCCCGGTGCATCTGTTGCTGATGTGAGGATCCTTTTTTTAACAGCCGGTAAACTGCCGATAATAAATTCCATCTCTTCTTTAAAACCCAGTTCCAGGGATTTATCAAATTCATCCAGCACCAATGTTTCAATAGCCTCAACAGAA
>JAKQKY010000046.1 GCA_029560415.1 Bacteroidota bacterium | reverse complement strand
CATGCCGATGCGGGATATGATGTGGCGAAAGACTTTGCGAGGAAGCATGGGTTGGATATTAAGGAGAGACTTGAGGGATAATTGGTAATTAAAAATTAGTAATTAATAATTGAAAACGCAGCAGACATAAGAAAGTTTGTTGCGTTTTTTTATGTTATGAATTTAGCAGTTAAAAGATTGATTGGATGTAAAATAAGAATGTCGATTCAGAGATATAGAGAAGACCAGGAAATTATATATCTTTAAATCCTGCTAACTATTTCAACAAAGGACAGGTTTAGTCCACACCCGTTACTCATTCTTTCATTTTTAAAAATCTCGATTATGCATGGTAAACAATCATGGTTTGTTGGTTTGATGATGATCTTTTCAATGGGATTTCTTCAATCGCTTACAGCACAGGAAAACTGGGCATCCTGGTCGCATACGGTTCCTTTAAAAGGATATGAAGGGCATCGATTCAAAGTTGAAGCGCAGGTAAAAGCTGAAGTTATTGATGATAGCGCTTCCGCCAGGCTATGGGCACGCGTGGATAAAATCTCTGGATATGGTTACTTCGACAATATGTGGAAAAAGCCTATCCGCAGTAAAGACTGGAAAACTTATAGTATTGAAGGCAAGGTCGATTCAAACGCCCGTCAACTGGCCTTTGGCGCATTGCTGGAATTGAACGGCCGATATAGTTATGATAATGTAACCGTTTCGGTAGAGCAGGAAAAAAATAAATGGGTGACAATTTATTCCACCGATTTTGAAAGAGATATGGAAGGCTGGAATGCTGGTATCAACATGAATGGTACAAAAAGCGGCATCAACGATGCGTTCAAGGCTTCCATTCAAACTGACCCAGTGAGCAATAGCAAAGTATTGCTGGTAGAAGCTACCAATGTTCCCAATTACGGTGATAATAAAAAGGCCGGGAAATTTGCCGATGTCAACGGCATCAAATTGTATTATGAGATCTATGGAGAAGGTGCGCCATTAGTGGTTTTGCATGGCAATGGCGGATCCATTTCCAGTGCTGCGTCACATTACCCCGAACTGATCAAGAAGTATAAAGTGATCGCCATCGACAGTCGTTCTCAGGGCAAATCAACAGATACTGACAAGCCTTTGACTTACGACCAGATGGCGTCTGATGTGAATGCATTGCTGGAACAATTGCACATCGATTCTGCCTTTATCTGGGGACAAAGCGATGGCGCTATTCTTTGCCTGCAGCTGGCCATGGATTATCCTAAAAAAGTAAAAAGGGTAGTGGCTTATGCACCAAACATTCAGCCCGACAGCAGCGCTATATTTGGATGGGCCGTTACCGCGGTGAACCGTGTGATCAAAATATCTACCGATAAACACGAAGTGAAGTTATACGAGATGATGAGAGATTACCCGAATATTCCTTTCGAAAAACTGCGTACCATCAAAGCGCCCTGCCTCATTATGGGTGGTGACCGGGATGTGATCAGGCCCGAACACCTGGTAAAAATGTTTCAATACATCCCGAATTCACAATTGTGCATCCTGCCGGGATCTACTCACGGTGGCGCATGGGAGAAGCGTGAGATGTTCCTGCAGATTCTGAACGACTTTTTCACAAAGCCATTCACAATGCCCACCACAGAAGACTGGTTCAAAGAATAACGTTTCGGTCAATCAATAAAAACAAATAAGGAATAAAAAAGCTTCTTCAACACTTTCTTATTCCTTATTTGTTATTTCTTATTCCTTATTTATCATTCTGCTTCCGCACATACTTCGTAAGGATCACGATCAGCTGACCTTCAACCTTTCCTTCGATCTGCTCTTTATTTTCTTCTACTACTCGGATATTTTTTACTACCGTACCCATTTTGGCATTGAGGGTAGATCCTTTTACATCCAGTGATTTTACCAGCACCACGGTATCACCATTCTGCAATACATGGCCATTGGCATCGCGGTGAAGTTCTACATTTGTATCGTTCTCATGATCGCCGGATGTTTTGGCCCAGGCAAGTTTATCATCGTCGAGGTACATCATGTCGAGGCTATCCATCGCCCAGCTTTCATTCCTGAAACGGTTGAGCATGCGCCAGGACAATACCTGTATGCCGGGCACTTCACTCCACATGGTTTCCGATAAAAGGCGCCAGTGATTGCTATCGGGTTCAGCTTTCTTTTCTATCTGGGACAGGCAGGTATCACAGATCAACATACAATTCTCTTCATACTTGCCGGTTTGGGGTGGCACTTCATATACATTCGCCGGGTTCGGGGCCTTGCATAATTCACATTGATTGCCTGACCGTTGCTGCAATATTTCTTCCAGTTTCATGATTTGATTTTTAAAATAATGCCGCGAAGGTAATTATTTCAAATGGCTAACCATGTAACATGTCGTTTATTACAACCTGATATTGGTCAGGAAATTGAAAACAGAACTGATCATCCCTTTTAGAATAACCGACCCTTTTCATAACTGGTAACTTATAATTTGATAAACTCTACCCGCCGGTTCAGCGCTTTATTGGCTGCACTGTTGTTGGGTGCAACCGGCTGCGTTTCTCCTTTACCGGTAGTTTCGATGCGGGCAGCATCAATGCCAAATGATGTGGTCAATTCATTTTTTACAGCTGCAGCCCGTCGTTTCGACAGGTTGAGGTTTGCATCATCAGCTCCATCGGCATCTGTATGGCCTGTTATGTTGATCCTCACAGCAGGATTTTCCATTAATGTGCTGGCAATTTCCTTTAAAGTTCCATATGATTCTGGCTTCACCACGTCTTTGTTGACATCAAAGTAGATACCATAACTTACCAGTTTACCTTCCGTCATCAGCTTGTTCCTGATGTCAGCGGCACCAATGGCGATACGGATATTGCTTACCATGGCTGCACCTTCTTCGAAGCGTATCCTGTCCATCTTTACATCGGCCAGCGGGAAAGCCTTTGGCAGGTCGAAAAGTTTGTTCTCATCCTGGTATACCCTGATCCTGGATTTTTGCACCCAGATGGAAATGTGATATTTTTTATTCAACTGCTGGTATAATTGTTTGTCTTCTTTTGAACCGGTTAGTCCCAGGTCGTTTCCTTCATCACTGTTGATATATGTGCGGTATCCCGGTCTTCCGAAATATTCAAGTGAAAACAGGAAGCCGGCTTTTCCAGGCACCGCCCCATGATCGTAAGATTTGGGATTGATGCTTTGGATCAACCGAAAATCATAACCGCTCATATTGCCATCTTCTCCCTTCACAGGAATGATGTCGTATTCAATGGTATAATTCAATGGAAGTGATAATAGGGCATCCGTCCAGATGGCATTCCTTCCTGAGAATTTCATCCAATGCCCAGGGAAGGAGTTGGTGGTTACAATTTCTGCCGAACCATTGGTATTCCACAATGCCGGAAAATCGCCAATGGCATCCTGGCCAAAATCGTCAAAGAAGATGATCTTTTCGCCTGGGATAAAATCAAATTTTGAATAGGATTGTAATTCCTTACTTGCTTCTTTGCCGGGCTCTACTGCAGGTTTATTCGGATTTTCTGCATCAGCGGCCTGGTTGTCCTGTGCAGCCTCTTTTTTTTCTTCTTTGGCGGGTTCCGTTTCTAAAACTTTATCCGCTTTTTTCTCAATGATCTTATTGGCTTTTTTTTCCAGCAACTTTTTGGGATTGATGATCTGGGCCTTTGTACCGGTTGATGAACACAACAGGATGGCGCATACGCAAAGCATTATAGCGTGTTTCATATGTTTATTTTTACTAAAGGTAGTTGGGGTAAAAACGGGGATAGTTGATTGGCGTCAATGCCGGAGTTGACATTGGTCAGGTATTGGAGATCTGTTAAAAAGCTGGAGATTTATAACTTAAATTAAGAATTGATAATTAAGAATTAATGATTCCTAATCCATGGTAAATTATCACCCACTAAACCGGATTCCATACATATCGAAAATGCCCAATCCTTGAAAATTATTTAATACAGCCCACACGATGAAAATGGTGATGCCTACCTGTATAGTGCAAAAGCAAATGCCGGTCAACAGGCTTTTTGGGATAGATCCCTGGCGAAGATTCTTATGAAAGGAATAATTGGCGTAAGACATGATGGCGATGAGAAAGATCGCATAACCGATGTTGTTATCCAGGTTACCCTGGCGGGAAAAGAAGGCAGTGCCCAGGTAATTAAACGATTTGACGATGATATCGGCCATGCTTTTTACCGACATAAGCACCATGGCAAATACGGTGTATTCACTAAACATCAATCCATTTTTACGATGATTGATCAGCCATAAAAAAGCTGCCAATATCGGTATGGTGATAATCAGCAAACCTTTGCTATAGATGTTGAACAGGTAGCCGTATTCATTTTTGGTATGGAATACGCTTTCCTGCATAGCGAGATCTTTGTTTTCTACAAAGGCTGCAATGGCGGTGATCAATACAAAAAAGGTAAAGAGGTTGAAATATTTTTTCCGCTTTTCTTCCACGATGTATTCATATGCCACCTTACCCGGATCTGTTGCCAGTTTTGCCAGGATACTGAGAAAGCCCTTGTCGGCATGAGTGAATGCATGAAACACTTCTTCTAAGATGTGTTTAAAACTAAACCTGCCAGGATTGTTTTTCTGCCCGCATTGGTTACAGAATTTCCCATTGAATTTTACCCCACAATTTTTACAGGTATTTGTCATATACCGGAAGTTTATCGGCGGTAAATATAATGGAAATGCGTTTATGGGTAACCGTATTATTAATTAATAATTCTTAATTAATAA
>JAKQKY010000045.1 GCA_029560415.1 Bacteroidota bacterium | reverse complement strand
TTATTAATTATTATTTCTTAATTTTTTTCTATGCACTGCCATAGGGTTGACAGTGCCCTGTTCTTCCTTTGTATTTCACCAATAAAAAGTAAAGAATATGGACATGATCAAAATGTTTTTGAAAGAACTGGAACAGGAAGCTGTCATCACCCGAAAAATGCTGGAAAGGGTACCCGATGACAAATACGACTGGAAGCCACATGAAAAAAGTATGAGTATCCGTCAACTCGCCACGCATATTGCCGAGTTGCCAGGCTGGGTGCCCATGATCATTAATACCACTGAACTTGATTTTGCGGTAAATAAATATGAACCAGTCGTCATTAACAATACGAAAGACTTAGTGGCTTATTTCGAAAAGATATTGGCCGAATCAAAAGCTGCGCTGCAAAAGGCAAGGGAAGAAGATATGTCGGCCATCTGGACCTTACGCAATGGAACCGAGGTCTACAGCGCCGATCCTAAGAGTGAAGTAGTGAGGATGACCTATTCGCAGATCATACATCACCGGGCTCAATTGGGGGTATTCTTTCGCCTGCTCAACATTCCCGTTCCCGGATCCTATGGACCAAGTGCAGATGACATGAGCTTTTAAGGCTGGTATACCATTATAGAATGAACTGCAACAGGGATTTTGTCCTTATTGCAGTTCGTTTATGCATTGATGTTATCAGGGTTGTTTCTTCGGCGGTAACGCAAAGGCAGTAGCATCATGTTCAAAATGGCCTTTGTGAGAACCATCGCAAAAGGGTTTGTTCTGCGACTTTCCACAACGACATAAAGAAACAATCTCTCTTCCACCCAGGTCGTACAGGTTTCCGTTCTTGTCTACGATCTCGAAATTTCCTTCTACTTTAAGGGAGCCATTGCTGTTGATCGTAATGCGGGTGTTTGACATGGTTATGTTTTATTCGTGAATAACGAGGATAGGTATTTTACTGTGATAGGATAAACTTTTTGTATGACTGCGTTGTAGCAGCTTTTCCATGAATGAATGATTCTTCTGGATGGCAATGATAAGGTCTATCTTTTTATCTTCAATGAACATGTTAAGGGCTTCTTCTACTTCGTATAACCGCATGAAATAAAACTCGGGGTTATATCCTTCAAACATTTTTTTGAGATCCTGTTTTTCTTTCTCATAACTTTCGGTAAGCGAAATATAATGGTCCTTATCTACATTGATCACATGCAGGGTTGGGTTAAAAGCAGACAGGAAATTCTTAATAGGAACAGAGGGGGTTGTGTTCAGCGTGTTTTTAAAATCGGAAGTGAGTAATACATCGTTCAAAGGACTATACGCTGCGTTTTCGGGAACGATCAAAACCGGGCATGCTTTGGTAGCGGCCATTTTGAGGGTATTGCTGCCAAAGAAAACCTGGGCAATGGCCGATTTTCCGGTAATGCCCATGATCACGAGATCTGCGTTACGGTGGCGGGCAGCTCTTTCCAGGCCATCTACGAAATCTGGTTCAAGATGGTTGAGCACTTCAATTTTGACAATATGATCCTGTTGCAAGGACGCTTTTAAAGCTTCCAGTTCTTCCAAAGCTTCAGCTTCATCGGCTGGTTTTGCATAACTATGATATAAAATCAGGGTAACTCCATAATGACCTACAAGCAATTTTGCCGCATATTCGGCTGCGTGTAGCGAGGTAGTGGAAAAATCAACAGGAACAATAACAGTTGTCATAATGAAAATGTGTTTTTTGGAATAATGCGTTACAATTTAGTTATAATTTGTGTAAAATGTAATAAAATACAATGTGTAATCCCGCGGCAAGTTATTCTTTATTTAACAATCTTACCTGAATGGTACATTCTTTGTTTGCTAACTTTGACATATAATAATAAAATATTACACTGATGAAAACATCTACGAAAATTGTGTTAGGAGTGGCGGCCATTGCAGCAACCGCACTCATCGTATCTATGGTAAAAAAGGAAAAACAAGCCCGGATGCTTTCCCGGGTTTCTGACGAAGGTTATGAAACTGCCCCGGATCTTTTATATCCGAATAAATCAAAAATTAATTCAAAACTTCATTACGGACCTGTATTGCCTTCTTAGTTGAAGTTGATTCTGTCCGGGTTTTATAAAAGTCTGAAAAAACGGCTATCAAGATTGATAGCCGTTTTTTTATATATAAAGAAAGGGTCAATCATGTAAAGATGATTGAAATGATAAAAAAAGATGGGAATTTTTATTCACAGGTTTGGCTTAAATGTACCGGCATTTTCCCAGTCTTTTTTGGGCCGGGATTCTATTTCTTTGAAAGATGATACCATAAAACTGGATTCACCTGGTTTATTCGTTTGCGGAAGGGAATCCGGAACCAGCTTTCCGGAAGGTTTCATCCTTGCAAACCAATATCCGGCCACCGCTGCAAAGCTGGTGAGCAACATGAGGTTTTTATTGATTAACATAAGCTTTGTTTTAGAGATGAAAGGATTGTTTATCTTTTACCTGTAAAAAAGATGCCAGAATGCTCAAATTTTAAAGTGCTTTGAATCTTTTTTTTAGAAATCCTGTTAACAATATCTTTATACCAATTAAACCTGGTGAATAAATAAACGTCTCAATTTAGTACCGCCATCATCTTTACAACATCATCATGAAAAACAAAGGCATCTCCTATATCATCATTCCTGTTTTAATTATTGGTGGCGCATTGTTTTCTTCATTTTTAAAACGCCCCGTTTCCCATCAACAAACGAACAGTTTTCCATACGAGTCAGAAGGACTGACCAAGCGCCAGGCTGCGGCACATTTACTAAGCAGGTTTACCTATGGCGCAACGCCAGGCCAGGTAGATGAGGTGGCAAAGATGGGACTTGAGAATTGGTTTGAACAGCAATTAACGGGTGGCCTGCCCGATGACTCGGTGAAAGAAAGGCTGACTGGTTATGACGCATTGGCCATGAGCAATACTGATGTGATCAGGGCTTTTCCAAAACCCATCCAGGTTCTCAGGCTGGCCAAGGCAGAAGGTATCATTGCAGATGATTCGGCTGTACTGAATAATAAAAAAATGTACAAGGATGTATTGCTCGATTTTGCCAGGAAGAAGAATTTTCGCCGCCAGTCAGAATTATACAGGCAGTTTATCAGCCAAAAAATATTACGGGCAGCATACTCCAATAATCAAGTGCAGGAAAAATTAACTGAATTCTGGTTCAATCATTTCAATGTGTCGCTCACCAAAAGGGCATGTGCATTATTCATACCGTCGTATGAAAGGGATGTGATCAGGCCCAATGTGACCGGGAAGTTTGGAAATCTTTTGCTGGCCACTGCCAAGTCACCGGCCATGTTGTTATACCTCGATAATTTCAGCAGCGCCGGACCTAATAATACAGATGAAGATAGTCCACTGGCCCGCCGGTTAAAGAAAGCCAAAGATGCCAACCTCAGTGATTCTGCTACAAAGGACCAGCTTAAAAGATTACAAAGACTAAAAAAGAACCAGGGGCTGAATGAAAATTATGCACGCGAAGTGATGGAACTACATACACTGGGCGTGGATGGCGGGTATACACAGGACGATGTAACCCAGGCTGCCAGGGTATTAACGGGTTGGACGGTTTATCCCATGGAAGATGGTTATGGCAATGCGCTGCGTAAACTCATCGATAGGGTTGGGGAAGATAAACTCATACAACGGGGATACGTACACGATGGCGATTTCCTGTTTGCCATGAACCGTCATGACAATGGATCCAAAACCGTGATGGGAAAAAAATTCGCTGCAGATGGGGGATATGAAGAAGGAATCGCATTGCTTTCTATGTTGGCCCATCATGCTTCAACTGCACAGTTCATCAGCAAAAAACTTGCTGCTTATTTCGTGAACGATGTACCACCCAAAAGCCTGGTAGATAAAATGGCAAAAACCTTCCTTGAAAAAGATGGAGATATAAAAGAAGTACTGAGAACCATGGTAAATACCAGGGAATTCTGGAGTGCATCGGCGGTCAGGGAAAAAACAAAATCACCTTTTGAATTGGCGATAAGCAGTATACGTGCATTACAGGCCGATATTGAACAACCTTACCAGGTGTTTAACTGGGTTGAAAAGATGGGGCAGAAAATGTATTATTACCAGGCTCCGACAGGTTTTCCCGACAGGGCCCAATATTGGATCAATACGGGCGCATTACTCAACAGGATGAATTTCGGGTTGTCTATTGCATCGGGCCAGATGCGTGGAGTATCTACCGATCTTGCGTCATTGAACAATTATCATGAACCCGAAAGTGCAACAGACGCATTGGTCACATATGGTAAACTGATGATGCCCGAACGAAGCCTGGATGAAACCATAAAGCGACTTACCCCTTTACTTACCGAGCCCGGCCTTGATAAAAAAATTGAAAACGCATCCAAAAAGATAACGCCACAGAAGACTACTGAAGCTATGATGCCGGGAGATGAGGATGAAGACCTGTTGCCGGCTAACCCTAACGAAGAGGCGAAGATGCAGCGGAGAAAAAATAAGGAGTTGCAGAACGGCAAAAATATGCTGGCACAGGTGGTGGGTATCATCATCGGTTCGCCGGAATTTCAACGTAAATAAATCTTTCATTCAATAACCAGGATAAAATGTCAACTAGAAGAGGATTTTTGAGGTCGGGAGCACTTGCGGTGTTTGGTATCGGCATAGGCGGTGTTCCAGGCTTTGTAGCCCGCGCTGCTGCCGGTTTTAAGCGGGAGCAACTTTATAAGAAAAACAAAATACTTATTTGCATATTTCAACGAGGCGCCATGGATGGACTCATGGCGGTTCCGGCTTTTACCGATCCTTACCTGCAGGCTGCGAGGCCAACATTGTTCATGTCTGCTGCTAAAAGTGCTGCCACAAACCCCGTGATCGATTTGGATGGAAGGTTTGGTTTACATCCTGGGATGAAAGCCTTTGAAACATTGTTCCGGGAAAAGAAACTGGCCATTGTGCATGGAATAGGATCGCCCAATAATTCACGTTCACACTTTGATGCACAGGATTATATGGAATCTGGTACCCCATTCGATAAAGGAACCAACACCGGTTGGCTCAACAGGGCCAGTGGGCTTATGGGGCATGAAGCCACTCCATTCAGGGCGGTTAGTCTTACCAATTCAATGCCCCGTTCTTTTTATGGCGACCAGGCAGCCATTGCCGTTAGTAACCTTCGGGATTTTGCCATACAGATGCGGGGAAACAAAATGGCTTCCAATATAACCGCACGCAGTTTTGAAGACTTATACGACCAGGCTTCCTCCGATCTTTTGAAATCTACCGGTAAAGAAACTTTTAGTGCAGTAAAAATGCTTGATAAGCTCGATACACAGGGATATACGCCTTCTAACGGCGCCGTATATCCGATTTCTCCGTTGGGAAATGCCCTGAAACAGATCGCCCAGCTGATTAAGATTGATGTTGGCCTGGAGATCGGCTTTGCCGAATCGGGCGGATGGGATACTCATTTCGGCCAGGGTACAGACCAGGGGCAATTTGCACGCAATGCCATGGATATCAGCAACAGCATTGCAGCATTCTGGAAAGACCTTGGCGCTACCTTACAGGATGACGTAACGATCATGACCATGACAGAATTTGGCAGAACCGTAAAACAAAATGGTAGTGGCGGAACCGATCATGGAAGGGGTTCGTGCAATTTCATTCTTGGGAATAATGTACAGGGAGGTATGGTGCACGGATTGGTGAAACCTCTCTCGATAGAAAACCTGGAAGACGCCCGCGACCTGCCTGTTACCACCGATTTCAGGGCTGTATTCAGTGAAGTGGCCGATCAGCAACTTTCCTTACATAACAATGAAATATTATTTCCCGGGTGGACGGGTAAAAAAATCGGTGTGATGAAAGGTTGATATGGATCTATTTCATTTAAAAAATCTACGCTGAAATATTGGATTTATTCATTTCAGCAATTTTCAGAATCACTTTTTTGTACGTTCGTTGATAGAAAAAACCTTTGATACTCCTGAAAGTACCAAACAGGATTCCGCTCCATGCCATGATTAAAAGGATTTGCCTCGAACCAGGTTGTTGCGGAAGAAAAGTAAGGGCTATGCCCGCCGCCAGGATAAAGATCCCCGATAACTTTGCAGTTTCTGCAAGGCGCAATCGCTTTTTTGCATTCGGCTCAATTTCGTTCACCAACATCCTCGCATGATGCTCGTCAAGGCCTGCTTCCAATAATCCTCCAAGGATCTCTTCATCTGTTTTACCCAATGCCTTTTGTTCAAATGTGTAGGCAATATCGGTTTCTGTAAAAACATTTGAACCTGTTTTTTTCATGATTGGCTGAATCCATGTTTCTGAAACAGGAGTTAAATCACCAGTTTTTTTTTCCTGCAACAAATGCTGAAGATTTCTTTGGCTGAGCTCTGCAACCAGGAGTTGATAGGCTTCCGCAGTTAACGTTGGTGCTTCTTCAGTAAACAATGTTTGCAGCTCTGCATCTGGTAATGCAGCATATTTTTCTTTAATGAGTTGTATATCGATCATGAATCTTATAAATGCGGTCAAAAGTTACGCATAATTTTTTCCGGTAACCGGCTATCCATTCATTTCGGTCATTTACTGATGAATAAAATGTGCATTTACATTCAAATGAAATAATTTGCGCTCAAATTGGAATTAAATTGACACAGATCATCATATTTACTTCGGCGGCTTTTGTGCTGGGTTTTTTAATAGCCTGGATTCTGCGCAGCAATTCACTTGCGAATGTGAATAAACTGCATCGCAGTACCAAAGGTTTCCTGGAAAGTGAAAAGCTCATCAGGGAAACCCTGCAGAAAGAGATCAATCAACTGCACCAGGTGAAAGAAGCTGCTGAAATGGATTTTGCCAGGAAGATGAAAGAGGCGAATGATCTAAACAAGCAAATGGACTCAGATATATTGCTTCTGCAAAAAAGCAACGAGGAAACGGAAGCCTTGCTTAAATCAGGTGAACCCGTCATTCATTCACTCAAACTAAAACTGATCGAGGCGAATAATACCATTGCCCGTTATAAAGCTCAATTGGGCATCAAGGAAAAATAGTTGTCTAAAATGTTTTTATAAAAAAAAGGCTGTCTTTTTGAGACAGCCCTTTTTTAATTACAGAAATATCAGTTTTTCTGCAAACTCTTCATTGGTATCCATGTCGATGATTCGGAGGATATACATTCCTTTTCCGGATGATGCCGGTCGTTGTATTTCAACCAATCCTTTGCCCTCTGTTGTAAACAGCTGCTGGGAGATTACCTGGTTCATCGTATTGAGTATAATAATTTTGTAAGTATGTTTGCGGCCCGCATCAAAACTGATGCTGAATCTTTCTTTCACCGGGTTCGGGAATATACTGATGCCTGAAGCTGTGTTAAGTGTATTCAAAACTATGGTGTTGCTATAGCTGAACCTGTTACCTGTTCGCAATAATTTTAACCGGTAATAATTCAGGCCGGGGAGCGGAACCTTGTCGGTGAATGTATATGGCCTGATATCTGTATTATTGCCTGTTGCCGCCACACGACCGATCTCCGAAAATTCTCCGGTAATTGATTTTCTTTCAACTACAAAATCCCTCAGATCTTCTTCACGGCTTGTTTTCCAGTTCAATACATTTTCATTGTGAATATGTTGTCCCCTCAGTTCTCCAACCACGATCGGGAGAATGATATAACATAAACCATTCAGGTTAAAGTAGTAGGTTCTTTTGATACAACCTGCATTTACGGTGAGATAACAAACGTACACACCGGTGTCGGAAGTAGAAACCATTGGGATGAACAGGCTCGATGAGGAACCCATGAATGTACTATCGACACTATTAATATTTGTTTTCTTATACCAGGTATAGCTCGCATTGAAAATAGAATCTACACTCAACGTAGACGGTTGTGCGAAACAGTTGTTGGTGACTACGATCCCGTTATTAGCCAAAGGAAGAATACTGGCATCACCAAGAGTTGCATTTCCACATGCATCAACAGCCCTTAACCTGATCAGCGAATAGGTGGCACCGTTATCGATGTTGAATATCGGGCTCGCCTGGGGTCCGGCAATGATCGACGGGGTAGTTGGCACACTTCCAATGATCTCATACATGAATGGCGCTACACCATTGTTTGCGATCGCACTTACGCTAAATCCGTTTGCATCGCACTGGTAAGCAGACGACCTGTTCAGGTTCGGGAACTGGTAAGGGCTGATTGTAATGGTATCATAAACTGTTTTACTGCAGGTGTTGCTCACATACCTGATCACATAAGATGCAGGGCCCAGGTCATAAAATGTATAATTACTACCTGATACAAAATCAGGTGTTAATGGTGAAGCATAAGGAACATTGTTTTTCTTGGTGATGCGTACCGTCACAGATCCCAGGTTCGTACCCACAGAAGTTTTGATATCGCCTGAACCATTTGCCCAGGAACCACCCGGGCATTTAGGTATTACAACCGGATCGTGCGTGAAATAGCTGGCCGTAGAGCCACTGTATGCAGAGTCTTTGTTGCCGCAATTATCGATGGCAACTATTTTATATTGCTGGCCAGATGGTAAACCCGGAATGCTATCGATCGTTACGTTGTTGCGGTTATATAATGCATTCATGAACAATGATCCATCCGGATTGAAAATACTAACGTTTACGGGTAAATTGCCTCCACCCATTCCTACATTGAATTCGGCAAATCCGAAAGTACAGGATTTGTTGGCATTCACTGATACAGATACCGGCGTGGCCGCTTTTGAAAAACAACGGATGATCGTAGTGTCGTAACATGAATTGGTGATCTTAATACAATAACTTCCATAAGGCAGGTTATTGAACACACCTCTTGTATTACATGAGATGAGTACATCATGACTATCATAAATACAAAATTGAGGATCAGTTAAATTATCCTGGCGGCCTATGGTTGCAGTGAAAGTTGTACAGGTGAAATTAGACGTTGTTACCGTACCTCCAACCGATGGCACTTGTCCACTGACGGTAAAGCATCTACTCAGGGTAGTATCCGGGCAGGTTACTTCTACCTGTATACAATAACTTCCCAAAGGAACATTGTCAAAAACGCCAGTTGAATTACAATCTATGCGCACACCTGCATCATCATAAAGACAGTATTGGGTTATATTAAGACTACCGCTACCAGCCGTAACCGTGAATGATGTACAGGTTTCGTTACTGATCCTGATAGATAGATCATTGTGGGCTATAGGTGCCAGTACACTAAAGCAATGTGTGATGGTGGTATCATAACAGGAATCCTTAACCGAAACACAATAGTTACCTAGGGGGATACTGTCGAATATGCCGGTGTTGTTGCACATGATGAGTACGGCATTGCTGTCGAACAGGCAATAAGTAGGCCCTGTTAAACTATCTCCCTGAACCACGATTCCAAAATTGGTGCAGGTAATGTATGCAGGTACGATCGGGTAAACAACCGGCGTTGGTTTCGTAGGATTGAAACACCTTGTTATTGTAGTGTCCCGGCAACCATCCGTTGTTTTTATACAATAAGGTCCATATGGTAAGTTGTTGAATACGCCGGTACTGTTGCAATTGATCTGCACATCTACAGAATCATACAGGCAGTATGTTGGATTGGTAAGTCCGACTTGCCCGGTAATGCTGGCAGTAAAAGAGATACAGTCCTTATTACTTATTTGCACATTGTTGCCGATGCTGATCGGTGGAGGATCTGCATGAAAGCAACGTACAATGGTTGTATCGGTACAATTATCATGTGCCTTGATGCAGTAACTTCCGTAAGGAATATTGGTAAATGTTCCCGTTGTATTGCAACTGATCAGCACATCAGCTTCATCATAGAGACAAAATTCTGCATCAAAGAAATTAATAACTCCGTTTACAGAAGCCGTGAAATCGCGACAGGTAAAATTGGAAGTATTCACATGGGCGCCTACACCCGGGCTCAGTGAAACCGCTACAGGTGCTTTTTTAATAATGCCACAAGCATCCCGTGCCAATACTGTAAACTGGTCATGACCATTAAGGTTAAAGGTGAAGTTTGGACTGGAAGACCAAATGGTATCTCCGGGTGTACGAACCACTCCATATGTAAATCCGGGAATTCCACTAACGGTACTCACGTTGCCTTTACTGTCTACTACTTTGATATACCCGGTTGCTTCATCGCATGCAGTTTTTGTAAACGAATAAGCGTCTATCCACCAGGTATAGTTACCAACGGTTATGCGCCTTGTTTGTATACCACCACATGAATCGGTTAATTGAATGCCATAGTCTCCTGCGATCAAACCGGTAAATTCTCCGGTATTATTACTCGTGCCAACGCCCATGGGAGACGGCGCTACAATCGTGTATGTAAATGGTGCCCGGCCAAACTGTTGACCAACAGCAGTGATGCTTCCATTGTCGCCATTGTCGCAGCTAACGTCAATTTTATTGAGTGTAAACCTGGGATCCTGGTAGGAACCCGCAATAACAATATTGGGAATGGTGATACTACAGTTCGTAATAATATCATTAACTACCAGGCTGTATACACCGGCCGATAACCCGCTGATAGAATCGCTGGTAGTGAAATTAGTATTAACGGGTCCGCTCGCTTTATATTTATAGTTTCCCGAACCACCGGATGCAAAGACTTTGATTGAGCCGGTTGCGGCACATCGGGATTCAAAACTCTGGTACGTAGCCTGTAATAAAATGCAGTTCTGGCTTTTGGAACTCAGGGGAGGGATCATTCCAATACAGCAAAGCACGAAGAACGGGATGTAGAGATTTTTCATAGTGGATGTTTTTCTCATAATAATAAAGGTCCTGTCATCACCACGACATTGCATCCGGTTGATCAGGTCTATTATTTTGATAGGTTAGCAGTAATATTTATAGGGATGATATTACTGAGGTTATCAATACAACGACAAACAATATTGGTTATTGTATATTGCAGCGAAAAAAAATCAGAAATCCTGCTAAAGATTGTAAAACACGTGTTTATACGAGGTATTGATACGAAAAAAAATGACTTTTACTGCATATTTCTACCGATCATTATTTGGGAGTATTAATTGGCAAGCTTAATTTTGCCGCATTGTAAATCAAACAAAAACATGAAAAAACTATTATTGTTGACGATGTTGACCATGGGATTGACCATTCATTCAACTGCACAGGGAATTGGTAAATTAAAATTCAGCGTGGGACCTGAACTGATGTTTGCAACCGGCGATTTTTCCACTACCAATGGATTGGGGATTGGCGGCACGGCCCAGTTGGAAATCTATGTGAAGGAAAATCTCAGTGCAACGGGCCTTACGGGTTTCAACAGCTTCATAGGAAAATCTGCGGGCAGTGGAGTGAAATTTAAAAATGCGACGATCATTCCAATCCGGGTGGGTGGCCGGTTTTATCCAGGTCTGGGATTTCATTTGGGAGCCCAGGTTGGTGTGGGTTTTGTAAATACAGCAGGTGTTGGAAATACAGCATTTGCTTATTCTCCGCAAATAGGATACAATTTCAAAACAGTAAAGGGTAAAGCCATTGATGCTACATTGAAATATGATGGTTATGCCGTCAATGGAGGATCGATAGCCGCAGTAGGAATCAGGCTTGCCTATGTGTTTTAAGAAGTCAACTTTTTGATCTTTAATTGCCCTGTTCATAGAATGGGGCTTTTTTTTGCACAATGTTTAAGAACGGTAGCGTTGTATTATATCGCAAATGCTTCAACAATAAACAATCAAGGCCGGGGTTTTCGTAAAAATTGCATTAAAATCAATACATTCGTTGCACCATTACACTGCATGAGAGTTGTGTTGACAGGCTTATGATAGGATCTCTCAGCGTTCATATAATGATTACTCCCCCCAGGAAAATAAATTGAAAATGGATTTTCATTTTACTGATTTATTGATGTCATTACAAATTGCACATTTATTTTAATATCACACATATTACCAATTATGAAAAGATTACCACTGCTTATCCTGGCATGTTGTTTTTTATTGACTGCTAAGGCGCAGGTTAGTAAAGAAGATCAAAAACTTGCCCTTGAACTTGTAAAAACTAACCAGCAACAGATCGGGTTAACCGACGACGACCTGGCAAATACCGTTGTTTCCAGTTCTTATGAAACTTTGTCTGATCACATCAGGATGGTATACCTGCAGCAAACCTTTCGCAACATCCCGGTTTTTAACCAGATGCAGGTGCTTGCGTTTAAAAATGGCAAATTAGTTTCTTTGGCTGGTGGCAGGATCGCCGGCATAAGTGAGCGTGTAAATAACATGGCGGCCAACCCGGTACTATCTGCTTCAGAAGCAGTGTTGTCTGCAATGACCGATCGCAAAATACCTGTTCAGGGTGCATTGCAATTTACTGCACAAAAGGGCAATAAAATACTGTTCAGTAAAAGCGCAATTGCCTATAATGATATCGCTGTAGAGCTGGTATGGCTTCCCGTTAGTAGCAAGGAAGTAAAACTTACGTGGGAAGTGGATTTAGAACCTTTAAGATCCCAGGATCACTGGATGATTCGGGTAGATGCAGCTTCGGGCATCGTGCTTGATAAGAATAACCTTACTGTGTATGAACAGTTTGATCATATGCATCATGCCGCCAATACAACTGTTCCATCTTTTTTTAATATTGGACATGCCGGCCCGAACGATGTTGCAAGGAATGCGGGTAACAGTCCATTGGTTGTAAGTTCCGCCAGCTATCGTGTAATTCCTTTTCCTGCGGAAAGCCCTATTCATCCCGGCGGAACAGCTACTTTGGTAACAGATCCATGGACGCTTGCATCAGGAAATGCCGTGTCACTGCAATGGCATAATGATGGAACAAACTATCATGACAGTACACGTGGTAATAACGTTTGGGCACAGGAAGACCGTGACAATAATAATGTGAACGGCAGGGCTGGTTTGTCAACTACAGCACAACCAAACCTCACCCTGGACTATACTCCAAATTTCACCCAGGCACCCACTACAACTGCCAACCAGCAATATGGTATCACGAACCTTTTTTACTGGAACAATGTCATGCATGATATTTCTTATTTGTATGGTTTTGATGAGCCTTCCGGAAATTTCCAGAATAATAACCAGGGCCGGGGAGGTGCGGGCAATGATTACGTGGTGGCAGATGCGCAGGATGCAGGAGGTACTAACAATGCAAATTTTTCTACGCCTGTCGACGGTTCAAGACCCCGGATGCAGATGTACCTGTTTACTACAACTACCCCTAACCGTGATGGTGACCTGGATAATGGGGTGATCAACCATGAATATGGACATGGCATCAGTAACAGGCTCACCGGTGGGCCGGCCAATTCATCATGCCTAAGTAATGCAGAAGAGGGTGGAGAAGGTTGGAGCGATTATTTAACCCTTATGACAACTACTAATTGGGCTACTGCCCAGGTCACGGATGGTGCCCTGGCAAAGCCAATGGGAACATATGTTTTGGGCCAGGCAGTCACAGGGGCGGGTATACGCACTTATCCTTATTCAACCAATATGTCGATCAATCCCTGGACCTATGCTTCAATGGCCGGTTCGGGTGGTGAAGTGCATGTTATTGGAGAGATTTGGTGCATGGCCCTTTGGGAAATGACCTGGGAAATGATCGCCCAGGATGGCATTAATCCAAATTTATTTAACCCATCTGCTACAGGAGGCAATACAGCAGCCCTTAAACTGGTGATGGAAGGTATGCGCCTCCAGCCATGCAGTCCTGGTTACATTGATGCCCGCAATGCCATTTTAAGAGCCGATACGATTTTCTTCGGAGCTAAATACAGTTGTTCCATCTGGAAAGCTTTTGCTAAAAGAGGAATGGGCAAACTGGCTACACAAGGATCTTCGAACAGTACAACTGACCAGGTGGCCAGTTTTGTAGATAATGGAGGTCTTTCCCTGCTACTTACCCAAAACGTTATCTCTCAACAGGAAGGTTTGAATATAACTTATACAAACCATGTAAATGCCGGTACCTGTGGTTCAGTGAACAATTACATACTCACCGATACATTGCCTCTTAATGTAACCTATGTGAGCGGTGGCACATACAACGTAGGAAACAGGGTAGTGAGTTTCCCGGTAAACCTTGCCCAGGGAGCCAGCCAGGATTATAGCTTTACCGTATCGATTAATCCAGGTAGTTATTTTCCACCACAGACCATACTGGATGAACAGGTAACCGGAACTGCCGGAACCATTCCAACAGGTTGGACTGCCGCATCTACCACTACCAGTGTATGGACCACTCATAACACCCGGAGTCATACTGCACCCAATTCATTATTTACTCCAAACAGGACAACTGTTTCTGATCAAACACTGGCTACTACCAACACATTAACCCTTGGGGCCAATCCTCCGAATCTTAGTTTCTGGCATTGGTACAATGCAGAATCCGGATGGGATGGCGGTGTCGTTGAAATAAGTACCAATGGCGGAACCAGTTGGAGCGATCTTGGTAGCAAGATGACTGCAAATGGTTATAATGGTTCATTGGGTTCCAGCACCAGTCCTTTATCGGGCAGGTCGGCGTTTACGGGTAACAGTGGTGCTTTCATCAAAACAACCATTGACCTTTCTTCTTATGCGAACCAAAATATAAAGATCAGGTTCAGGTTTGCATCCGATGCCAGTCTTGCAGTTACCGGTTGGAATATCGATGATATTTTCATGCAAAGTCTACCGCTAGTGAATATGCGCAGCAACCTGTTCAATAACCTCAGTATTAAAGTGGCTGTTAGTGATACGGTTACCAATATCCTCCCCGGAAGTTGTGAAACAGGTGCCATCAGTTCGCAGCCTTCCAATACCAGTGTGTGTGTGGGTTCAAATACTTCGTTCAGTATAACTGCAACGGGTAGTGGCATTACATACCAATGGCAGGAAAGTACCGATGGCGGCATATCGTTTGCCGATATCAGTGGTGCTACGGATCCTGAACTCAATCTTTCTTCCGTTAGTCTTTCAATGAATAGCAATGTGTACCGGTGCCTTGTATCCGGTACCTGCACCGTAGCATTTAACAGCAATGAGGTTACTTTATCGGTGAATGCCATACCGGCTGCACCGGGCGCAGTAGATGCTTCAAGTTGCGGACCAGGATCATTGATCATTGCTGCTACTGCAGCTACTGGTGAAACGATCGATTGGTATGCGGCCGTAACCGGTGGTACGCCACTGGTGAGTGGTTCCTTAACTTTTAATACAGGTGTACTTACGGGTACAACTCAATATTATGCTGAAACGAGAAATACTTCATCCGGATGTGTATCGGTTTCAAGAACGGCAGTAAGTGCCATCATAAATGCGATCGTAATCACACCCGGAGGATCAGGCGCATCACGTTGCGGTCCTGGCATTGTCAGCATTTCAGCAACACCTGGTATCGGTGAAACGATCGATTGGTATACAGCCGCATCGGGCGGGGCCTTATTACAACAAGGTGCCTTAACATATACCACAGGGGTCATTAATACCAGCACCACCTATTATGCGCAAGCCAGGAATATTACTACGGGTTGCCTTTCAAATACATTGGTACCGGTAACAGCAACAATTCACAATATACCAGCAGCGCCTGCGGCAGGAAATGCTTCCGGATGTGGTGAAGGTTCTATCAGTATACTTGCAGTGCCGGGTATAGGTGAAACCATTGATTGGTATGCTTCCATTGTGCTTGGTACTGCCTTTCTCACCGGATCTACTTCTTATATCACCCCGCCGATCAGTACTTCCACTACTTATTATGCGGTAGCCAGGAATATAGCGTCTGGTTGTATATCAACGACGCGTACAGCAGTAACTGCTACGGTTGTTGCCAATTCTTCAAGTGCAACACCTATCACCATTTGTGCAACGCAATTGCCATTTGTATGGAATAACAATAGTTATAATGTAGGTGGTGTATTTACAGTACACATGTCGAATGCAGCAGGTTGCGATTCTGCAGCAACGCTTTTGCTTGATATTGCACCGGCCATCACATCATTTGCAGTTAATGGAGGTGGTACTTATCAAACTGGTGGAAGTGGAGTAGCAGTTGGTGTAAGCAGTTCCCAAATAGGGATCAACTATCAATTACAGTTTAATGGTAGTCCTGTAGGGTCACCTGTTATTGGAACCGGAAGTGCAATCAGTTTTGGTAACCAATTAGGAGAAGGTATTTATACTGTTTTCGCCAGCTCACCCTATTGTCAACAGCTGATGGCCGGATCGGTAACGGTTACGATTACCAGCGGCCCGCCAACAGCCTTTGTGGTAACGGGAGGCGGAACTTATTGTACAGGTGGTGCCGGTGTTACTATAGGCTTGGCGGGTTCAGAAGCCGGCGTTAATTATCAATTGAAACGCAGCAATGGCACCATCAATGTAGGCTCGCCGGTTGCAGGAACAGGATCACCGATCAGTTTTGGCAATCAAACAATTGCTTCTGATTACACGGTGCTGGCAACAAATACTTCTACATTGATAACACAAGCCATGCTGAACAGTGTGTTGGTGAGAATTGCAATGATCAGGACTCCATCAGCTCCAGGTGCCATCACTGGCCCGGCAGATGCTTGCCCGCATATAGGCAATGCACCAGTAACCTATACCATCAGGCAAGCTGCCAATGCTACATCATATCTATGGACGGCTCCGGCAGGCGCAAGTATTGTTGGAAGCAATACCGATACCATTGTACAGGTACAATATCCTGTTGGATTTGTTTCCGGTACACTTTATGTAGCCTCTATCAATTCCTGCTTCAACAATGCAAGCAGTACAGCAAGAAGCCTGGCGATTTCCAAAAAAGTTCCATCTACTCCGGGATCCATTACGGCCAGCCTGGTGAATCCATGTTCAATTGTGGGTACCATTTCTACGGCTACTTATACCATACGTAAAGTAACCAATGCCTCCGCTTATGCGTGGACGTTATCTCCCGGAATTGTACTTGTTTCCAGTTTAGGTGATACGGGTATTGTGGTGCGATTCAATGCCGGTTTCACAACTGGATCTGTTTCAGTAGTGGCCAGCAATGTTTGCTCGGTAAGTGCTGCAAGAACCCTGGCAGTTACTTCTAAAGCTCCATCTGCACCTGCAGCTGTTAGTGGACCAAATAATGTTTGTACCTACATTGGTCAGCCATCAACAGCTACATATAACATTGCAGCAGTAAGTGGAGCGGCTTCTTATTTATGGACTGCACCTGCCAATTCAACCATTGTTTCCGGTCAGGGCACAACGTCAATTGAGGTTTCATTTGCTGCTAACTTTACCGGCGGAAGTTTAACCGTTCGTTCAGTGGCAGGTTGTGGCAACAGTTCGGCCAGGGCCTTTGCACTGGTAAAGAACATTGCCAAACCAGGAGCCATCGCAGCGGCTGCTCCGGCTTGTCCGTCTACCCAGGTCACTTATTCAATTGCATCTGTCCCTTTTGCAACCTCCTATATCTGGTCGGTTCCCGGTAATGCAACCTATGTTTCCGGGCAAGGAACAACCAGCTTTACGGTGAGTTACCAGTCAAATTTTGTCAGCGGTACCATTACGGTTAAATCTGTGAACGGTTGTTCAACCAGTGCGGTAAGTTCTTTGGCGGTAAATTCATCGGAATGTGTTCCGTTACCGAAATTCACAAAGGCTACATCAGTACCTGTTTCTGTTCCGGTCATTGGTAAACCTAACATGGTCGTGTATCCGAATCCGGCCAGTGACATGGTAAAGCTGAAAGTATTGTCTGGGCTTTCGGTAGGGAAAATCAGCATTCAATTTGTGAACATGTTTGGAAGCATCGTAATGGAGAGAACGGTTACTGTTCAAAAGGATGGTGGTTTCCAGGCTGATATTTCTGTTGCTGCTTTACCTGCAGGCATCTACCAGGTTCGTTATGCCGAGGGCAAAGTGTTGTATTCAGAAAAGCTGGTTGTCGTAAAATAATAAACTTAGTATTTTGTACGCCAGGTAGTTTTACTGCCTGGCTTTTTTTTGCCATTTTGGTATTTAATGGAATACGGTAATAAATAAAATAATTTAGATAGCTTCATAAAAAAATCATTGTATGCGCTGGTTGAAAAAAATCCTGTTGGTTGTTGTTGTACTTGTGATCATTTACCTGGTTGGCCCCAATCCATCAACTCCGGTGTATGATCCAACACTACCTGTTGTGCCTTCATTGAATGAATTGAATACTTATATTTCAGCAAATGAATCCATACACAAGATCCGGCCTGATAATGAAGCCCGGGTTATTTGGGCCAATGATTCTTTGCGGCAAAAGACTGCTTTCAGTATCGTGTACCTGCATGGCTTTTCTGCATCGCAGGGTGAAGGGAACCCGGTACACAGGAATATAGCCAAACAGTTTGGTTGCAATTTATATTTATCCCGTTTATCAGAACATGGTATTGATACCAGCGAACAATTATTAAACCTCACACCGGATGGATATTGGGAATCGGCTAAACAGGCCTTGGCCATTGGAAAGCAACTGGGCGAAAAAGTGATCCTCATGGGAACGAGTACCGGTGGAACACAGGCACTGCAACTGGCTGCTGCTTTTCCTGCCGATATCGCCGGGTTAATACTGTATTCACCAAACATCGCCATTAATGACGGTAACGCATGGCTGCTGAATAATCCATGGGGATTGCAGATTGCAAAACTGGTAAAAGGAGGTAACTATAATGATCCTTCAGATAAGCGGCCCATCTATAAACAATATTGGAATAAGCCATACCGGCTGGAGGCAGCAGTTGCCCTGCAGGAAATGCTGGAAACCACCATGATCCCAGGAACATTTGCAAAAATTAAGCAGCCTTTGTTGATGCTATATTATTATAAGGATGAAACACACCAGGATAAAGTGGTTAAAGTAAGTGCGATGAAAAAAATGTATGAGGAAGTGGCCACGCCGAAGGGTTTAAAACGTGAGAAGGCCCTGCCTGCCACAGGTGATCACGTGATCGGATCGCCGATCAAATCAGGCGATGTGCAAAGTGTTGAGTTAGAAACGGCGAGGTTTATGAAAGAGATTATGCAAATGAAACCTGTTCAATAGAGGGCATAAAAAAAGCTACCGAATGTGAATTCTGGTAGCCTTTTAAAGTTTCAGGGGATATTGAGTTGAAATCTGTTGAGGATATTATGATTAGCTGAATAATCCGCCTTTTTTGAGGGAACGTGTTCCCTGGCCGATTAAGAAACCGTTTTGATAGATCTGGATTTTATAATCTCCTTTCTGGAAAGAAGCTCCTGGTTCAAAATTGAATGATACGTTTTTGGTCTTAGCTGTTTCCAGGTCAACCGGAACTTTAGCTGTATATGTTTTATCACCTTCTTCACGGGTTGTGAACAAACCAGTTGAACCGGTTGCAGTTACTGGCTGGCCATCAGGTCCAATCACCAAAACATATAGATCAGTACTTCCTGTTTGAATAATGCGATTGGCAACATCGAAGCTAACCACCATTTTATCTACACGCTTTGCAGTTGAAGAAACTTTTTCTTTACCGTTACGCTTAACATCAATCGGGGTAATGGTAATGTTTGACGCATTTAAAGTAGATGCAACATCAACTTTCTTTTCCAATTCCTGTTTGATGGTAGTGGTAGAAGTAAGATCCTGTGTTAATTTATCTTTATCAGCGATCAAAGCAACTTTTTCTTCACCAAGAACCCTGTTATCTTCAGTCAACTTAGCAATTTCCTGCTCCATGGTAGAAATTTTGCTATTCAAAGAAGCGATCAGGCCTTTAGCTCTAGATAATTCTGAAGCTGTTGCATTCTTTTTATTCAGGATGCTGCGGATCTCGTCTTTTGCTTTAGCGATCTCTGTATTTTTTTCAGCCAACTGTGATTGAAGACCATTGGTTACGGTGCCCATTGAATCGAGCCTGGCCAATGAAGCATCGAAAGAAGATTGCAGTTCGCTTTTTTCAGTTACTACTGCAGCTATCTGTGTTTTTTGCTGATCAATTGTTTTGGTAGTGGTAGACTTATCATAGGCTAAATATCCGGCAGTTGCAACAAAAGCAACAGCCAATACAGCGATGATGGCATTTTTAAAATTTTTCTGCTGTGGCTTTGTTTCTATGGTTGCCACTGGGATGTTTGATGTACTCATGATAGTAGATTTTAAATGTTTAATTAATTTGTATTCTGGATATTTTCGGTTTAAATTTTTTCAGACTTGACCGGGTAAATTCCAAAACCGTGCCATAATTTTATTTTAGCCAGTTTCCACAGGTGGAATGGAAGGGCTGTTTGTTCGTAAAAGCCCGTTGATATTGGATTTTGCAGTTATGTTTAATTTTTTTTCTTAGGAAACCTTAACATTTTTTATTTACTATTTATTTCATTCATTTTCTGGAACTTAATTAAAATATTAAAAAAATATTATATCTGTAAATTACTATATAGCAATTAACGGCGCTCAGGGTACCTCAATTTTCATTGATAAATATTTGCTTATTCCAGATTTATCATCTACATTTATATTCACTTACACTTACCTGCACCCATCTCCTCTGAATAAACCCCTACTTATTAATCCCTTTCATTAATCGTAGATCTTCCAAGAGATCCTCTGAAATGTCTATCTAAGCGCTTTGCAGCTTGTTCATTTATTCTATTGATTTACTCCAAGATCCTGTTTAAAGACTGATCGTGTGATTGAGGTATATGTCAACACAGATCTATTCAACCGGATTTACTTTAAATCGATATAAACAGTATTACCTCACCAAAATGAACAAGTATGAAAACTTTTTACACTTCATATACCAAGCAGGTACAGGATCAGACTTATTATTTCGTGAAACGATTCCTGGCATTTCCCGAGTACCAGGGTGTTTCTGATGTATTGGAAGGCTATGGGATGCACACCGATTTTAATAAGGCCTGCAGCATTGCCGGGATACACGATAAACAAACCAGGGAACAATTATTCGCTGATATGGAAGCCGCTGCACCACAGGGTAAAGTGATTGAACTGAACCAGTCGGGCTTCAATAGTAAAAGCATTGTGATGTAAACCAGTGTTGTTCATTCTTTATAGATGCAGTCTTTACAGGGCTGCATTTTTTTTATGTTTTTTTGTGTTACTTTTAGTCAGGTCATTATTTAATGATGATAAAAAGTTTTTAAAACGAATTAAAATTGTTCGAGATGAAAAATATGCTGATCGATCTTTATTACAGGGATATCGATAAACTAAAAGAAGAAATGGCTGGATATACCGACCAAAAACTCATGTGGAGTGTGGCACCTGGTATTAAAAATAGCGGCGGAAATCTATGCCTGCATCTTATAGGAAATCTCAATCATTTTATAGGGGCAGTATTAGGAAAAAATGGATACGTACGAAACAGGGATGCTGAATTCAGCCAGAAGAATATTCCTGTAGAAGAACTCATCACCCAGGTTGAACATACCAAAGAAATGGTGATCCAGATCCTGGCAGCATTGGAAGAGGAGACACTGGAACTCGACTTCCCGGTTCCATTGAACGGACAGGTCTTTAAAACAAATCATATGCTCATCTTTATGTTGGGTCACTTGAACTATCACCTGGGGCAGATCAATTATCACAGGCGTTTTCTTCAGCAGACTGAGAGTCAATAAACGCAGAATGAAAATCAATTACCGCTGATACCTTTTTCGTTATATTAAGCTCATTTAGCTGTAACTTGTTTCTCTAAAAAAAATATTATGAAAAAAATATTCACCCTTGCCTTATTTGCATTTGGCATCGCATCTGCTTTAAACGTTTCAGCCCAATCGGGTGATAAAAGCAAAAGGCCAAGTCCGCCTGCTGAAGTTTCCTCAACATTGGCTTCGGGCGCAACGATTCATATCAACTATAGCCAGCCTTCGGTAAAAGGACGCACGATCGGGAAAGACCTGGAGCCCATGAATGGCCAGGTTTGGCGTACAGGTGCCAATGAAGCTACCGTGTTTGAAACAACGAAAGATATAAAGATCAATGGTCAGAAACTGCCGGCGGGAAAATACGGACTGTTTACCATTGCCGGAGATAAAGAGTGGATACTTATTTTCAATAAAACCTGGGATCAATGGGGCGCTTATGATTATAAGGAAGCTGATGATGTAATGAGGGTATCAGTTAAAGCCAGCAAGCCTGCAGCATTTGCAGAGAAAATGACTTTTACGATTGATAAGCCTGGAAACATCGTTTTAAACTGGGGCGACAGGAGCATTAGTTTTAAAGCGGATTAAATAAAAATATTGTTGAATGATAAAGGCCGGGTTCTTCCCGGCCTTTTGTATGATATGAATTCTAGTTACAGTATAAGCCGCATGACGGGAAACAGTTTCAAAGCCCATTTATTGTATTCTTTTCCCGAAGGATGTAATCCGTCCCAGGCAAGCAGGGTAGGGTCTGTAGCAGCCTCTCTTGTTGATGGAGTAATATCCGTATAACTGCAGCTATCCTCCGCCGTTACCGACCGGTTAATATCATTGAACCAATCGATCTCTTTTCGAATTTGCGCTGTATCTAAGGATGCTGCATAAGGGGTAACACTATAGTCTGGTATAGATAATACAAACACCCTGTTCTTGTTTCCCCCTGCAAGGCTTATTGCTGTATGCAGCAGTTCGCGAAAACGCTCTCTATATCCCGTGGTATCATGTAGCTGGTATTGATCGTTTACCCCGATTAGTAAGGTTACTATATTGAACGGTCCACGTGGCTGCTGTATATTGATCGCATTTTTAAGGTTGTTGGTGGTCCATCCCGTAGTGGCAATATACCTTGGCTCCTGGATATTGTAACCGGCAGTTCGAAGCAAGGCCGAAACCTGTGCCGGGAACCTTTCCAATACTGCAACACTTTGGCCGATGGTATAAGAATCCCCAAGTGCCAGGAATGTTTTGGGACTGTCTGAAGGAGGATTTACGATCACTGGAATAATAGTGGAATCGGAACTATTATTAAAATAAGGTGCCTCCGATTTACGGCACTGGGAGGCTGAAAGAGCCATTGCAGAAAGCAGGAATATCAATAAAGGTTGTTTCATATTCAATATACGTTTGTATAACGTAGTGAGTTTTCTCCTCAATTTTCTGATTAACAAGTTTTCGCCGAAATTGTTTGCCATGTTTAATCGAAAAAAGCATCATTCATTTCGCCCTTTAACAGTATTTTAATAGCTGCCGATTAAATTAAAGCAATAATGGCTGGTCTTACATTCAATATTCACCTTTAAATTAATCATTATGAAAAATTTATTACTTATTATCAGCATCGTTGGTTTACTGGCAGCCTGTAAGTCTTCACCAGAACAAAACCTGGATGCCCGGAAAGACCTGTTGCCAATGGATACTACCAAATTGTACAATAGCAGTGTACTTACCGATATAGGAACGGTTATCGACGAGGGCGACAAAGTAGAAAGAAAAGTAAAGCAAACAAGGAAGGCTGCTCCTAAAAAGAAATCAGTGGTTTCCGATGTGGTTACCGCACCTAAAGAAGAAACAAAAGCACCAGTGATTGAAGAAACAAAAACTCCTGAAGTGGTTACCACTACACAGCCTGCTTCCGGAACTTCTACATCAACTGCAGAAAATACCGGGGCTGGAACTACTACCGGTACTGAAACCGCCAAGCCAGTTGAAAAGAAAAAGGGATGGAGTGATGCAGCAAAAGGAGCTACCATAGGTGCTGTAGGAGGTGCCATCGCCGGTGCAGTTATCAATGGAAAGAACAGGGGTGTTGGTGCAGTGATCGGAGGCGTGGTAGGTGCAGCAGGAGGATATATCCTGGGAAGAAAAAAAGATAAACAAACCGGCAGAGCCGATATGACCCTTGATAAGTAGATGGTGTGATTGATGAATGAAAAAATGCTGCGTTGAAGAACGCAGCATTTTTTATTGCGGAACAATACTGTTTAAATCATGAATGCAGTAGAATCAAAGTTTAATTCAAAAACGCTGTTCAGTTTTGTGCATAATGTTGCGAAGTCTACAGGCTTGGTCAAATATAAACTGGCGCCAAAAAGCCGGCAGCGTTCAATGTCGGCCGAATTTTTTGATGTAGTAAATATGATCACCGGGATATGATGATACTGTTTATTTTTTTTGATGTTTTCAAGGAACTCGTACCCGTTCATGATCGGCATATTAAGGTCAAGGAAAACAATGTCGGGAAGTGGAGAAGCAGCGATCTGCTGTAATCCCTCAAGTCCGTTATTTGCAATCTTACAAACGCAGGCAGGTTTTATTTCTTCGATGGCCTCGCGGAAATACAATTGATCATCCACATCATCATCAATTAATAATATGATTTCCGGTTTTTTCATATTTCTAAAATACGGTGTTTTTTAAAATGTAATAATAATAAATTAACCAATAGCAGGTAGGTAAATGGTAAATACAGCGCCAACCCCGGGTTCGCCCGATGCTGTGATGATACCGTCATGATTGCGCATGATCTTTTTACAGATGGCCAGTCCGATACCGGTGCCGCCATATTCTGTTTTTCCATGCAGCCTTTGAAACAGTTCAAATATTTTTGTCCTGTATCGCTCTTCAAATCCTATGCCGTTATCCTGAATGCTAATGGAATGGTAGGGGATATCTTCCTGTAATCCTGGTTCGGTTATTTGTCCGGCATTTACCAGGGCATAGCTGATGTGTATATGTGGAGGTACATCCGGCTTGCGGTATTTGAGTGCATTTGTAATAATGTTGATAAATAATTGGTAAATCTGTAACGGGATCACTTGAAGTACTGGCATGTTATCCCAGGTTATCAAGGCCTTTTTATCGTCTATGCTTTCCTGTAAGTCATCCTTTACTTCCTGGAGCAGTGTGTTCATGTTTGTTGGTTGTGCATCCTGCTTTGCCGCATTTGTACGGGAATAGCTGATTAAAGCATCTATCAGGTTTTGCATCCTGGAAGCTGCACTTATCATCCTGTTAAAATAATCTTTAGTGACCTCTGATAAATTCTGACGATCTTTTTCAATGATCCTTTGTGAAAAAGTCTGGATCTTTCGCAAAGGTTCCTGCAGGTCATGGCTGGCAATGTAATTGAAAGCTTCCAGTTCTGCATTGGTCTGTTGCAGCTCCTGGTTTTTTTGTTCGATGCTTTGCAGGTATTCGAGCAGGCGATCCTCCGCATTTTTTTTATCGGTAAGATCCCTGGTAACTTTGGTGAAACCGGTGAGATTATTTTTTTCGTCGTGTAGGGAAGTGATGATAATGCTTCCCCAAAACCGGCTTCCATCCTTTCTTAAACGCCACCCCTGTATCTCTGCCTTTCCTTTTAGCGAAGCTTCTTCTATTAATTTTTCCGGCAGGCCCAATGCCTTGTCTTCGTCTGTATAAAAAATACTGAAATTCTTACCAATGATATCTTCACCGCTATAGCCTTTTATTTTTTCTGCAGCTTTGTTCCAGTTCCTGATATTTCCATCCTTGTCGAGCAGTAAAATCACATAATCCTTCACTTCGTTAATGATTGTTGAATAGCGTTCTTCTAAACTTTTTAACTGAAGATTAATGTCGCGAAGTTTTTCCGTTCTTTCCTGTATCTGTGTTTCCAGCGAAGTGGTGATCATTTTTTGATCGTCAATATCCGTGATCGTTCCTACCCACATCTGGGAATCATTGCCAGGTCCTTTTTGAGGAATGGCCCTCGTCATATGCCACCTGAATTCGCCTTTGTTGTTTAATAGCCTGTGTTCAAAAATAAATTCGGATCCAGACTGTACAGCGTTATTCCATGCTTCTTCATATGCTTTCATTTCTGCAGGGTGAACAAAAGATTTCCACCCACTTTGATACAGTGCTTCAAAACTTTTTCCACTATAATCATACACAACCCTGTTGAAATAGGTAAGATGCCCGGCATTATCGCTTGTCCAAACCTGTTGCGGCATTGAGTCGGCCAGCAACCTGAATTTTGATTCGCTTTTCATCAGTTCATCCAGGATGTTTTTTTGCCTGCTGATATCAATGGCAGTACCATACATCCGCATGGCCTTTGCCTGTTCGTTATAAATGACTTTGCCAAACACATTTACCCAGTGGATCGATTTGTCGGGCCAGATTACCCTCGCTTCATACACAAGAGATCCTTTTTCAAAAGACGATTCCACAGCCTTATCCCTGATCGGTTTATCATCCGGATGAAAGGCTGCAATGAGTTCGTTGTGACTTACATCTGTTCGTCCCCTGAATCCGAATATTTCAAAAAGCCTGTCGGAACTCTGGAATTTCTGGTTTTGCAGATCCCAGTCAAATGTACCCATATCAGCCGCTTCAATGGCCAGCCTTGATCGAAGTTCGAGCTCTTCAATTTTTTTACGGTTGATAACCATTTCAGAAACATCATAGCAGAAAATTAGAATGCCTTCTGTTTTTCCTGATTTATCTGCAAATGGCTGGTAGATCAGGTTCACATAGATAACCTGGCGCTGTCCTTCTTTTTCAATTGTTAATGGAACTTCTTTTCCTACGTAGGATTTGCCGCTGGTATATACTTCATTCAGCAAGGCATCGTATCCTTGCCCTTTGATACCGGGTATATTTTCGAAGAGGCTTTTACCGATCGGATCTTTCTCGCCAATCAACTCACGGTAATGGGGATTCGCAAATTCAACCAGGTGATCCGGGCCTTTTAAAATGGCTAACATAGCGGGAACCTGCATGAAGAAGCCATGTATGGTGGCTTCACTATCTTCAGCCTTCGACCGTAATGTTCTTTCTCTTCTTAACCGGAAATAAACTAATGTTACGATCAGGATTGTGAGCAATGAGAAAAGCAGGGAATATACAGGAGCTATAGAGGCCGACCTGTCTTTCCTCCGGATTCTTTTTTCGAGCAGCAGGTCCTCATTTTCTATCATGTCATTCGCCCTGTCAACGATGCTGTCCATCATTTTTTTGCCATTCAGCAGGTAATATGATATATCCGGTGAAGGAAGCCTGGCTATGCTTAATACAAATTTCATCCAGGTGTATTTATGGAGGGTGGCCGTTTTTAAAAGTTGTAAATTTCTTTGCTGAGGTGGATTGTCAAATGTGAGGGAATCAACCTCGTTCATGATGTAACGTGTATTTTCCTCCATGCCTTCAAGTTCTTCGAGGAAGCTACTGTCTTTGGTGATCAGGTAACCCCTTTGGGCCGTTTCAGCATCTTTGATAGCCGATAATAATTGCTCCATTTTCAACTTTACCAGGTTGGTATGGGTCACCCGGTCTGCTTCATAGTTTAGCATGTTGATCCGCCTGTATGAAATGAATGAGGTGATCACCAGCAATGCAATCAGGAAAATGAAAAAAAGATTGGAGAACAGGATCTTCTGACGGTTATTTCCGGGACTTTTCATGCAGAATTTTTAGCTATCATAAAAATATGCTAAATCTGGGACTCATTTCAAATTCAAACTATGTGATAAAAAAGGATCATAACGATTATGTGTAAACGTATTTAATCCGGAATCAACAACTGGGGTTGCCTGCATATTCGCCAGTAATCAATGATAATTTTTACCACATCTTTTAGTTCCTTGTAACTGTTGTTTTTTTGAAAAAATCCCTGGACAGTCATGTTTTTATATGCTTCATTCACAGCATACTGTGATACATACGTTGTATAAAATATAAACGGTATAGACATGGCCCTCAATTCGGGGTCTGCATCCAGCTCCCGTTTAAATTCAATTCCATTCTGCCGGGGTAAGTTTACGTCGCAGAATATCAGAAATGGATGATTACTGGTCGTTTTCAGGTATTCAAAAGCATCCGGTCCGTTTTCGAAAAAGATCAGTTCATTGAGTGCACCGGTTTCCGTTAAGGCGTCCGACAATATATGCCGGTCATCCATATCATCCTCGATGATCACAATTGGTCCGTTTTTAGGCATTGTATTGATTTTTGAAGTTAAAATCAAATACCATGCTAATTGTAAACTTATACGGAATGATAGATGTTACGATCGATTTTTCTGTTCAGGGTGGGGCATAATCATCCCATATGAACCACGGTAATCTTATGAAATTTGTTGATAATTAAATGCATCCAGGTCAACTAATTAATGAACCTGTAAAGCTTTTGATGCTGAAAAGTATTTAATAAATGCATCATTTCAGGCCTGGATCATCAAATGTATTACCCTGGTTCATATCGCCGGATTTAAATCCTCTTGTAAACCAATACATTCTTTGTTCGGAAGTGCCATGCGTAAATGATTCCGGAACCGCATATCCCTGCGCCTCTTTTTGTAACCTGTCGTCGCCAATGGCATTTGCTGCTGTTAAAGCTTCATCAATGTCTTCGGCTTCAATGATGCTTTGTCCATCTGCCGTCTTGATCTGCTTTGCATGATGTGCCCATACACCTGCATAAAAATCGGCCTGTAATTCAAGTTTAACCGAATAGCTGTTGTATTCAGTTTCGCTTACCTGGCCTCTTAATCGTTGTACTTTTTCAGAAGTACCCATTAATTTTTGGATATGATGGCCGACTTCATGTGCTACCACATAGGCCATGGCAAAATCGCCGGGTGCCTTAAAACGATTTTGTAATTCTTCGTAAAAAGAAAGGTCGATGTATAATTTATGATCAGCAGGGCAGTAGAATGGACCCGAAGCTGCACTGGCATTGCCACAGCCAGATTCTACCACATTTCTGAAAAGTACCAAAGTTGGTGCCTGGTATTGGCTTCCGCTTTGTTGAAAAATGTTACCCCACACATCTTCTGTGTCTCCCAATACAACTTTTACAAAGGATGCCCGTTCATTATCAGCAGCTTCTTCCTGCGGGGATAACTGGCTGCTTTGCGCTGGTTGCTCGGGCATGGTTGGCAACTGGATATTGCTGGTATCTCCATTGCTCAATAATAAATTTAATACGAGTACGATCACACCGATTATACCACCGCCTGCGGCAATTTTGCCTCCTGAGATTCCCCTGCGATCTTCAACATTTGAACTTTCTCTTCTTCCTTGCCAACGCATAATATTTAATTTTTTAATTGATGAATCCTGTTGTCCCTGAACCGGTATAAAGTTATTTTATTTTTTAACAGATGTTAGCGCCAGCCCATATATTTTTCCAGTTTTTAAAAGATTGATGGCTGGAAAGGGGTTGCTGATCCGGTTGCATTTGGTTGCTGGCCATCATAGTGAAATTTGTATGAATCCGTTGCCGGTAAGGATTCCAGGAATCACTTGCTTAGATAAGGATGCGCTTGAAACCCATTATTTTGTTTTTTCCAGGCTATTGCTCTTTGTATGTTTACATGGATTGTTTGCTTCATTTGAGAAAACGGTAAAATGTATCGAGATTTTTTAACCTAAATAATCAAGTTTATGAAAAAAGCAACAATCCTTAGCACCGCCCTTTTTTTTCTTTTCAGCATTGCAGGTACACAAAGTATATTTGCAATGGAAAAAACGGATACCTGCGTTGATCTCAGGTTTGCCGGTCATGTTCGCCACCATCCATTATTCAGGCTGGATCTGAATAACAAGGAATCCGGCGCTTACCATGTTACCATTAAGGATGAAAATGACGAGATTCTTTATGCCGAAAAAATATCCGGGGTATTGATCACACGACATTATGAGATACTGGTTGATGAAGCTGATCTTTATGATGCTGATTTTGGACTGAAGCTGGAAATTACCCCTGTTCAAAATAATAAAACAGAAGTTTATACTGTTAAGGCAAAATCATCTTCTCCAGGAGGAATCGTGGTTGCAAGGTTATAAGATAACTTTAGAAAAGAAAAAGCTTGCCGGCCATTGGGTTGGCAAGCCTTTGTATATATGATATCCTTATGTTGATATTTGAACGTAGGAACAGTTTTTTGAAATCCCTTTTTAATAGGAAGTATCTAAAATAAAGACGTCCTGTAGAAACAGGACGACTATTAACGATTGCTTGCTATGAAAATAGTTATTAAAAAAGGTGAAATTGGTTACGAGTACCGGGTAATTTCTGCCCTTTAGATATCATTTGTTGTTTGAGATATAAAAGTAGATGAAGCCGGTAAATGAACCCAATCAAAATATGACGCCCGATGGCATGGCTGAATGGGCTGCAATAATTTGGAATTCAATACTGGCTTGTGTTTGATCATAAAAATTTCATGATGCCCAATCAATTTTCAGATACATTATTTCAATTGGTTCATTCGCTTGAGAAGGCGGAAAAGAGGCATTTTAAACTTTTCATTAAACGAAGTTCCGGAAAAGAAGACCTTAAGATCATCCGGTTATTTGATTCCCTGGATAAACTGTCGGGATATGATGAAAAGCAACTGCTAAAAATGTTGCCCGGTGTTACCAAGCCTCAATTGTCGAATCTGAAAGCACACTTATACAGGCAATTGCTGGCAAGCCTCAGGCTTTTGAAAACCAATGAGAACATCGATCTCAAACTTAGTGAACATCTTGATAATGCCCGCTTACTGTATAATAAAGGACTGAAATTACAAGCACTCAACATTTTGGAAAAGGCCAAGGAGCTGGCAAAGACCAACCAAAAGATGAATTTCCTGGTACAGGTGATCTCGCTGGAAAAAAAGATCGAAACCCTGCATATTACGAGGAGTTCATTGGAGAAAACTGAAATGCTGACCCGGGAAGCCCTTGATATCAGTGAGCATATTGACAGGGTTACCAAGTTGTCGAACCTTGCACTTATGCTATACCGTTGGTATGTAAAGAATGGTCATGCCCGAAATGAGGATGATGTTAAGGATTTGCAGAAATTTTTCAAGTCTTCCCTGCCATCAGATATTGATTCAGTGAATGGTTTTTATGAAAAACTGTATCTCTATCAATGTTATTGCTGGATGGCTTTTATCAGGCGTGATTTTTTACAGTATTATCGTTATAGTCGCAAGTGGGCAGAACTATTTGATGAAAGCCAGGTGATGCTGTCTGTTGAAACCGGTCACTATATTAAGGGCATGCATAATTTATTGAATGCCCATTTTGACCTGCGGAATTTTGAAGGCTTTGAAACAACCCTTCGGAATTTTGAACAATTTGCGCAAACGCCAGAAGCCAATGCGCATGATAATTTTCGTACACATACTTCGATTTACCTAAATAGTGCCCGGATAAACCTTTACCTGATCAAAGGTAATTTTACAGAAGGGTTAAACATGGTGCCGGATATACTCACTAACCTGAAGGACTACTCGCTGTATGTGGATAATCACCGCATACTTGTGATCAATTATAAGATTGCTTCGCTTTATTTTGGAGCAGGGCGATTTGAAGATGCCATCGATTTTCTGCACAAGATCATCAATGATAATAAGGCAGGGCTTCGAAACGACCTTCAATGTTATGCCCGGCTGTTACACCTGATATGTCATTATGAGATCGGGAATGACGAAATACTTGATTCTCTGATTCGTTCGGTGTATCGGTTCATGGCGCACATGAAGAACCTGACGGTAGTGGAACTCGAAATATTCAGCTTCCTGCGTCATTCAACCAAAACAAGTCCTAAGCATATTCAGCCGGCGCTGGAACAATTATTGGAGAAAGTAAAATTGCTGGAATCGAACCGTTTTGAAACAAGATCGTTTGCTTACCTGGATATTATCTCCTGGCTCGAAAGCAAGATCTCCAAAAAATCACTTGCTGAAATTATTCATACAAAATACCTGCAAAGCCGGCATCGTAGTAAAATAGAAAAGGCCTGATCATCAATTGCGTTTCGGTCTTACCTGATCAATACAACGTTTCCTTTCATGACTCTCATTTCACCACGCCGGTCGATTCCTTTCACGGCCCAAACATAGTTTCCGATGTTTTGCTTGATGCCTTTGTAGTTGCCATCCCAGCCTTTGTTCAGGTCATGTGTTTCATAAACAAGTTCGCCATATCGGTTATATACCCTGAAATATTCAAGTTTGTAAATGCCAATAGGGGTTGGCCTGAAGATATCGTTCAAACCATCACCGTTAGGGCTAAAGGCTGTAGGAACGTAGAATGTTGGCCCGTTGAATATACGGATATTCACTGTGTCAATGCCTATACAACCGAGCTCATCTTTTACCTTTAAAATGAAACGGGTATCTCCCGGAAGCGTCGCCATAGGGTTGGAAATATGACTGTTATTGAGAACAGGGAAACCAGGGAACCATTCGTATGCAACGCCGCCACTACCGTTCAGTTGGAAAGGAACATTGTATTCAGCATTTGCATCAGGCCCAGCATTGGCATTTACCGGTGGTTGAACCACTAAGGTAACCTGGGCTGTATCTGCACAACCTGTTGTATTGTTTACGATCAGTTGGTATACACCTGTTTGTCCGGCTGCAGCAGGATTCAGCACCGGGGCCTGGTTAAAGGTCCAGTTGTAGCTAAGTCCACTTGTATTGTAAAGCCCCGTTAGATCGGCAGTACTGCCAAAGCAAATGCGAAGAACCTTATCATTACCCAGGGCAGGTTTGCCACTAACGATTACGGTTATGGGTATTCTTGGGCTTTCACACACGCCGTTTGACTGACTAACATAATAAACCGTTGTATCAGGTAAAGAGGTAGAAGGTACAGGAGCAATAGGTGAACCCGTGCCACCAGTTGCAGTCATATGCCAGGTTAAAGGATATGAGCCTGAAGCTGTTAATGCAGTCGCCGTATTATATTGGCAATAACGAACGGGAGAATTTACAACTGGTGCTGCGGGTGATGGATTAATGGTAAGGTTCAAAGTTGCCAGTGAATCGCAGCCTGCTGAGCTGGTAAGCGTTACCGTATGAGCACCTGCCGTATTAAAGTTCTGGCCGTTCCATAGATAAGGCAACTGGCCGCTGCAAACGGTTGCCTGGCTTGTGCTATACACAACCGGGTTGATGATGAGATGAAGTTTTGTAATGGAATCGCAGCCCGCATGACTGGTTAAGATAACCTGGTAATTGCCCGGAGTAGAATAAGATTGGCCATTCCATATAAAGGGCAATTGGTTGTCGCAGGTTTGAATGGTTGTTGAACTGGTTACAACGGGGTTTACTGTTAAATGAAGGGTTGCTATGGAATCACAACCATTGCTACCTGTAAGGGTTACTGGGTAATTCCCGGTATTGTTATAATTATTCCCGTTCCAGGTAAAGGGCAACTGGTTAGAACAGGTGGATGCTGAAGTTGTGCTGGTTGTGGTTTGCTTAACAAACAGGCTCAGCTTAGCAATAGAATCACATCCGTTTGACCCGGTGAGTGTTACCTGGTGTAGTCCGCCAGTGTTATAGATTTGGCCATTCCAGCTATATGGTAGTTGATTGTTACAAATACTCACATTGGTTGTAGTGGTGGTCACCAATTTGATGTTCAATACCAGGGTAGCGATCGAATCACAACCGGTTGATGAGGTCAATGTCACATTGTGATTTCCTGCCGTATTGAAGGACTGCCCGTTCCAGGTAAATGGTAATTGGTTATTGCAAATACTGATATTGGTGGTGCTGGTTGTTATTGGATTCACGAAAAGATGCAGGGTAGCGGTAGAGTCGCATCCGGCCTGGCTTACCAGCGTTACGTTGTAAGTACCGGCTGAATTGTATGATTGTCCGTTCCAGCTATATGGTAATTGGGTAGAACAAATCGTAGTGTTGGTCGTGCTGGACACAATTGGACTAACGGTTAAGTGTAGTGTAGCGAAAGAATCGCACCTGGCATTACTGACAAATGTTACTGTATAAGTTCCGGCTGCATTGTAGGTCTGGGCGTTCCACGTATACGGTAATTGGTTTGAGCAGATGTTTAAATTGGTCGTGCTGCTGGTTGTATTCATCACAAACAGGTTCAATGTAGCAATGGAATCGCATCCATTACTGCCTGTTAAAGTGTCTGAATAAGTTCCTGCAGCATTATAGGTTTGGGCATTCCAGGTATAAGGTAATTGGTTCGAACAAGTGGTTATGTTCATTGTGCTGTTCTGTACCTGGTTTACTGTTAAGTTGAGCGTAGCAATTGAATCACAACCTGCCGAACTGGTTAGAGTTACTGAATAGGTTCCCGTTGCATTGTACGTTTGTGCATTCCAGCTATATGGCAGTTGATTTGAGCAGATCGTTGTGTTGGTCGTGCTGCTGACTACCTGGTTTGCCGATAAATGAAGTGTAGCAACAGAATCGCAACCTGTTGTACTCACTAACGTAACTGAGTAAGTTCCGGCTGCATTATAAGTCTGTCCATTCCAGGTATAAGGGAATAGGTTCGAACAGATGGTTGTATTTGTCGTACTGCTTAGGGTATTGTTAACCGATAGTTGCAGTGTAATGATAGAATCGCAACCCGAACTGCTTGGTAAAGTAACTGTATATGTTCCGGCTGAATTATAAGTTTGTCCATTCCATGAATAGGGAAGCTGGTTCGAACAAATGTTTGTTGTTACAGTAGTTGTCAGGATATTATTAGCGGTCAGCACAAGGTTTGCAATTGAATCGCAGCCATTGGTCCCGGTCAGTGTTGCAGAATAGTTGCCTGAACTGTTATAGGATTGTCCATTCCAGGTATAAGGAAGCTGGTTGGTACAGATGAATACAGTTGTGGTGCTGTTGGTAGGTTGATTAACCTGTAAGTTCAGTGTGGCTGTAGAGTCGCATCCTGCCTGGTTGACGAGGTTTGCTGAATATGTTCCGGCTGTAACCAGGGTTTGCCCGTTCCAGGAATAAGGAAGTTGACTCTGGCAAATGGCCAGGGTTGTATTGCTTGTGCTGGTATTCTTAATCGTTAAATGAAGATTGGCGATGGAGTCGCAATCGAAAACACTGATCAGTGTTACTGAATAGTTTCCTGCACCACTATAAGTTTGTCCGTTCCAGGTATACGGCAATTGATTGCTGCAAATACTCAGGTTGGTATGACTGCTTACTGAAGGATTAGCCGTTAATACCAGGGTGGCTACAGAATCGCAACCTGCGCTGCTGATTAACGTAACAGAATATGTGCCATCATTGGCATAGGATTGTCCGTTCCATTGAAGTGGTAATTGGCTGATGCAAATGGTTGTATCGGTTGTGCTGGATAGTGTATTGCTAACAGATAGTATCAAGCTGGCAACAGAATCACAACCTGCGCTGCTTGTCAATGTAACTGAGTAGCTGCCTGCACTATTGTACGTTTGCGCATTCCAGCTATATGGTAATTGGTTTGAGCAAATGGTTGTGTTGGTAGTACTGGTCAGTGTGTTATTAACTGAAAGGTTCAATGTTGCTACTGAATCACAACCTGCGCTGCTGGTTAATGTAACAGAATAGGTTGCTGCTGCATTATATGTCTGAGAATTCCAGGAAAACGGTAATTGGCTAGAGCAAATAGTGGTATTGGTGGTACTGCTCAGTGTGTTATTAACTGAAAGGTTCAATGTTGCTACTGAATCACAACCTGCGCTGCTCGTTAAAGTAACAGAATATGTACCTGCAGCATTATAGGTCTGTGCATTCCAGGAATATGGTAATTGGTTTGAGCAGATGGTTGTGTTGGTAGTACTTGTCAGTGTGTTGTTAACTGAAAGATTCAATGTTGCTACTGAATCACAACCAGCCGTGCTCGTTAACGTAACAGAATATGTTCCTGCTGCATTGTATGTCTGAGCATTCCAGGAATACGGTAATTGGCTAGAGCAAATAGTGGTATTGGTGTTACTGGTCAGTGTGTTGTTAACTGAAAGGTTCAATGTTGCGATAGAATCGCAACCTGCCGTACTTGTTAACGTTACAGAGAATGTTCCTGCTGCATTATATGTTTGTACATTCCAGCTATATGGTAATTGGTTTGAGCAGATGGTTGTATTTGTAATGCTGCTTGTAACAGGATTCACTGTTAAGTTAAGTGTTGCAATAGAATCACAACCGGCCGTGCTTGTCAATGTTACAGAATAAGTTCCTGCAGCGTTGTAAGTTTGAGCATTCCAACTGTATGGCAGTTGATTTAAACAAATGGTTGTGTTGGTTGTGCTTGTCAATGTATTGTTTACCGAGAGGTTCAATGTTGCGATAGAATCACAACCTGCCGTACTTGTTAACGTTACAGAGAATGTTCCTGCTGCATTATATGTTTGAGCATTCCAACTATATGGTAATTGGTTTGAGCAAATGGTGGTGTTGGTAGTACTTGTCAGTGTGTTGTTAACTGAAAGGTTAAGTGTAACAATTGAATCACATTCATTTGAGCTATTTAATGTTACAGAATAAGTTCCAGCCGAATTGTAAGTCTGTCCATTCCATGTATATGGAAGTTGTGAACTGCAAATGCTGATATTGGTAATATTACTCAATACAGGATTGATCACAAGATTTAACGTTGCAACTGAATCGCATCCATTGGAACTAATCAGCGTAACAACATGTGTGCCGCCAGTCATGTAGGTTTGTCCGTTCCAGTTATAAGGAAGATAGTTTGTACAGGTACTTGCATTGGTTGTACTGCTCACTACTGGATTTACAGCCAGGTTCAAAGTAGCAATTGAGTCACATCCAGCCTGGCTTGTTAACGTTATTGTATAAGTGCCGGCTGCCGGATATGATTGAGTATTCCAATTGTACGGAAGCTGGTTAGAACAAATGGTTGTGTTTGTTGTGCTGTTTACAACTGGATTTACGTTTAAGTTAAGTGTAGCAACAGAATCACAACCTGCCGTGCTTGTCAATGTTACTGAATAAGTACCTGCAACAATGTATGTTTGCGCATTCCAGTTATAAGGCAATTGGTTTGAGCAAATTGTTGTATTAGTGGTACTGGTCAGTATATTATTTACAGATAAATTTAATGTAGTGATAGAGTCACATCCAGATGTGCTTGTCAATGTTACCGAGTAGGTGCCTGCAGCATTGTATGTTTGCGCATTCCAGCTATAAGGCAGTTGGTTAGAGCAGATCGTTGTATTAGTTGTACTCGTCAATGTATTGGTTACCGAAAGATTAAGTGTTGCAACAGAATCACATCCCATGCTGCTCACTAACGTTACCGAATACGTTCCACCGGCTGCATAAGTTTGCGCATTCCAGGAATATGGTAATTGGTTTGAACAGATACTTGTGTTTGTTGTGCTTGTTACAACTGGATTGATGGTCAGATTAAGTGTAGCGACAGAATCGCAGCCCAGGCTGCTCACTAATGTTACCGAATACGTTCCACCTGCTGCATAGGTTTGTGCATTCCAGGAATATGGTAATTGGTTTGAACATATGCTTGTGTTTGTTGTGCTTGTT
>JAKQKY010000028.1 GCA_029560415.1 Bacteroidota bacterium | reverse complement strand
CAAAAGGTAATCCAATGCCGTTATTTTTTAGTTTATTTGGGTATAAATACACATTATGAAGAAGACTATATTCCTGCCTGCCATTTCCTGCCTGTTCTCGTACTGCGCTTTCAGCCAGGTGAAACTGGTAGAAAAGATCGAGAAAAAAGGAACGGAGATCATCATTCCTTATGAGAAATACGTGATGCCAAACGGCCTCACGGTAATATTACATGAAGATCATAGTGATCCCATTGTTCATGTAGATGTAACCTATCACGTGGGCAGTGCCCGTGAAGAGATCGGGAAAAGTGGTTTTGCCCATTTTTTCGAACACATGATGTTCCAGGGCAGTGATAATGTTGGCGATGAACAGCATTTTAAGATCATCAGTGCCGCCGGTGGTACATTGAATGGCAGTACAAACCTGGATAGAACCAATTATTATGAAACAGTTCCATCTAACCAACTTGAAAAAATGCTTTGGCTGGAATCTGACCGCATGGGATACCTGCTGGATGCAGTAACCCAAAAAAAATTCGAAATACAACGCAGTACGGTAAAAAATGAACGTGGCCAGAATTATGATAACAGGCCTTATGGATTGGCAGGTGAATTCACCAGCAAAAACCTGTATCCGTATGGGCATCCTTACAGCTGGCTTACCATTGGGTATGTAGAAGACCTGAACCGGGTAGATGTACAGGATCTGAAAAATTTCTTCCTTCGCTGGTATGGACCCAACAATGCAACACTTACCATTGGCGGCGACATCAAACCAGCCGAAGCCCTTAAACTGGTAGAGAAATATTTTGGAAGCATTCCTGTTGGTCCGCAGGTAACCAAAACCGTATTACCTCCAGTTTCGATTAATGCCAACCGTTATGTATCATTTGTAGATAATTATGCGAGGGTGCCTTTACTGATCAAATCATTCCCAACGGTGCCCAATTATCACCCAGACATGGGTGCGCTGTCATGTCTTTCCCAGATTATTGGCCAGGGAAAGAATTCAGTGTTGTATCAGCAACTCGTTAAAACGCAAAAAGCTTTACAGGCAACGGCCTTCAGCAGGCTTAGTGAACTTGCTGGTGAATTCAACATACAATTAACGCCCCTGCCAGGCAAATCACTTTCGGCAATGGATAGTCTTTTCAGGGAGGCCCTTGATAACTTTGAAAAAAGAGGGGTTACTGATGAAGACATCGAAAAATTCAAAGGTGGCATTGAATCACAATATATAAATGGACTGCAATCTGTATCTGGCAAAGTATCGCAGCTGGCAGCTTTTCAAACATTCACCGGAAACCCAAATAGCATCGGTACTATGTTGAAAATGTATCGTTCGGTTACGAAAGAAGATGTGATGAGGGTTTACAATACTTACATTAAAGGAAAACATTGTGTGAGTGTGAGTGTGCTCACTAAAGGACAAACAGGATCGCCTGCTATGCCTGATAATTATATCATTGATTCTTCTTCCTACAACAAACCCGACTACGGATACAACGGGTTGAAATACCAAAAAGGAACAGATAATTTCGATCGTAAAAAAGTTCCTGGAAACGGACCAAACCCGGTTGTAAAAGTACCAGCATTCTGGAAAAAAGAACTTCCTTC
>JAKQKY010000494.1 GCA_029560415.1 Bacteroidota bacterium | reverse complement strand
ATGCAGGGAGATAACCTGCCTGCCATTGGATTGACCATTTACAGCATTGTAGTAACCGGTAATGTTGATTATATAGCCAGGCTGAGTTTGATGAAAAGAATGGGAGATGTGCATCCGATGATCACTGTGTTGGGGGTTATTGTCGGACTAAACCTGTTTGGTTTTATCGGGCTGATCTTTGGTCCGCTGCTGATCAGTTATTTCCTGGTGTTGGTGAAAATTTATTTAAATGAGTTTACAGAAGATGGAGATCCGCCGGTTGCCGTAGAAACGGAAACAGAAAAAGTTAAAAAGGAATAAAACTGCCAAATATTGATGTTTAAACATTAATTTTGATCTTTCATAATAAAACAACTAACATGAAAGATCTTAGAACATCGGTTGATGAACTCAATCAACTCATCCTGGAAGGAAAGATCCTGGAGGGTTTCGAAAAATTTTACTCAGATGATGTGGTAATGCAGGACAATGATTATCCTCAGCGGGTTGGAAAGGATATCTGTCGTCAATTTGAGGAAGCCTTTGTAAACGGGCTCACCGAATTCCGTGGCGCTAAAGTAGTCAATACCATCATCAGCGACGACATTGCCGCGGTAGAATGGTGGTTCGATTATACCCATGCTGAATTCGGGGTACGCAATTACACGCAGGTAGCCATTCAGCGCTGGAAGAACGGTAAAATCGTAGAAGAAAAATTTTATTACAACAACTAATCAAAAATCTTTCTTAAATAGTCTGCCCGGGTTTGTATTCTTGGCAGACTATTTTTTATTATTGTAATTCATAACACATGTATATGAGTTTAGAAAAAGATATTTTCCAGCCCAAATTCAGGAATGATTACCAGAAAGGGGTCATCAATTTCATTTTCACCTATAACTGGATGAATGAAAAAATGAAATTGATCTTCGACCGGGAAGATATCACCGGGCAACAGTTTAACATTCTCCGGATATTAAGGGGTGCAGGCAAACCCATTTCTACCCTGCAGATACGGCAACGCATGCTCGATAAGATGAGCGATACCAGCCGCATTGTAGACAGGCTCGTGCTGAAAGGATTGGTTAAAAAAAATACCTGTACCAATGATAAACGACTGGTAGATGTTTCGATCACGGATAAAGGCCGTAAGCTCCTGGAAAAGCTCGACCTTTTTGAAGCTGAAATGGATGCTGTGCTGGGCACATTATCAACCGAAGAAGTGAATACGTTGAACAGCTTACTAGATAAAATACGCTCCTCTCATGATTAAAAGAACCTTCCTGGTTTATATCGCTTTTACAGCAATTGCTTTCTTCAATATATTTTCAAACACTGCATATGCCCAGGCCAATAAGCCCGAAATGAGGGCAGTATGGGTTGCAACGGTAGATAATATCGACTGGCCTGATAAGCCTACGATTAACAGTGAAGAACAAAGAGCTTCATTCATCAGGCTACTCGATATGCACCAGCGAAACGGGTTAAATGCCATCATCATGCAGATCAGGCCCGCAACCGATGCCATGTATCCATCTCCCTTTGAACCCTGGAGCCAATGGCTTACGGGCAGGCAGGGACAACCACCGGTACCCTACTATGATCCGCTCGAATTCATGATACATGAAACGCATAAACGCGGAATGGAATTTCATGCCTGGATGAATCCTTACCGGGCCGTATTCAATGTTCGAAGCTCTTCCATAACGTCAACGCATATCAGCCGAATACATCCCGAGTGGTTCCTGACCTATGGTGATAAAAAATATTTTAATCCGGGTAATAAAGAAGCACAGGATTATGTTGTGTCTGTGGTTAGAGATGTGGTGAGCAGGTATGCTGTAGATGCCATACATTTTGATGATTATTTCTATCCTTATCCCATACCAGGCAAAGAATTCCCTGATGCTGCCATGTTTCAGAAATATGGCAATGGTATGGCAAAAGATGAGTGGCGAAGGAGTAATGTAGATTCCATCATTGTAAAATTATACAGAACAATTAAATCGGTAAACAGCAATTGCCAGTTTGGGATAAGTCCCTTTGGAGTTTGGCGTAATGCCGATAAAGATCCGGAAGGCAGTAATACCAAAGCAGGTCCTACCAATTATGATGTATTGTATGCAGATATTCTGTTATGGCTGAAGAATGGCTGGATCGATTATGTAGCTCCACAGATCTACTGGGAGTTTGGTCACCCGCTTGCAGCTTTTGAAGTGTTGGTAGACTGGTGGAGTAAACACACTTATGGAAAGAACTGCTATATCGGGCTTGCCATTTACCGGGCAGGAAGCAATGCTGCCTGGAAAGATAAAACACAATTGCCCCGGCAGATTGAAAAAATACGAAACACACCCAATGTACAGGGCATGATCTTTTTTAGCAGCAAAAGCTTTGAGAAAAATCAATATGGATGGTCCGACAGTATCCGTCTAAATTATTTTAAAGAACCGGCCCCCGTTCCAAGACCCCAATAATTTTTTTAAAATTACCTCAGGGTAAGATATACTGTTTTTTGCCCTCCATCCAATCGCAATAGGAAACACTTCCCAGGCGGAACTTTAACGGAATTTTAGTGGTTGATTCAAACCTGATCTCTTTTTTACAGAAGAAACCTAGTTGCTGTGCATAGAAATTAGCGGGTATCGTTTGAATAGCCGCCAAACGGCTGTTAAACCCATAAGTTACAGTTGATAACGACTTATTTTGATTGGTTTTCCCCAATGGAAAAATGTTATTTTTTTGGCAAAAAGCTCCATTTGCCACAAAAACCATGCAAAAAATGAGAATCTTTGTTTTTTGTTTCATTTTAAGGAAATGATTATTGTAAATTTACGTGGAAATGAAGCAAAAGGATCACATCTAATTTCGCAACATTTAAAAGAATAAGGAACTAAAAGGATGGCATTACATCAAAGCTTACAGCAAAAGCTCCTGCAGAAATTATCACCCCAGCAAATTCAGTTGATGAAGTTGTTGCAGGTTCCTACGGCCCAGCTGGAAGAAAGGATCAAGGAGGAGATGGAAGAGAATCCTGCATTGGAACAAAGTGAAGACGGGCATGAAGATGAATTTGAAGGAAAAGATGAGTTTGAATCCAGCGACGACGATTTTGAGCCCGATGGCAGCGAAGATGAATATGACAATATTGACATTAGTGAATATGTTCAGGATGGAGACGATGATATCGGCGATTATAAATTACGCGATGAAAATTATCCCGAGCAGGATGACAGCAGGGTAATGCCGCATAAAGTGGAAACCAGTTTTAATGAACTCATGCTGCAACAACTCGGCATGTTGAAACTAAACGAACAGCAACAGAAGATCGCAGAGCAGGTTGTCGGAAGCCTTGACGATGACGGCTACCTGCGCAGGGAAATTTCTTCCATCATCGACGACCTCGCATTCAGGCAGAATGTTAATACCAATGAAGAAGAGATCAGCGAGATCATTTTACAGATCCAGCAATTTGATCCCCCTGGCGTTTGTGCACGCAACCTGCAGGAATGCCTGTTGCTGCAGCTGGAAAGAAAACTAGACCAGGGCGTTCATGTTGAGCTCGCCATGAAAGTACTGGAAAAATACTTCGATGAATTTACCAAAAAGCATTACGAAAAAATACAGAAAGGGCTCGACTTAAATGATGAACAGCTTCGGGCCATCATTAACCAGATCATTAAACTGAATCCTAAACCAGGCGGTAATGTGGGAGATGAGAACAAAGGCGAGAATTATGTGATCCCCGATTTTTTCATTGTCAATAATGTTGGGAAACTGGAACTTTCACTCAACAGTAAGAATGCGCCCGACCTCCGCATCAGCGAAGGGTATAGGGATATGTTAAAAGATTACGAGAAAGGAACCAAGAAAGATAAGCGACAGAAAGAAGCGGTGTTATTCATCAAACAGAAGATCGATTCAGCCAAATGGTTCATCGATGCCATCAAACAACGACAGAATACCTTGTTGAATACGATGGAAGCTATCATGAATTACCAGTATGATTTTTTTCTCACCGGCGATGAAACCGAACTGAGGCCTATGATCCTGAAAGATATTGCCGAAAGAACCAATCTCGATATCTCCACGGTAAGCAGGGTGGCCAACAGTAAGTTCGTACAAACAGAATTTGGCACATATAGACTAAAATTCTTTTTCAGCGAAAGTTTACAAACAGATAGCGGCGAAGAAGTGAGTACCCGAGAAGTGAAGAAGATTCTCACCGATTTGATTGGCGAAGAAAGTAAGAAGCATCCTTACAGCGATGAAAAGCTAACCGAAATGCTGCAGGAAAAAGGGTATAATATTGCACGCCGTACCGTAGCCAAATACCGTGAACAACTGAATATCCCGGTTGCACGCCTGCGAAAAATTCTTTAAACAGATTTAATAATTCATTTTACATGAATGCCGAACTAACCATACCATCGCATGCAACACCGCAACAACAAAAGCCATCTATCGGGGCAAGGATATTTGCAGGCTTTTTTTCTTACTTGTTTCACCCGGTGTTCATTCCTTTGTATGTAACCTGGTTCCTTGTTTATTTACATCCCTCTGCCTTTGCCGGATTTTCAGCCGCAGAAAAAAAGCAAACCATTCTCATTGTGGTGCTCAATCTTTTATTTTTTCCACTTATATCCGTGTTGTTATTAAGAGCTGTTGGATTTATTGATTCATTGTTTCTACGTACTCAGAAAGATCGCATCATACCGTATATCGCTTCGGGAATATTTTTTTTCTGGGCATATACCGTATTTAAACAGCAGGCTCAATACCCATTAGTGCTAACAACTTATGTTCTCGGAATTTTCCTGGCATCATCCCTGGCACTCATTGCAAATATTTATTTTAAAATAAGCATGCATGCGATTGGCATGGGAGGCTGGTTAGGAATTTTTCTTATTCTCTTCAATATGAAAAGTATGTTGATGACCTGGCCACTCTGCGCAGTTTTATTGATAGCAGGGTTGGTATGTACTTCGCGGTTACTACTCAAAAGCCACGAGCCACGAGATATTTACATGGGACTTTTTGTTGGTTTCATAACCCAGGTTGTTGCTGCTATGTTCTTACTATAATAGAAGAAGCCCCGTCCAATACCGGGGCTCTTCGTTGTCCTGTAGTGCCTAACAAAAAATCGTTATATACACAGCTTTAGATACATTGTTTCATCCGCTGCAGAAATTTTTTTCAGAAAATACCATAAAGATTTGAGGGGAATTCCGTTACTGGTACGTGAAATGTACGCAGCCGGGCAGGTAGTTTTTCTCAGTCTATAGGTTTTTCATTTTCAATACCGTTAGCATGGTATCGAATTGCTCATATAAAGCGAATTTGACAGGAATTTATTGTGTATCAACAGTTTTATGGTTAAATATTTTTTTTATAAATATCACCTACGCGTAAACGTACGGGGTAAACGCAGTTGATCATCAAACTACTTTTTAACGGGAATTACTTTTAACGTTCTATATGCGATCGCGGCGCTGAGCAGCATCAATACAGATCCGAGGAGAAAGGCTGCCCCGGAAAAATGAACCGGTGCGCCGGGCCTTGTATAGTAAGAGAACAGCCCCGTCATAACCGGCGGACCAATGATAGAAGTAAGGCTGATAAGGCTTGTAAGTGCTCCCTGCAGCTCGCCCTGTTCATCTGGAGGCACATTGCCGGAAATGATGGATTGCAAAGCAGGCCCGCAAATACCACCAAGGCAATAAGGTATGAGGAATACAAACATCATCCAGCTTTGTGAAGCGAATGCAAAAAGCAGCAAGCCCAATGCATATAATAACAGTCCCATGTAAACGCTTTTTTCATTGCCTAATTTTGGGTTGATGAATCGAATCAGTCCACCTTGTACAATGGCTACCAACAAACCAACCACCCCAAGGGAAATGCCGATCGTCTTCTCATCCCACCTGAATTTTTCGATCGTAAAAAAACTCCAGTTGCTTTGCACGGCGTGGCTGGCAACATATATGAGAAAAAATGCGCTGATCAATCCGCCCAGACCAGGATACTTGCCCAATTGTTTCAAAGATCCCAACGGGTTAGCTCTTTTCCAATTAAAGGGTCGCCTGTTTTTTAACGACAATGATTCGGGCAAAATAAAATAGCCATACAGCCAGTTCAGAAAACTCAGCGCCGCAGCAACCATAAAAGGAACCCTGGGCCCAAAACTTCCCAGCAATCCCCCTATCACGGGTCCAATGATAAAGCCAAGTCCAAATGCCGCACCCACCATGCCAAAATTCTGCGCCCTGTTTTCCGGGGTACTAATATCAGCGATGTAAGCTGTAGCCGTTGTAAAACTTGCACCCGTGATGCCGGCAATGGCCCTGCCAACGAATAACCAGGCCATGGTAGGAGCAAAAGAAAGGAACAGGTAATCCAATGCAAAACCAAATAAGGAAAAAAGCAAAACGGGTCTCCTGCCAAACTGGTCACTTAAGCCACCCAATACCGGCGCAAAAAGAAATTGCATGATGGCATAAGTAAACGTTAGAAACCCCCCATATCTCGATGCATCGCTGATATCACCATGGATCAGTTCCTGTATCAATTTAGGAAGAACAGGAATGATCAGGCCAAGGCCGGTAACATCGATCATCAAGGTGATGAAAATAAAACCAATGGCTGCTTTTCGATTTGTTGGCATGTTGTACCCGCAAAAATGATCTTTTTTTACAGCATAGCGGCTTATTTTTTACTTGTTGTAAAAATCCGACAGTACATATCGGGCTGAATGCCGTTCACATAGGTCTTGAAACAGGCCGTATAGAATCCATTCTTTCCAGGGTGATATTTATAGAGATTTGAATCAAACAATTTTTATGCGAAATATTTGGATGGCTGTTTGTTGCCTTTGTTTCCCGGTTCTTTCAATGGCTCAGTCGTTTCGGGAAGGAAAGATCTCAGTGAAGATTTTGGATGAAAACAAACGGCCGGTAGAAAATGCAAGTACAGCCTTGTTAAGATCTTCGGATAGCAGTTTATTGAAAACAGCATTGTCTGACCAGGAAGGTATGGTCATTCTTGATCATTTGACTGCAGGAACCTACCTGCTTCGGATTTCGGCAGCCAACCTGCAGGATCGTTTAACGGCCCCTGTCAATGTTTCAGAAAAACAGGCCGAAATCACCTTGCCTGATTTACTGATGAGCCTGTCACGTACTTCACAATTAAAAGAAGTTACCGTAGTGGCCCGCAAACCCTTTATTCAAAAGCTTACTGATCGCATTGTTGTAAATGTTGAAAATAGTATCATCAATGCGGGCAGTTCAGCAATGGAAGTGCTGGAACGTTCCCCCGGCGTGAACATTGATCAGAACGATGCGATCAGCCTTCGTGGTAAACAGGGTGTTGTGATCATGGTGGATGGAAAACCTACAGCCATGACAGGTTCCGACCTCGCCAATTACCTGCGTGGATTACCGAGTTCGGCTATCGATCGCATCGAGATCATTACCAATCCTTCGGCCAGGTATGATGCAGCGGGCAATTCCGGGATCATTGATATTCGTATGAAAAAAGATCAGCGTTTAGGCATCAACGGTACCTTTAATGCAGGATATGGCCAGGGCGTTTATGCGAAGACCAATGCAGGAACAACATTTAATTACCGTAAGAAGAAGTTCAATTTATTTGGGAATTACAATTATGCCTACCGGATCGGACTGAATCACCTGTTGCTCGACCGTAATTTTTATGAGAATGGCGTGTACAGCGGTGGCGACCTGAAAGATAATTACTCTAAATCGCCACTGGGGTCGCATACGGCCAGGCTTGGCATGGATTTCTTCCCTTCCCCAAAAACGATCATCGGGTTCGTAATTAATGGCAATGCCAATCATTACACCCGTAACAATGATAACAGGTCAACCGTTATCAACCCATTAAAGGAAGCAGTCAGCACATTTGCGTCGTTGGCAACAAATAACGACCGGGCCAATAATATCGTATCCAACATCAATTTCAAACACAGCTTCGACAGCAGTGGCAAGGAAATCTCGGTCGATCTTGATCATGGATTATACCGGTCACATTCACTAACCCACAACGCTACCCGCTATTTTAAACTCGATGGAACGGCTTTGCAACCAGATTATGCACTGGATGGTAACCAACGTGGAAGGCTGGAATTTAAAACCGCCAAGCTTGACTATTTTACACACTTTCTGAAATCAATAAAAATTGAAACCGGCGCTAAAACGAGTTATGTGTCATCCGACAATGATGCTTTATTTGCTGATGTAAGTAATGCTGTTCCTGTGAATGATGCCAATAAAACGAATCATTTCATTTACCGGGAAACCAACCATGCCGGTTATTTAAATGCATCAGCAACATTTAAAAAGTTTGACCTGCAGGTGGGACTAAGGGGCGAATATACCGGTATAAGCACAGAGCAACAGATTGGCAAAGTGACCTTTGATTCCTCGTATTTTCAGTTATTTCCCAGTGCTTTTTTCAATTATAAAATAAAAGAAGATCAGACAATAGGTTTATCTGTAAGCAGGCGCATCGACAGGCCTGGGTATTCGCAACTAAATCCATTCCTGTTTTTAATAGATGTAACCACCTATGCTACAGGCCGGCCGGGACTCTTGCCACAACTCACCTGGTCCTATGAATTGAGTTATACATTGAAAAGCCTCAGCTTTACATTAGGATACAGCCATACAAAAGATGACCAGAATGTGGCCATCGCCAGGTTCAAGGATGTTTTTCCAAATATTCCTTCCGATGATAATGTTACCGTACAGATACCTGTAAACCTGCGTTCATCTGATAATGTAGGTCTTACTGTTTCTGCACCTATCCGTATCAGTAAGTGGTGGAATATGATCAACAATGCCAATTTTTACTACCAGCAGTTCAACGGTAGCCTGGGGGGTACCAACCTGCAAAATGGCAAGCCGGTTGCTGACATCCGCACCAACAACAGCTTCAGCTTTAGAAAAGGATGGTCGGCCGAGTTCAATGCAAATTTCAATTCTGGTGGGCAGTATGGCTTCATGGTCCTGGATCCGCAATGGGGAATCGGTGTTGGTGTACAGAAAACAATCCTGCAGAGAAAGGGAACACTTCGTTTCAACATGACCGATATCTTCTGGACCAATTTACCCAAGGCCGTTATTACCTATGACAATTATATTGAGAAGTGGCATGCTTACCGGGAAACGAGGGTTGCCAACCTAAGCATCACCTATCGATTTGGAAACAATAAAGTGCAGTCGGCCAGGCGAAGAACAACCGGCTCCGAAGAAGAAAGGCAGCGGGCACAATAATTTGAACGCAGTCGCCATGTCTCTTTAATTAACGATCGTTAAATCAACGCGTATGAGAAAACTATTGATTATTGGCTTATTCATTACAAGTAATGCCTGCGCACAGGAGCCGCCGAGGAAAGCGATCATGGGGTGGATGGGTAAAGTCACAGATCGTGGCTTGCAGACTGACAGCATTGTTCCCGGGGGAACTTTTGACCTGATGAAAGTACAGAAAGGCGACATCTTGATTAGCCTGAATAGTACTACAACTCCAACACTTGAATCCTATCAAAAAATAGTTTCTTCCCTGCGAACAGGAACAGCGGTGAATATAACGGTGCTGCGTAAGGGCCGTGAGATGAAGTTGACAGGCAAAGCCGTTATGCGGCCATATGAACAACTGGATTATGCCGATGTGCTGTATGACTGGGTTCCATTCAGAAATGGCTTCCTGCGTACCATTACACGTAAGCCCAAAGGCAAAGCCAACCTGCCGGCAATCTTGTTGATACCTGGGTATGGTTGTGGCAGTATCGAGAATTATATGAGCAGCTATAATGGCAAATTATTATCCGCCTGGGTTAAAGCAGGCTACGCCGTTGTAACCATTGAGAAATCGGGCCTCGGCGATAGTTATCAATGTGAGCCCTGCGGTGAAGTAGACCTGGTTACCGATATCCAGAGCTTTGATGCGGGCTATCGGTATATGGAAAATCTTCCATTCGTGGATAAAACTAACCTCTACGTGTGGGGGCACTCGATGGGCGGTGTGATTGCACCTGAAGTGGCCAGGTTACACCAACCAAAAGGCGTCATGGTCTTTGGAGCAACTTTCCGGCCCTGGAGCGAGTTCCTGTTGGAAATGCACCGCTTTCAAAAGCCGCTACTTGAGAATCAAACGTACCTTCAAACCGAAACCTTCATTCGCCAGATACAGAAGATATATTACGAGTTCTTCGTGTTGAAAAAATCGCCGGCACAGTTACATGCGATACCCGAATATGCAGCACTTGTTGCATCTGAACTAACTTATAAAGCCGGCAGTAACGACATGTGGGGCCGGCATTGGCGATATTGGCAACAGCTCGATTCATTGAATCTCGCAGCTTCCTGGCAAAGCCTTTCATGCCCGGTTCTGATCATTCATGGAGAAACAGATTACGAACAATGCAGCAAAGCAGAACCGCTGTTGATGCAACAATCTGTAAATGCGGTACATCCCGGGAATGCCATTGTAAAATATATTCCTGAACTAGACCATTTCATGATGAAGAGCGCCACCTGGGAAGCTGCACGCGACAATTTTAGAACGCAACAATATATAAAGGGAAATTTTAACCTGCAGATCGCAGTGGAAACCATCAACTGGTTACGTAAACATTAAAACATACTGGTGATAAAATGCAGCGCCAACTTCTTAGCTATACTTCCCAATACCTGGGCTTAAGGAGGCGCTCGGTTTATTATTGTAAGCTACATTGATCAGGGAAGATCCGCAGCAAAAATAAGTTCAGTCATTTTCCGGATGCAGTTTACTCAGCAGTGCCAGGTGCGGCTTCAGGTGATTGAGGGTGCTTTTTAACAGGAATTTCTTCAGGTGCTTATAAAAATGACTATAATCGTAATAGCCATAATTTTTATAATGAAAGTCAGCGGGATCTTTGGCAAGTTCAGCAACAGCTTTCCGGATCCGTAATATTTGCAAAGTTTTTTTACTGCTCAGGCTGGTAGCCCGTTCAAAATAACGTTGAAGGGTACGCGACGTAATTTTATATTGATCGGCCAGCTTCTCAATGGAAATGTTGAATTGGTTGTTGTTGCTGCAATCGTATAGGATTTCTGATACAATATGTACTGCTTTGTTTTCGACGGCTGATTTTTCGAGGAGCATCATAAAATGAGTACTCAGAATATCTACTCTTTTTTCAAATCCTGTGGCGGCTTTCACCCGGTCAATGATCTTTTTATCAAGCAGGTAACTGAGCGGGTAAATGCCAGACCTGTATTCGGCAAAGTTTATTTTTTTCTCAAAGATCACCGGCGAGATCCTGAATTTGATCCCGAATAAAATATTGCCTGCCTGGTGATGGCATTCAATAGGCAAATGCCTGGGCAGGAAACCATCCGATTTCATCAGCGTGCTTATTTCTCCAACCTGCATGGTAAAAGAAGTTCCCAGGTTGATCAGGTATGTGTACCCGATGTTTGGGAAAAGGGCATCGGAAAATCCGTTTGGATATTTCTCCCAGAGTTGTTCAAATTTTGTTTCCCAGAAAAAGTCTATGAAATGAGCCAGTGCTGCGGGAGGATTAACACGGTGGTAGTTTTTCTCAAAATGGTCGGTATCAAAAAACTCAACGTGTTGCATGGCTATGGCGTGAGAATGATCGTTCCTCTTGCAGATGGATGTTGCACACAATGATAATTTATCTCAACAGGCAGCAAACCCAGGCTGGTATCAGGTTTAACAAAAAAGAATGAACCTGGAACAATCGCTGCCGACCTGATCACCACACTGTCATCAGAGAGCAGGGTATGATCTACGGTGGTACTGTTTAAAAAAGTGACCGATCCGCCATTGGCAATGGTCAGCGTGGCAGGATCAAATCCGCTATCCTGGATCGTGATGTAGTGAGTAGGTAATTCTCCGCCCACCGGGGTAAAGTTGGCATTGTCCTTATTACATGCATAAAACCCGATCGATGCAACCGCCAGCAGATAATAAATAAACCTTTTTTTCTTCATCATATCCTTATTGGTGCCCGAAATTAGCAAAAATTCGAGAAAGCACCCATTTAGAAATGTGAATGGTAAAGCATTATGTTTTTTATTAATGCCTAGTGTTTTGTAAAATGATATTCACCTTCTTTCAGCAGGGGATGCTGACCAATTAATTCATTATTTTCCAGTTTCATGGCCAGGTGGTCGAAAAAAACTTCTGTCCACCAGGATTCAAACCTGAATTCGAAATAATTTTCTTCTTTATTGGAAAATGCAAACACAGCAGCTTTTTCCGGACAAAATTCAGAAACCAGCAGGATGCTATCAACGGTTGTACGATCAAAAATGATCTCTCCTTTCTGGTTGCTCATTTCTTCCAGGGTTTTTTGCCCGGATGATAACCTGCAAAATACGCTATGCGCAAGGATGACATTGGGATCATTGATCTTTATGGTCGTAAATGGGCTATTGAGTGTTTTTTTAGCCATCAATGCAAATGGCTGGCCTTTCACAACAGGACTATTAAAGATGATCCTGTTATCTTTTTGTTCCCAGGTACCCGATCCTTCCCGGTCGAGAGCCCCATATGAAAAGAAAAATTCAAAAGTAGAATCAGCATTTAGTTTGAAACCTGAAGCCGTTTCCATAACGCCTTTCAGGTAATAAGCTCCGGTGATGGAGTCTGTTTGTAATTGAGCTTCCATGTATTTTGTAAGTGTTATTAATAAAAAAAGTAAGATCGTTTTTTTCACCCCTGCAAGAAACAAGGTAATTAGCTGTCGTTACCATTCCGTTTTTTAAGCGGCGGTTTTCAATTTGTAATTGGTTTTCAGGCTATAGCCGTATGGAGATCTGCATAAATAAATATTTGCACACAGTTTTTTACCTCCGTAATGCTATCCGTACCTTTGTGGCCATGGCAAGATATTTAGATGAGTTGAATGAGCCGCAGCGGCAGGCGGTATTGCATAGGGATGGCCCGATAATGATCATTGCAGGGGCCGGAAGCGGAAAAACAAAAGTGATCACTACCCGTATTGCCCACCTGATGGCGAATGGGGTAGATGCATTTAATATTCTTGCCCTCACCTTTACCAATAAGGCAGCTGCTGAAATGAAAGAACGTATTGGAAAGATCCTGGGCGGCTCTGAAGCCAGGAACCTTTACATCGGAACATTTCATAGTGTGTTTGCCCGGATCCTGAGAGCGGAAGCACCCAAGCTGGGTTATCCTTCCAACTTTACCATTTATGATACCGACGATGCCAAAAGCGTAGTGAAAGCGGTTATCAATGAAATGGACCTGGATGATAAATTGTATAAACCAAATGTAGTTTATAACCGGATCTCTGCTGCCAAGAATAATCTCATCGGGCCTGCAGAATATGCAAACGACTGGGCCTTGCAACAGGAAGATAACCGTGCCAACCGCTCGCAACTGGGCGCTATCTATGACGCCTATACGAAAAGATGTTTTAAGAACGGCGCCATGGATTTCGATGACCTGCTGTTCAAGATGTATATCCTGCTCAAAAATTTTCCCGATTCCCTGAGTAAATTTCAACGCAAGTTCAAATACATCATGATCGATGAGTACCAGGATACCAATCCTGCCCAGTACGAGATCATCAAATTACTCGGTGCGATGCACGAAAATGTTTGCGTGGTGGGCGATGATGCACAAAGTATTTATAGTTTCCGGGGGGCAACCATTGAAAATATATTGCAGTTTCAGAAAGATTATGATGATGTAGCCGTGGTGAAACTGGAACAGAATTATCGCAGCACAAAGAATATCCTGCATGTAGCCAACGAGGTGATCGGGAAAAACAAGGGCCAGATCGAAAAGAAATTATTTACCGATAATGATGAAGGCGAGAAAATAAAACTCATCCGTACCATGACGGATAATGATGAGGGAAAGATGGTAGCAGACAGCATCCAGGAACAGAAACTCCGCAATCATTTTTTCAATAAGGATTTTGCGATTCTTTATCGCACCAATGCACAGAGCCGCAGTTTTGAAGAAGCCCTGCGCAGAATGGGCATCGCCTATCGCATTTATGGCGGCATGAGTTTTTACCAACGTAAGGAGATCAAGGATTTTATTGCTTACCTGCGCCTCGTGGTCAATCCACGCGATGAAGAAGCACTGAAAAGAGTGATCAATTACCCTGCACGCGGCATTGGAAAAACAACCATTGAAAAAGCGGTATTATTTGCCAACCAGCATAATCTGACGCTTTGGGATATTATCTCGAATGCAGCCATGTACGGTTTCCGCAGTGGCACACTTGAAAGCCTCGATGGTTTTGTAACCACCATTAAAATGTTTCAGAGCGAACTGCAGAAAAAGAACGCATACGACCTGGCGGTGATCGTTGGAAAAAGTACGGGCATCGTAAAAGAACTCTTCAATGATAAAACAACGGAAGGGCTTGCACGCTATGAAAACGTACAGGAATTGCTGAATGCCATCAAGGAGTTTACTGAAACTCCCATGAATGAAGAAGATGGCGAAGTAGGCGACAAAGGTCTTGGCGCTTATCTTCAGCAGATCGTGTTGCTCACCGATGCCGATGATAGCAAAGAAAACCAGGATGTGGTGAAACTGATGACCATCCATGCTGCGAAAGGATTGGAGTTCCCGGTAGTATTTGTTGGCGGATTGGAAGAAACCCTTTTCCCCAATGCCATGAGCATCAATACCAGGGAAGAACTGGAAGAAGAACGCAGACTTTTTTACGTAGCCATCACAAGAGCAAAAACAAATCTATACCTGAGTTATTCAAATGCCCGTTACCGTTTTGGACAGTTGCAGCAAAATGATCCGAGCCGTTTTATTGAGGAGATCCCGGAAGAGAGGATCGATAGAAGCTACGCGGGCAATTCGGCAAAGAACAATGCGAATAGCGGTTGGTCGCAAGGATCGGCATTTGAACGTATGAACCGTGGATTTGCCAGTGCACCTGTTGAAAAAAGAGAAACGAAAAAACCTTTTTATGCCAGTGCACCTGCCCGTCCGCAAGTTAAAGAACATGTACCATCCGAAAACTTTGAAGCCAGTGATATCCGTGAGTTGCAGGAAGGACACCGCGTAGAACACCAGAAATTTGGTTTTGGAGAAGTGGTTAAAATGGAAGGCGCAGCACACAATCCAATTGCCACCATTTTATTTGAGAACAATGGCGAAAAAAAGATCATGCTCAATTATGCCAAGCTGCGCATCATAACACCTGGTACATCATCTTAAACAAAGTATGAAATCATTTACGGCAATGGAGAAGGAGGTGCGGTAGCAGGTAAATGTTTTGCATAATAGAGCAAGCGGCCGGCCTCACCAAACACAAATTCATTTCCATCTGCTTTGTAAGTAATAAAATCCCATGTATACTTATCCGTTAGTACCTGGATACTTTCTTTTCCGAAAATGATCTTGCACGATAACGATTCTGTGATATCAGTTTTATAAAAAACTACCTGGCCATTTGCGGAGCCGATCGTATTGCCTGGAAAAATATCCAGCGATTTTATCACCACGGCATCTTCCATCACCGAACCGGCCAATGCCTGCCGGCGATATACCATCCATTTACCTTCTACATTTTTTGGGTCAATGGTAATAGGCGTATTCATTGAATCACTGGTTACCGAGATCTTACCGAGTGTTTCATAATAAAACTGTTCCTTATGCTGTAACTTTTTGGTGAACTCACCATCATCCAGCACCAGCATGTTTTTATCCAGCGAAAGAATGGTATACGTGTCACCGGCAACGGTTAAAATATCTCCTTCAATTTGTGCAAAACCTTTCAGGCTCATGTTCATGCTGATGACATCCTTCAACTCTACTTTGTTGTTTTCAAACTTTAGCAACAATGAATCCGGGAAGTCAACAGCTTTTACAGAATTGGAGGCATACCGGCTTATTTCCTGCCATTTACCCTGTAATTGATCGAGTGTATATGGGCTTAGGGCTTTATTTCCTTTAGAGCCAGTTTGTACAGGTTGCACACCTTTGCGTTTCACCCGCTGGGCTTCTGTTTGAAACGCAGACAGGATGAATAAGGCCAGTATAAAAAAGCTTTGTTGCCGCATGGTCAATTGGTTTATATAAAATTAGCACATTTATCATAATTCGGCCAGATCGTTCGGGTGGGGTTATATTTTCGAAATAAGAAAATTTACCGGCCGATTCAGCGTTTATAACAGAATGGAAAATTCATTTTCCCCAATATGAGCTAAATTTGTACCAATTAAAAAGTGAGCATATGATCAAGACAGGCAATCCCGTCATCAGCATTTATACGGAAATGACACCCAACCCCGAAACCATGAAGTTTGTAGCCAACAAACTCCTGTACCCGGGGAAAAGTATCGATTTTCCTGATGAGGCCAGTGCAAAACCATCGCTCCTGGCGCAGGAATTGTTCACATTTCCTTTTGTTAAATCTGTTTTCATTGCCAGTAATTTTGTAACACTGACCAAAACAGGAGAAACGGAAGACTGGCAGGATATCATTCCATCCATCAAACAATTTTTAAAAGAATACCTGGAAGAAGGCAAACCAGTGGTAAATGAAGAAGAAGTTTCTTCCATGAAACCTGAGAGCAGCAATACCGTAACAGCAGATGATGACGATGTAGTAAAACGTATTAAAGAATTACTGGAAAATTATGTAAAGCCTGCCGTTGAAATGGATGGTGGCGCTATTCAGTTCAAAAGTTATGAAGATGGTCGTGTTAACCTGATGCTGCAGGGCAGTTGCAGTGGATGTCCTTCATCTATGATCACCTTAAAAGCCGGCATCGAAGGCATGATGAAGCGCATGATACCCGAAGTGAAGGAAGTGGTGGCTGAAGCAGAATAATTCGATTGATATAATATAATCAGGAGCATCTTTACGGATGCTCTTTTTATTTGCGGTTATGCCAGGCCCAAAAAATCAGCAATGGCTGAAGAATAAGTAATCGTGCCCATAAAGCCCAAACAGGTAAGCAAAATGTTTTTATACAAAACCCGGCTTCGATCATATAGATATGTGCTGGAATAAATGCGATCAACATGGCGATGATGGCATAAGCGGCGAATTTTCTTGTTGAAGGTATAACCAATAAAATGCCCAATAATATTTCAGCAATCCCACTAACGGTGTTTAATAACTGCGGATTTGAAAAGTAGGGAGGTATGATGGTATAATATGTCCCGGGATTTCTAAAATGATTTGCACCGGCAGATATATAAAAGATGGCCATGATAGCCAGGCTCCATTTTTTCATTCCCTGAATATAATTATTCTTTTACGCCGATCTTGCTTTAAATAAATTAATTTATGTGCTCATACCGCGACGGCTGGTGCATTTGTATCTTATAGGTATAAAACAAATTATTATGAGAAAGATCTTACGTTATATAATACCCGCAGTTTTATGCATTTGCCTGCTAAATGCCTGTAAAAAGAGTTTTAACGAACAGCAGTCTGTTCCAATTACTCCAGAAACGCCTGATCTTTCAGTAGAAATCAAACAAAATGTAACTGGTTATATAAGCAATGAAAATGGAGCGCCAGTAGCCAATGCCATCGTAATTGCAGGAAGCAAATCAACCACTACAGACCAGCAAGGTCATTTTGTAATAAATGATGTAACACTTTCAAAAACGGCAGGATTTATCAAGGTCAGCAATCCGGGGTATTTCGACGGATACCGCACTTTTGTTGGCATTGCAAACCAGGAAACATTTGTAAAAGTACAGCTGGTTCCTAAAACTGAGATTGGCACGATCAACGCGGCTTCCGGGGGTACCGTAAATACGCCTGATGGAGCTTCAGTGGTATTGCCTTCAAATGCTGTTGTTATTGCAGCAACGAATGCAGCTTATTCGGGAAACATCCATGTTGCAGCGCATCTATATAACCAGGCAGATATAAACCAATTTAGTAAAATGATGCCCGGCGATCTGCGGGGTACAGATAGTGCTGCTCAACTCAGAATTTTGAAATCTTATGGAATGCTTGCGGTTGAACTTACCGGGGATGCCGGTGAATTATTACAAATTGCAACAGGCAAAGAAGCAACCATTACAACACCTATTCCTTCAACTTTGGTTGCAGATGCACCTGCAAATATTCCTTTGTGGTCGTTTGATGTAACAAAAGGATTGTGGAAACAGGAAGGGACTACTACCAAAAATGGTAACAGCTATACCGGCAATGTGAAGCATTTCTCATTCTGGGATGGAGCAACGGGTACACCTGTTGTAAACTTTACTGCGCAGATTGTAAATAGTGCCATGCAGGCCATAGGAAATATATTTATTTGTATACGCCGGGCTGATGATCCTAATATTGGAACATCTGCATTTACCAATAACCAGGGAACTGTAAGTGGTGCTGTACTGGCCAATACGGAGTTGGTATTACAGGTTTACACACTTTGCGGAGGTACATCATTGGTTTACTCTCAAAATTTTACAACAACCAACAGCGATGTAGACATGGGAACTATTTCTGCAAACCTGGGAGACCTGGTTACCGTGACAGGTAGAGTCGTTGATTGCAATAACGTGCCCATAACAGATGGTTGGGTACTTTTATGGATTGCAAATGTTACCTGGCATATGCCTGTTGTAAATGGAAATATTGTTTTTTCAACAACGAGTTGCAGCAATATGACTTCAAGCTACCTGGCGGTGAATTGGGGAGGAAGCCAGCAAGGACTGACTCAAAGTTTTAACCTTGTTCCCGGTGCGAATAACCTGGGCACCATCCAGGCCTGCGGCGTAAGCACGGTTGGGTTTGTAGATTATTCAATTGATAATGGTCCCACCATTCATTTAATTCAACCTAGAGATACCCAAAAAATGATTGCAACTTATGACGGGCTGAGCGAAACAAATATCATCACGATAGACAGAGATGGAAACCCGGTACCTAATATGTCATTTGCTTTCAATGGAGGCACTTCACTCGGTACCGGGCATACTACCGATTTAATTGATTCACGCGGCTTTCCTTCTGGAAGGGCCAATGCCTACGCACCATATACGCCACTAACGGTTACCATTACTGAATTTGGGGTTAGAGGGGGCTTTATCGCAGGTTCTTTCGAGGGGCATGTACAGGATCAGAATGATCATACAGACCATCTTGTTCGATGTACGTTTAGGGTCAGAAGAATATAAATGGTCAACATTAAAACATTATTCTCCAGCTAGTCACAATCTATTATTCATAAGACCATTTAAATGACCGAAACAGATATCATTAAAGGTTGTATCAAAAAAAATCATGTTTGCCAGCGGCTTTTATTTGAAAAGTTCGCTGGCAAAATGATGTCGCTCTGTCAACGTTATGCCAAAGACCAGCAGGAAGCAAAGGATATCATGCAGGAAGGATTTATCAGGGTATTTGATTACATAGCTCAATTTAAATTTGAAGGAAGTTTTGAAGGTTGGATGAGAAGGGTTTTTGTAAGTGTAGCTACCAGGTACGCTGCTAAAAGAAAAATTATTTTCAGTGAAATTAATGTAACAGACTCCGACATAAATACGATCGACCCTTCTGTGGTTTCCAAATTATCAGAAGATGAGATACACAGGATGATCAGGTTGTTGCCGGAAGGATACAGACTGGTGTTTAACCTGAATATTATCGAAGGATATAGCCATGAAGAGATTGGCAGTTTATTGGGCATCCAGGCATCTACTTCCAGAACACAACTGGTGAAGGCACGCAGGATGTTGCAGTCGTTTATTTTAAAACAGTTTAATACAGTTATTGTATGAACAATCATGAATTTGATGATATCATAAAACAAAAGGCACAGCAGCGGGAAGCTGATGTTCCGTCAGATGCCTGGGAAAATATTACAGGTGAAAGAAAAAAAAGAAGAAAGCCTTTTTTCTTGTTTCTTTTTTTGATGCTTTGTATGGGTGGACTCGGGTTATTTATAAATATTAAGATCAGGGACTCGCATAATGCTGATTTAGCGACTGAAAAAGAGAATGCAGAAAAAACTGCGGGCGTAAACACAGATAAACCGGTCAATAAAAAAAGCACCAATGCTATTCAATCAACAGCCTCTTTAAGTGAAATCAAAAAAGAAGAATTTCAAACTTCAGAAAATACAATTCCCGCTGAAATAAATTTATCTGCGCCGGCAAAAAATCTAACAGGGAATGGTTTGCTTAAATCTAAAGAAAGTTCAGTAATTATTGATAAGTCCGCATCGCTCAAGAGTAAATACAGTAATGCAGATAACAATGCTTCTTCAAGGAAAACTAAACATACATTCAACAAAACGGTTGATGCAACTACAACAACGGGGGAAGCGAAATCATTTATAGCTTCCCGAAAAATCAAGAACAGCAAAGGCGCTTATAAAGTCAACATATTGGCTGGAGAAATGGAGGCTGATAAAAATGCAAATGACAATAATGTCAGCACCCTTCGTAACGTAAATGGAAAAACGCAATTAAATCCCGTTCATATCCCTGACGATTCATTGCTGGTAAAACAAAACCTGCATGAAACCGTAGTTGCACCGGATATTAATTCTTCCATTCCGGGAGCTACTGATTCAGCAACGATTAAAAAAATCATAGAGCCGTTAAAAGACAGTACACTTAAAAACATAGATGCACAATTTGCCAAAAAAGAAAAAGTGAACAATAAAAAAAGCGGGTTAAAAATAGAAGCTGCGATTGCAATTGTTTCACCACTGCAGAATTATACGCAACCGCTTTATATAACACGCACCATGAATACAGCAAATGTTCTTGCAGATTTTAAGGCTGATCGTATTCAATCCACAATCGAACAGGGAATGGGCTTCAATATTCACCTGGTAAAGTCAATCAATAAAAGAACAGAGGCAGGGGCGGGCATAGCATACCTGCGATTTACGGAAAAAATTCACATGAAGGGGATAGAGAGCAAAACCAATTATACCTTGGTGCAACGACTTGTTACAGGTCCTACAGGTTCTTTCTTAAAGGAGGATACCGTGAGTGTGGTTACAAAAGACAGTGTAACATTAAACGGACGCAATGTGTTCAGCAATTTTAGCATTCCTCTTTTTATTCGATACCGGATTTTAAACAGAAAAAAATGGAATCTATCAATTACAGGGGGAATAAATATTGATTTGATCAGGAAGTATCATAATGATCTTCCGGGAAAGTTTGAAACCGCCTATATTTCCAGGACGATATCTACGGAAGCAAAAAGCAATATTGGTATGGGAATTTCTGCTGGTTTACATTTTTCAGGTTTATTGTATAAAAAATACCAATGGTTAGCAGCAACTTCTTTTAATTATAATATTTCGCCTTATACAACAAATCTTCTTTCTTTGAATAAACGAATTCATCTGCCGGGAATTTTAGTTGGGGTATCTTACCAGTTAAAAAAATAATGAAACCAATTGTGATTTCTCTGCTTTCAATAAATAATATTGTTAGCAGAGAAATCATACATTCCACCTCATACATTTAAAGTATCTTGTTCTAAATTGGATACTGTCAGGGATGAATGCTACGCAAATTTTTGAAGAATTTATACAGGGCATGAAGCAAACCGGCTGGCTCGAGTATATCGCAGTATGCTCGGGCATCATCAGTGTATGGTTTAGCCGTAAGGAGAATGTGCTGGTGTATCCCACAGGGCTTATCAATACCATATTTTATATATACTTAAGTTATAAAGGCGGATTGTTGGGAGAAGCAACCGTAAATTTTTATTATACCGCGATGAGTTTGTACGGATGGATATTGTGGACCCGTAAAGACCAGCAACATCATGTAATATTAAAAGTAACTTCCTCTTCTCAAAAAGAGTGGATTCAGCAACTGCTTTTCTTCGCTGCATTTTACGTAGCCATATTTCTTGCATTAACCGAACTTAAAAAGAATTTTGCACCGGGAGCCATTCCCTGGGCCGATGCCTTTGCGAGTGCAACTGCATTTACAGGTATGTGGCTGATGACCCGGAAAAAAGTGGAAAGCTGGATATGGTGGATCGCTACTAATATTGCTTCCATTCCTTTGTATTTTGTAAAACAGTATGTATTCACCAGCGTGTATTATGTGGTATTGCTGGTGCTGGCTGTTGCCGGGTTGATTGAATGGAGGAAAAGAGCAAAATTGTATTCATTAAAAACATAATTAATAAAACATGAGTTATTGCAGGGCCCTTTATGGTATGAAAGAAGCCGATCTGATGGTACACAAAATTTACCACGATCAGCATTATGGTTTTCCCATTGAACAGGATGATGAACTGTTTTGCCGGTTGATACTGGAGATAAACCAGGCCGGCCTTAGCTGGACTACCATCCTGAAAAAACAGGAAAGTTTCCGAAAGGCTTATCATGATTTCAATATTAAAAAAGTGGCTTCTTATAAAGAGAAAGATTTCACCAGGTTAATGAATGATGCGGGAGTGATCAGGAACCGGTTGAAAATTAATGCAGCCATTGAAAATGCAAAAACAATTCTTGCCATACAAAAGGAATATGGTTCTTTTAAAAAATGGCTAGATACACATCATCCGCTTAGCAAGGCCGAATGGGTGAAGCTGTTTAAAAAAACATTCCGGTTTACCGGAGGTGAGATCGTGAATGAATTTCTGATGAGTTGTGGTTACCTGCCCGGTGCGCATGATGAAAGCTGTGTCGTATATAAAAAAGTACTTAAAGCCAGGCCAGCCTGGAAACAAAAATAAACATGCTCAAAAAGATTGTGGCGATCGGTCCGGAATCTACCGGGAAAAGTACACTCTGCAAACAATTGGCGGCACATTACCAATGTAGTTGGGTGCCGGAGTATGCACGGGCTTACCTGGAAGAAAACGGAACTGATTATACTTATGATGATCTTATTATCATTGCAACAAAACAATTGAGCATAGAAGATCAAATGACATCTGAAGCCGTTGCACGAAATGATCAATACCTATTTATTGATACAGACATGTATGTAATGAAAGTCTGGAGCGAATTTGTTTTCAATAAATGCGATAACCGAATACTCACCCAGGTTGCAAAGAGGCATTATGACCTTTACCTGTTATGTGATGTGGATCTTCCCTGGCAACAGGATGCATTAAGGGAATACCCTGATATTGAAAAAAGAAAAGTGCTGTTTGAATATTACCGTGATGCAATGATCAACCAGCCTGTTCCTTGGACCATCATCCAGGGTACAGATGAACAGCGTTTAGCCAATGCCGTTAAATCGATCAGAAAACTATTTTAGTAATTTAGCAACCTCAGGATCCCCGGCGAGGTTATTCATTTGGTTCAGAATTCTTGCCGATCGCATCGTAACATAGCGTGACATAGGTTTCACCGTAAATTTTTTTGGGTTGGGAAGGCAGGCAGCGATCATGGCAGCTTCCTGTCGCGTGAGATTTTTTGCGTCTTTATTGAAATAAGCGCTGGCTGCAGCTTGTGCACCAAATATGCCTGGTCCCATCTCTGCTACATTCAGGTAGGTTTGTAAAATTCTTTCCTTGCTCCATATTTTTTCTATCATGAATGTGAAGTATACTTCCAGCCCTTTCCTGAAAAATCCACCATGTTGCCAAAGGAAAACATTCTTGGCTGTTTGCTGGCTTATGGTACTGGCACCACGGGCTTTTGCAGGGTGCTTCTCATTGTATTTGATTGCTTTCTTAATGGCCTTGATATCGAATCCATCATGATCGGGAAATAACTGATCTTCCGATGCCATTACGGCGAGTTTGATATTTGGCCCCAGGTCATCTGAAGAAACATAATCTCTTTTTAATCCATAGCCTTGCACAAAGTTCACGGCCTGGGTAATGGTAATGGGCGGGTTGATCCATTTGCAAAGCAGGATATACACAAACTGCCCGATGAACATCCATAACAGAATTTTTTTTGTGATGCGCCACCAGGATCTTTTTTGCGATTTATCTTTTGCCATAGTTTACCGGGAAAATTTATTAAGGGGTCATTTTTACATAGTCGAGGTGGTAATTTCTTTTCCCGATCACCATGCCCTTGCTGCCAGATTTGCTCATCAGGTAACCAACCAAAGCCAGGCCTGCAGCGCCACCCATTAAAGCCGGGCTGAATTTATCCCGGTCTGCCAGGTACACCACGCCACTGGCCAGGGTGAGTAACACACCGCCGCCAAACAAAGCACCGCCACTTCCGCTTACATTAAATCCTTTTTGTTCTTTGCCAATGCTTTTAATGTCTTTGTAATGATATGCATACCGGTAGCTTCCCGCTGTATCGGTAACATAAAAACCAAATTGTGTTATAACCTGCCGCACAAGGAATTCCTGCAGGTACAGGGTATCGTTATGAATGCGATTGATGAGGGCATTTTTATACACACCGTTTACGGTTACCATTTCAATCTGCGTGCCCGCATAATAAGTATGGATGGTTTTATTCTTTTTCTTCAGGATGATAAAGTCGGCTGATTGAGCCTTTGGAGTAAGGCTGACACACATGCATACTAAACATAAGATGAATCGCATCATATTACTTTATGTATGTTTTACGGTCGTATACAAAACACCGATCAATAAGGCTACACCAAATGCAAGAAACAATAATCCTGATATCTTGTTGATGATGGTAATGTTCCTGTCGGTTAATTTTTTGCGAAGCCTGCCTGCCAGGTTTATTTTCAGGATGTCGGCCGACATATTCAGCAACAAACAAATGGAAAAGATAACGACGCGTTCGTCAAAGCTGTTCGACAATGATTTGGTGGCTGCCGCAAACCACAGCGCAATTACACCGGGGTTCAATGTATTGATCAAAAAGCCGGTGATGAATAACTTCGCATGGGTTGTGCCGCCGATCTTAACGCCTTTATCGAGTTCATCCTTACTATGATATTTTTTAATGAACAGGTAGTAAATGCCGAGGCTGATCAGGAAACTGCCACCGAGGAGGCCAATCATTTTTTTATATTCGATCAATGCTCCCAACAGACCCCCAAATAAGTTTGCCGTCATCACCCAGGTAATATCGCTCAACCAAACACCCGCGATAAAATAAAAAGCACTGGCCACGCCATAGTTGATACGCAGTTTAATGATGGTGAAAATAACCGGCCCCACCGAAAATACCAATGCCAAGCCTAAAAGCAATCCAGATATAATGGCGTCTGTCATTCAAAAAATTTTCAATAAAAAAAATGGGCTTGTTATTTGATCTGCTCGAGTTGTAAGAAGTGTTTCCAGTCTTCAAACATCTTTCCCTTTAATACCCTTGGAAATTTATGCTGGCCACCAACCTTTCCTTTTGCATTCATGAAATTCATAAAAATCTGTTCGGGCAACACTTCCACCTCTACAGCCTTGAGCGCATGCTTGCGTTCTACTTCATAATCGTCATTGAGCATTTTTAATTTATTGTCGAGCAAGGTAGCCAGCTCTGTAGCCTGCACATGATCGTCGGTGGCAATATACCATTTGTGAGCAAAGAAGTTTCCATGCGGTATACCTGCCACAGTAAATTCAGGGATCGAAATATTTAATTCTTCACTGGCCATTTCAATGGCTTTGTTCATGTTGTCTACGCTCAAATGTTCGCCCACCAGGCTCAGGAAATGTTTGGTGCGGCCGGTGATGATGATCTCGTTCCGGTCTTTATCTATCAAACGCACCGTGTCGCCGATTGCATATCGCCAGGCTCCTGCATTGGTACTGATCAGAATGGAATAATCCTTGTCTTCTTCGATCTCATGAATCATGTACACTTCAGGATCATCTATCATATTGCCATCGGTATCAAAATTGTTGTCATCGAAAGGCACAAATTCAAAAAAGATATTGTTGTTGAGGGCCAGTTGCATACCCTTGGTATCCTGGCGGCTCTGGTAAGCAAGAAATCCTTCACTGGCCAGGTAGGTCTCAATATACGTGAGCGGCTTGCCCAGCAATTTTTCAAATCCTTTTTTATAAGGTTCCAATGCCACGCCACCATGCACATAAAATGCAAGGTTGGGCCATATCTCGTGAATATTCTTAAGGTTATACCGCTCAATGATCTTTTCAATGCATAATTGCAACCAGGCGGGAACGCCCACGATAAAGCCGATGTCCCAATTAGGAGCATTTTCAACCACTTCTTCCAGTTTCTTTGCCCAGTCTTTTTCACGGGCAATTTTTTTACCGGGTTTATATAATCCCAAACCTAAAAACCAAAATGGAATATTCTTTTGTTGAATACCACTCAGGTCACCGGCAAAATAAGTAGGCCCTTTCTGCAATTGTGTACTGCCACCCAGCATCAACCATCCTTTGCCGATGGAGCTTTTGGGAACATTGTCGTACCGGGTAAGGCTGAGCAGTTGTTTAAAACTGGTAACCGTATTGCTGCGGATCAGTTCTTTGGTAACGGGAATGTATTTACTGGCGGCTTCACTGGTGCCGCTGCTCAGGGCGAAATACTTGATTACGCCCGGCCAGCACACATCAGGCGTGCCTTCCAGGGTCTTATACCACCAATCCTGGTAGAGCTTGCTATAATTATACGTTGGAACCAGCTGCTGGAATTTTTTACCGGGATGCCGGCTGAGCAGGATCTCATCAAACTTATATTTCTGTCCAAACTGTGTAAAACGGGCCTTGCGCAATAACTTCTTCAGCACTTTTAACTGCTGTCTCCTTGGATCGCTGACAGGCAGGTTTAATGCCCTTGCAAGAGACTTTGGAAGCTGAATATCGAAAATGGCCATTAATCGGGTTGTTGTGAAAAGAGAACAAATATAATTTATTGATTTGCTATTCCATAACCAAAAATCACAAAAGGTTACCGGCAATCAAAAAATGAACGATTCTCTGAAAGATAGCATATTGTATCGAAAGTCATTGGTCTGCCCGGTTAATGATGATTTACCGGAAGCGCTTTGCTAAAATGTTAACCCGGCTCCCTGTTAAATCACAAAAATTGGCTACGTTTGTCGTCTAAAAAATGATATATATGAAGAAGATCTTTTTATCGCTTGTTTTGATGGCAAGCATATTCAAAGCCAGTGCCGACGAAGGTATGTGGCTGCCCATGCTCCTGGGTCAGCAGGTGTACAATGATATGGTAAAAAAAGGATTGAAACTTACCAAAGAACAATTGTATTCGATCAATAAAGCATCCCTGAAAGACGCCATTTTAATTTTTGGCGGCGGTTGCACGGGTGAGATAGTGAGCAACCAGGGATTGATTTTTACCAATCACCATTGCGGGTATGGCGCCATTGCAGGGGCCAGCAGTGTTGAACATAATTATCTGCGGGATGGTTTTTATGCATACAACAAAGACCAGGAGATCAAAAGCCAGCTTACGGTTCAGTTTCTCGACAGGATCGTTGATGTTACCAAAGAAGTGGAAGAAGGATTGAAAGGACTTGCCTGGGCAGACAGGGTTAAGAAGATCCAGGAAGTATACAAAGGCATTACTGATAAAGTACTTGATAAAGAAAATGGCCTCGCCGGAAGGATCTACAGCATGTTCAAAGACAACCAGTACCTGATGTATGTATACAAAACCTATCGCGATGTTCGCCTGGTAGGTGCACCACCAGAAAGCGTTGGAAAGTTTGGTGGAGATACTGATAACTGGGAATGGCCACGTCATACTGGTGACTTTTCAATTTTCAGGGTATATGGAACCAAAGATGGTAAGCCAGCAGAATACAGCAAAGAGAATGTGCCTTTGAAGCCAAAACATTTCCTGCCGGTAAGCATCAAAGGAATTAAAGATGGTGATTATGCCATGATCTATGGTTACCCAGGTGGTACCAACCGTTATGAAACCAGCTATGGTATCAAACTGAAAAACGAAATTGAAAATCCTTCTCTTGTTGGATTAAGGGATATGCGTTTGAAAAATATGCACGAGCAGATGATCAAAGATCCGGCTGTGAAGCTGAAGCTGGCTTCTGATTATGCCGGTATCGCCAACTACTGGAAGTTCTTCGATGGCGAAACAAAACAGTTGATCAAGTTTAATACGTATGGACAAAAACAACAGTACGAAGAAAAGTTCACCAAGTGGGCACAGGGTAAACCTGAGTACCAGAACATCTTTGCTGATTATGCGAAGAATTATGCCGACTGGACTCCTTATAGCAAACACCGTGTATACCTTCGGGAAGGCATCCTTGGTTCACCACTTTCTGCCTATGCTTCTTCTTTAATGGGATTGGAAGCAGCTATTGTAAAAACCGGCGCCACTAGTGCGGATATTAAAAAAGCTGCGGATGCTGCTGATGCAGCCAGGAAACAATTCATGGAATCGGAAGACAAACCGAGTGATGAAAAAATACTTGCAGCGGTAGCCATGGCTTTCTACAATGACATTGATAAAAGCCAGCACCCGATTGGCTTTTATGAAAAATTAAAAGGCACTTTCGGCGACCTGAAAGATGATGCAACCTATAAAAAATGGGCTGCGGATGTATTTGCCAAAACCATGATCTTTGATGATGCTAAATGGGCGGCATTCATTGCAGCCCCCGATGCAACCGTATTACAGGCCGATCCGGCTTTTGATTTTGCGTCCAGTTTTGTAAAAAACTATAATACCAAGTATGCTCCCTTTTTCACGACGTTCAATACTAAGAACAATGAACTGGGTCGAAGTTATCTGAAAGGTATCATGGAAATGAATCCTGAAGCAGTGAAAAAAATGTATCCCGATGCCAACTTCAGCATGAGGGTGAGTTTTGGAAATGTAAAAAGCTATAATCCACGCGATGCGGTACATTATGATTATGTAACCACCAGCAAAGGAATCCTGGAAAAATATGTTGCAGGAGATTATGAATTTGACCTGCCTACCAAACAGGTTGAATTACTGAAGAAAAAAGATTTCGGTCAGTACATTGATAAGAGCAGGAACGATCTCGTTGTTGGATTTATCACTACCAACGACATCACCGGTGGAAATAGCGGAAGTCCTGTAATTGATGGAAACGGAAACCTGATCGGCCTTGCATTCGATGGTAACTACGAAGCCCTGAGTCATAAGATCGCTTTTGATAAGGACCTCAATCGTACCATTTGTGTAGATGTTCGCTATGTGCTCTGGTGCGTAGATAAACTCGGCGGAGCAAAAAATATTATTGATGAACTGAAACTGGTTCGCTAAGAATCAGCCTCCATCTTCTTAAACCGTTGCCAATAGGCAGCGGTTTTTTTTTGAAGGGAATGGCATTCCATAAAAAATCTATTCACAATGTCTTTTTTCTCAACTTCCTGGAATGGCCATTCCTTTTTAGAAACTTCTCCTGCTCAAAAAGGTCCTGCGTTGTTTCTGTATGTTCCAAAGATCAGCAGAGCTGAAAGTTTTGGCACCTGCGTTATAACCGATGGCAAGGGTTTCCTTTACCTGGTTGGTCAGATTTTCTACCTGTGTTTTACTTAATTCTGCAAGTAAAGTGTTTGATTGCGTTTTCATGATCTTTATTTTAATGTTTTAAGTGATTCGTAAGTTTTTTGTTGATTTCCTTACTTTGATAAAACAAAGATATATTCTAATTAGTACTATGCAAAACATAATACTAAGTAATCTTTGGTAATTGGCAGTATTTATTAGTGCCTTTGCCGCCTGAAACCCTTAATAGCATTGAATTTAAGCGAAATGACATTTTTGAAGTTGGAAATTTTGCCAATTGTATGAATGGAAATAGGGGCGGATGAATGGAAATCAGGCTAATCTTGTTGTATTTAAATGCAAAGATTTCTGTGCTTTTTTAATCCTGGATAATCAAGTATGGTCACATGGTGGTCTCACAGGAGCGGTAAGCAAGGATAAAATTGAGGGATAAATCAAAATCTACGTAAGCCTTCGTACCACTTTTACCTTTTAACAGAACGATTACCTTTTTTGGATTTTTATTAAGAAAAAAATCCAGTTCCGGTTGAACAATATAAATGAAGGTCATCCAGCATGAATATCCATTTATTCCATTACCACTTATATAGTTCATTAACCTCCCTTAACCACAGCGGTCACAATCCAATTGACATTAGTGATAGACCAATATACTTTTGTTTCTCATTGCTGCTTTTAGCCAGGCAGTTTTATTAAAAACCAAAAAGTATATATCATGAAAAAGTTAAGAATCATTTTTGCCGCACTGGCCCTGATCGCTGGTACCAGTGCATTTGCCAACCCCGGAGTATTGGTAAACGAAGCTGTAAAAAAAGCTTTTGTAAAAGACTTCTCATCAGCACTGCATGTAAACTGGGAGAAAAAAGATGTATTTTATTTTGCCAATTTTGAAATGGGTGAACATGTAGTAACCGTTGCCTATGATGAAGACGGCCAGATGCTGGGTATGTCCAGGACCATTTCATTAACACAGGTGCCCTTGCATGTTGTTCAATCTGTAAAGGATGAATACAAAGGGTATCGCATTGCCACCACCGTATCGGAGATCCTTTTCAACGGGGAAACCAATTATTATATTAATGTGGAGGGCAAATCGTCTATCATTAAATTAAGATGTGATGCAAATGGACAGATAACGGAAGAAAAAAAGGCACGCTTAAAAATATAGCCTGTAAAACCAATGAGTATAGGGTACAGAATCAACAGGTTTTGTACCCTTTTTTTATTGATTAATTTTCAAAACCACTGGTAACAGATGGCTGCAAAAATGTACTTTTGCACTCTACTTAAAAAAGAAACAATGAAAAAAGGACCGGTATCGGAATATATTCAGCATCATTACCGACATTTTAATGCGGCGGCTTTGATGGATGCAGCCAAAGGCTATGAAACGCATTTACTCGAAGGTGGTAAGATGATGGTTACTTTGGCGGGCGCCATGAGTACCGCAGAATTGGGGTTGAGTTTTGCAGAAATGATTCGCCAGGATAAAGTGGCCATCATCAGTTGCACCGGTGCCAACCTCGAAGAAGACATCATGAACCTCGTGGCCCATAGCCATTATAAGAGAGTACCTAATTACCGCGATTTAAGTCCACAGGATGAATGGGACCTCCTCGAAAACCATTACAACAGGGTTACCGATACCTGCATACCCGAAGAAGAAGCTTTTAGAAGATTACAAAAACACATTCACCAGATATGGAAAGATGCGGATGATAAAGGTGAACGTTACTTCCCACATGAGTACATGTATAAAATGTTATTGAGTGGTGTATTGGAGCAGTATTATGAAATAGATCCGAAGAATAGCTGGATGCTTGCTGCTGCGCAGAAAAATATACCAATCGTTGTACCAGGTTGGGAAGACAGTACCATGGGCAACATCTTCGCATCTTATGTGATCAAAAATGAGCTTAAGGCAGTAACCATGAAGAGTGGGATTGAATATATGGTTTGGCTGGCCGATTGGTACCGCAATCATTCTGCAGGAAAAGGAGTGGGTTTCTTCCAGATCGGCGGAGGCATTGCAGGAGATTTTCCCATCTGCGTGGTGCCGATGATGTACCAGGATCTAGAGTGGCATGATGTTCCATTCTGGAGCTATTTCTGCCAGGTGAGCGATTCCACTACTTCATATGGATCTTATTCCGGTGCTGTACCCAATGAAAAAATTACCTGGGGAAAGCTTGATATTCATACCCCTAAATTTATAGTTGAAAGTGACGCCACCATTGTTGTTCCCCTGATTTTTGCCTGGGTGCTTGGCTGGTAAGCAGATTCGAAATGTATATTTAAAAGTCCTTTGTATCATGCAAAGGACTTTTTTTATAAATAAATTTTTTTCGCGTCATTGCGAGGAACGAAGCAATCTTTGTATTTGGATCAATTTCATCATAGCGAAAGATTGCTTCGTGCCTCGCAATGACGATGTGCAGTTGGTTTTAACTATTTTAATCGAGCTAATAATTTCTTTTAGCACAATACATTATATTTTATCTGCGCCCTGTTGGTATGGCCAGGTCGCGTTTGAGCATTTCATCCCGGTTGGCAATTTCCCAAGCGGTGTGAAAGATCATTCGGGCCCTCTTTTCAAACAAACTCCAGTTGATCTTATCAACCGTATCAGTTGGTTTATGATAATCAGATTTAAGCATCCCATCATAAAAGAACAATACCGGAACACCCTTCCTTGCAAAATTATAATGATCACTGCGATAGTAAATGCGATTGGGGTCTTCGGGATCATCAAACTTATAATCAAATACAAGCTGGGTATATTTATTATTCATCGCTTCATTGATAAGGGGAAGTTCGCTGCTGAGTTTATCATGTCCCACCACATAAATATAATTGAGGGTATCATCTTTTTTTCTTTCTGTATCAATGCGCCCGATCATATCGGTATTTAGGTCAACAGATGTTTTTTCGAGTGGATAAATAGGATGGTCGCTGTAATATTCGCTTCCCCAAAGTCCTTTTTCTTCTCCACTAACGGTCATGAATACCATCGTTCTCCTGGGGCCTTTGCCGGCAGCTTTGGCTTTCACAAATGCCTCGGCCATCTGCATTACAGCAACCGTACCACTACCGTCATCATCGGCGCCATAGTAGATCTTTCCATCGCGTTTTCCAAGGTGATCGTAATGGGCGGTGAGAAATACGTATTCATCTTTTTTGTCACTGCCTTCAATAATCCCAATGACATTGCTTGCATTGATGATGTTCCTGCTCTTGGTATAATTGAATGAGCTGTTGATGCTGATCTCTTTCAGCATATTTCTATCGATGGGTTCACTTTTCCTGGCAAGCCGGATAAGGCTGTCTGCCATATCACCAATGATTTTTTTAGCAAATGCGTGGCTCAATAATGCATTGCTTACGGTTTCATTGGCTTTGATCCTTGGGAAGTAAACCGATGTTTTTTTACTGTTGTCGATCGTGCGTTGATTAAAACTCTCCTGTGAAGGATTGATCAGCAACACACCTGCAGCACCATAGGACGCTGCCGTGGCAAGCTTTTTAGAAAGTCCGGGTGAAGTCCAATCGCTGCTTTTATTCGTTCCCGTTACCAGGTAGATGCCGTCTTTCTTTGGTTCTCCTAAAAACATCAGCACCAGTTTTCCTTTTACATCCAGCGAAACATAATCAGTATAGTTCACGTCATCAATTCCATATCCTGCAAAAACAATTTTATTGGATTCGAATGTTCCGTTTTCATTATTCATGGCCGGGCAGATATAGTCAACTCCATATTGTGCCCCAGCAGATCCGATGTTTAAGCTGCTGCTCAACAGGCTATCCTGGTACAAAGGGTAAAACTGTTGGTAACCGGTAATTCCTGCAGCAGTTTTAAGGCCCATTTGTTTAAACTGTGCTTCTATGTAAGCGGCTGCTTTACGCTGACCTTCTGTGCCCGTTTCCCTGCCTTCCATTTCTTCGCCGGCAATGATGGTCAAATGTTTTTTTAATGATTCACTGGTGATAAGATCTGCAAACCTGGGGGATGCATCTTTTTGCGCCATACCAGCCAGCACCAGGCAAAACATAGTAATCAATAAACTTATTTTTTTCATCTGCCTTAAATTATGTTCCTGTAAAATAAATAATTTGTACCGGGATGCTTATCTTTTTGGATAAGTGGTATTCGCTTGCGTCATCAATCCGATGGGCAAATCACAGTGTTTCATTCACTATCGCTGCACTTATGTAAACATGCAGGTAACCAGTATCGTTAGGAAACGGCTATTTTGGCAACCCGGTTGCTGTGGCGTCCGCCTTCAAAAGCTGTGTTCATGAATACATCCAGCATTTTTTCCGCATCACCATCTCTTACAAACCTGGCCGGTATGCAAATGATATTTGCGTTGTTGTGTTTACGGGCCAGTTCGGCTAATTCTTCGCCCCAGCAAATGGCGGCCCTGATTCCGGCGTGTTTATTGGCTGTGATGGCAACTCCATTTGCGCTGCCGCACAATAGAATGCCGAAAGCAGATTCACCACTTTCAACTGATAAGGCTACGGGGTGGGCAAAATCGGGATAATCAACAGAGTCTTTATTATAGGTACCATAATCTTTGTATTTCATTCCTTCACCTTCCAGGAAAGAAATAAGATCTTCTTTGCAATCGAACCCTGCATGGTCACATCCAATGGCGATGGGTTTATTCAGATCAAATGTATACATGAAAATAAATTGATGATTGGTTAACAAAAAATTACTACCGATACATGCTTATGTATCTACAGCATAAAATTAAACAATATCTGCCAGCCTGCCGGATTCTGTATGAATTGATTCATTGCTTAACTCCATTCTTTTTCAGCCTTGGCTTTCTGTTTGTCTACCCTTGCTGCGATCATTACACTGATCTCGTAAAGTCCTAAAAGAGGAATGGCTACGATCACCTGGCTGGTCCAATCGGGAGAAGGAGTTATAACGGCGGCGAGTATCAGAATAATTACAAATGCATATTTGCGGTACTTCTTTAAAAAGGAAGCTGAAATGATGCCGATCTTAGCCAGCACATAGGCCAACACAGGAAGTTCAAATGCAATGCCACAGCCAAGGATGATCTGGTTCAGGGTATCTATATAATCATCTAAGGTTGGCATGTATTTATAAGCGCCGATCGTGCCGAGCGTAAAATTGGCGAGGAAATTAAAAGTGAAAGGAGCCAACAAAAAATACCCGAAAGCAGCGCCGGTGAAGAAACAGATCGATACCCAGAAAATACTTCCCCTGGAATATCTGATCTCTTTTGGGGAAAGAGCCGGTTTGATGAATTTCCATAATTCCCAGAACAGGTAAGGAAATGCAATGATGATGGCCCCGATCATGGAAATAGATAATGCCGACATGAACGGTCCGCTGATGGTATTTCCCTGCAAAGGGATATTTACCGGCGGCATGCAAAGTGCCTGCCCCAGGTGCAGTTTATGGCCGATGTCGCAGAGCGTGCTATATGTGATGAAAGTAGATCGGGCAGGAGCATAAATGATGTTATCAAAGATCCAATCGATGTTTATAAATATGGCGATGGCAGCTACCAGCCATACAATTACGGCTCTTACCAGGTGCCACCTGAGTGCTTCCAGGTGATCGATAAAACTCATTTCCGACTGTACAGATTCCTTCCCGGTGCGGATGCGGTTAAAAAAAGATTTTCTCTGTGAACCTTCTGCCAATGTTTAAACAATTTTTGCGAAGTTAAAGCACACTGCGTTATGTTATGCAGTTTATGCGCTGGCCGGTTGTTTTACCCAAGAACCAGCTTTGGTTCATGTTGTTAAAACAATAGATTTAAAATATTATGCAAATGTATCTTAACAAGCCATAGACGTTTTGATACTTAACAGCAGGTTAACCGGGAAAAGTATTTTTACGAGGAAAAAATCTGGAAAAAAGAAAGCCCCTGTAGAAACAGGGGCCGTTTACCAAAACTAACTGCTTATGAGAAAATTGAAATGTAGTGTTTGTGTGTTCTGAATATATATTTGCAAACACGGTGCCAAAATAATTCATGATCTGTTAAGGATTTGCCAACATGTTATTTTTGCCTGATTTTTTTAAAAGAACAATTTTTCTTCCCAACATATATAATAATGCGAAAAGCCACATTACGTGGCTTTTATGAATACTAAGTTGACATTATTTACTGTTGTGAAGTGAGCTTCTCTGCATTTTCGGCAAATTGCAAAGCTTCAATAAATTCATGTACTTCGCCGTTCAGTACGGCATCCAGGTTATAAACGGTTAACCCGATGCGGTGATCGGTTACTCTTCCCTGGGGGTAATTATACGTTCGTATTTTTGCGCTTCGGTCGCCGGTGCTTACGAGGCTTTTGCGTTTATGGGCAATGGCTTCTTCTGCCTTTCGTACTTCTTCATCGTAGAGTTTTGTACGCAACATGTCCATTGCTTTTTCCCGGTTTCCCAATTGGCTTCGCTCTGTTTGGCAAACCACTACAATACCGGTGGGCTTATGGGTTAGAAAAACTTTTGTTTCTACTTTGTTTACATTTTGTCCGCCCGCTCCACCACTCCTGGCCGTTTCCATTTTAACATCGCTTTCTTTCAGTTCAAAATCTACCTCTTCTGCTTCAGGCATCACTGCCACCGTGGCAGCACTTGTATGAACCCTGCCACTGCTTTCGGTATCGGGCACCCTTTGTACCCGGTGAACGCCACTTTCAAATTTGAGTGTGCCGTAAACATCATCCCCTACAACTTCTACCTGCACTTCCTTGTATCCGCCTACGGTTCCTTCGCTTTCACTTAGGATGGCTGTTTTCCAGCCTTTCTTTTCACAATACTTCAGGTACATGCGAAGCAGGTTGCCGGCAAATAAAGAAGCTTCATCTCCACCAGTACCAGCCCTGATCTCGAGGATGGCATTTTTTTCATCATAAGGATCTTTTGGAATGAGCATATTGCGCAGGTTCTTTTCCAGCAAATCTTTTTTCTCCTCCATACCTGGCAATTCTGCTTTTGCCAAATCCCTCATTTCTGCATCATCGGCATTCAATACTTCTTTAGTGAAACTGATCTCATCCAGGAGTTTTACATAAGCATTTCTCAAGTCTACAATTTTGCCAAGGCTACGGTATTCCTTGCTCATGGCACTGTATCGTTTATTGTCACTAACGATCTCGGGATTTGTAAGTGCAACCCCCAGGTCATCAAATTTCGCCTTAATGGCATCGAGTTTATCTAACATAGTGTATTTTTATTGCCGCACCCTCAAAGCCGGGCTACTGCACAGGGCGGCAAAATTACATCATATCAATCAATCATTTTGTTTAGAAAATTTACGGCTGACCAGATTTTTACAGGCTTAGAAATGTTGCCCGGCCAGCATGTGCTGATCTGCAACAGGGATGGTGAAATTGCAGACCTGGTTTCGATGGCCGATGCCGGTGATGACATAGAATCTTTCCAGGGAACGCTTTCGCCGGGATTTGTGAATGCTCATTGTCATATAGAGCTAAGTCACCTGAAAGGTAAGATACCAGAACGGCAGGGGTTGGTGAATTTTGTACAACAGGTAATGGCACTAAGAGAAGCGGATGCAGAAACCAAACTGGCGTCGATGATCCAGGCCGAGCAGGAATTATTTACAGGCGGCACCGTAGCCATTGGCGATATATGCAATACCACCGATTCAATTGCTTTGAAAATGAATAGCCCGTTACAATGGCATAATTTTATTGAAGTAAGCGGATTTGTAGAAGCGGGAGCAGAAAAGCGTTTCAACGCAGCGGGGGAAATTCGTCAACAGTTTATTCAACAGCTGTCTACAATGCCAGCAACCTTATCCCCACATGCGCCATATTCTGTGTCTGAAAAATTATTTTCCTTACTCAATGAACATACAGCAGGCCAGCTCATCAGTATTCACAACCAGGAATCGCCGGCAGAAAATGATCTCTATGAGAAAAAGTCCGGAGACTTCCTAAGGCTTTATGAAAATATGGGTATTGATATAACAGCATTTTCAGCAACAGGTCAAACCAGTTTGAAAAGCTGGTTACCAAATATCAACAAAAACCAAACGATCCTTTCGGTTCACAATACTCATACGAGCATAGCAGATGTGGAGTTTATTGAAACAGTTACCGGGAAAGAAGTGAAAGATTATTTTTTTTGCATCTGTATCAATGCGAACCTATACATTGAAAATTCGTTGCCTCCGCTGGAAATGTTGATGAATAAAGGATGTAAGATGGTGATTGGGACAGACAGCTATGCCAGCAATTGGCAATTGAATGTTATGGAAGAGCTGAAAGCGATCCGTAAACATTTCCCTGCCATTCCCTGGGAGCAGCTTCTGCGATGGGCTACTATCAATGGCGCCATGGCCCTGGGTTTAGGTGATCGGTTAGGTAGTTTTGATCGTGGGAAAAAGCCTGGCATTTTACTCCTGTCTGATGATAAGGCCTCAAGGTTGCTTTAAGAAAGAAGCTCATGCAAAACCTGTAATGTTTTCATTTGCCCAAAATCGGGAATGTGCAGCCGGTAATATTCCTGGTATTTTAAAAGGAGTTCTTTCCTGGTTTGATGATTTAATTTAACCTGGTTCAGTTCGTCGGGGTGCATGACCTTTAATAACTCAGCAGTTTGTATGGCCAGGTTGCCTTCAATATAATGATGATGTAAGGGTTGTTCTGTCACAAATTTCCCTTCATAAAAATCGATGTAAAGCTCGGCCGAGTCATAGCTCACGCGTGGATCATGATGAATTTTAAATCCAAAAAAATGGGTTAGTTGCAAGGTAAAAAACAGGGCAAAATTGGCTGCAATGCTGCTGTTGGCTTTGTCGAGCTGTACAAGAGCGTCTTCACAAAAATCAAAAAGATCGCCATGCTCTTCGGGTTGCTTCAACGTTTTGTACAGCAATTCCATCATATATAGTACAATGCCGTTTTTGATCACCTGGCTCAGGTTGTTTTCATAGAGATACATCCAGTTGCATTCCTTGATGCGTTGCATGGATTTTTGTTCCTGGTGGTAAACATCCAGTTCGAGCAGGGCGCCGGGTTGAAACATGGCCGACTTATTGCCTGTTTTCTTTGCAGATCTTGCGCCATTCACAAGGTAAACCTGTATGCCAAACAGTGCCGTGAAAACCGTTACCACCAGGCTGGTTTCGCCATACCGGATGCTGCGCAATACAATTCCTTTTGTTTTATGAGTCATGAATGATGCCTGTCGGGTGCAAATTACTCGATTCAGTACGATTAATGTTATCGGCCTGTTTATTGCGTTTATGATAAATGATCTTTCTTTGCACAATTATCAGTTTTAAAATCAGCATATATATATGTGGCAGCGGCTAGGAAAATTCGTTATTAAAAACAGGCTTGTTTTATTGATCTTATTGGTTCTCACTACCGGCATCATGGGTTATTATGCATCCAAAGTGAAACTTAGCTACGATTTTTCGAAAGCCATTCCTACCGATAATCCAAAATACCTCGATTATCTTTTTTTCAAAAAGACCTTTGGCGACGATGGCAACATGCTGGTGATCGGCATACAATCCAAAAATCTTTTTACAGTTCCCCAATTCAGTGCTTACCAACAGTTACAGAAAAAGATAAAGAGTGCACCGGCGGTGGAAGATATTCTTAGTATACCGGGTGCCGTTAGTTTGCAGAAAGACAGTGCGGCAGAAAAATTATATGCTGTAAAAATATTTCCAGACCAGGTAACCAGCCAGTCACAACTTGATTCTGCTTCGGCTAATTTTTTCAATCTTCCTTTTTATCGCGGACTGTTATACAACCCTGCTACCCAGGCATATCTCATGGGAGTGAAGATCAATAAAGAGTTGCTGAATTCACCAGCAAGGGTTAAGGTGATCGCCGATATTGTGGATGCAGTGACTGTGTATGAAAAAACAACGGGTCAGCAGGCGCATGTGAGCGGACTTCCATTGATCCGTACACAGGTGGCTACCCGCATTCAAAAGGAAATGAAACTTTTTTTACTGGGATCGCTTGGCCTCAGTGTATTGATCCTGTTGTTGTTCTTCCGTTCCATCAGCACTACACTCATTTCCCTGGCCGTAGTACTCACGGGGGTAATATGGACTGTTGGTGTTACCTACCTCTGCGGATACAATATAACGTTACTAACGGCATTGATTCCTTCCCTGGTAGTGGTGATCGGGATACCAAACTGTATTTATTTCATAAATAAGTATCATACTTCGTATGTGCATTCGGGTGATAAGATTCAATCACTGGTGAACATGGTAAGCAAGATGGGTGTTGTTACGTTGTTTTGCAATATCACCGCTGCTATTGGCTTTGCTGTGTTTGCGCTTACCCGTAGTGCCATCCTTAAAGAGTTTGGTGTAGTTGCAGGTATCAGTATCATGATCATTTTCGTGGTGAGTTTCATTTTATTGCCTGCGGTACTAAGCTACCTGCCGGCGCCGGGGAAAACGCAGCTTACCTACCTGAACAATCGATTCATTACCCGTTTCCTGTCGAATGTAGAGAAGTGGGTTTTTAGTCACCGTAAAGCCGTGCTTTTTTTAACCGGGATCATAGTGCTGGTATCCGTTGCCGGTATGATGCGATTAAAATCGGTTGCATACATTGTAGATGATCTGCCGAAGAAAGATAAGATATATGAAGATCTCCGGTTTTTTGAACAGAATTTCAAAGGGGTGATGCCATTGGAAATAACAGTGGATACAAAAAAGCGTAATGGGCTGTCGGGGATGAAAGCGCTGTCTATATTTGAAAAAGTTGATTCACTTGCTTCTTATATTGCGGCCAGCAAGGACATGAGCAGGCCATTGTCGGTTGCAGAAGGGCTTCGTTTTGCCAAGCAGGGCTTTTATGAAAATGATTCCACCCAATACCTGATGCCGAACGCTTTTGATGGGGCGTTTGTTGGTGAGTATCTCAAACCTTCTAAAGATGGTAAGGCAACAAACAATTTTACCAAAATGCTGCATTCGTTTATCGATACCAGCAAAAGATATACCCGGCTTAGTGTAAGCATGGCCGATATTGGCACCGAAAAACTACCGGTATTGCTCGACAGCATCCGGCAGCATGCCGATAAAATCTTCGATAGTTCATCTTATCATGTAGTACTTACCGGTACCAGTATCACCTTTCTTGAAGGAAGCCGTTTTATCATCAATGGTTTGAAAGAAAGTATTTTCTGGGCTTTTTTGCTGATCGCACTTTGCATGTTATACCTTTTCAGGTCGTTCCGCATTTTGATCTGCTCGCTGGTTCCAAACCTGGTGCCGCTGCTTGTAACGGCTGGTATCATGGGCTGGGTGGGTATTCCATTAAAGCCATCCACCGTGTTGATCTTTAGTGTTGCTCTCGGCATTGCGGTCGACATCACCATTCGGTTCCTCGTAAATTACCGGCAGGATCTGCCTTTACACAATGGCAATGTTCAGGCAACCGTTAAAAGCACGGTTCAGCAAACCGGTTTAAGTATTATATATACATCGCTTGTTTTAACGGCAGGATTCGTGATCTTTTGTGCCAGCAGTTTTGGCGGTACATTTGCATTGGGATGGCTAACATCGGTTACCTTATTGGTGGCCACAATAACCAACCTGGTTTTATTGCCAGTTCTCTTATTGATCTTCAATCCGGAAAAGCAAAGCAAGGAAGCCTAAATGCTTAGTGGATAAAAAGAGTAAATTCTTCGGTAACTCCCTGTAAACGCAGCATATGTGGAAAGAATCTTGTCTCTCACTTTAGCAATCTTCAGATAATCTGATATATCTTTGATTTCATAAACTAATATGCATATGAGAAAAATCCTCCTGTTCCTATCAGCAATGTTTTTATTGCTGGGAAGCGTCATTGCCCAGAGCCGGGTTGTTACCGGAAAGGTTACTGATGAAAAGGGCAACCCGCTTTCAAATGTTTCCATCATCATTAAAGGTTCAAATACAGGAACTGCTTCTGCAGCAGACGGCACTTATTCAATAAATGTAGCTGCTGATGCAAAGGTCCTGGTATTTTCCTCTGTTAATATGCAGACTCAGGAAATCAGGATCGCTGATAAGGGTATCATCAATGTTGGATTAAAGATTGATGATAAAGCATTGGGCGAGTTGGTGATCACCGGGTATAGCACCCGTAAGAAAACCGAATTTACCGGTGCCAATACCAAAGTATTGTCAAGGCAGATCGAGCAGATCCCGCTGGCTTCCTTTGAGCAGATCCTGCAGGGTAGGGCGCCAGGTTTATACATTGCATCGGGTTCTGGCCAGCCAGGAACAGCCGCCAGGGTTAATATCCGTGGCGTTGGGTCTATTTCTGGCGGTAGTGATCCACTGTATGTTCTTGATGGAATTCCCATTGAGGCCAATGTTTTCCGTTCTATGAACCCGAATGATTTTGCAACAGTAGACGTATTAAAAGATGCTGTTGGTGCGGGTTTGTATGGTTCACGTGGTGCCAATGGTGTTATCGTTATTACCTCTAAGAAAGGAAAGAGTGGTAAAACACTTATACAATACAGGAGCCAGGTAGGTTTTTCAGATGCACCATCGCAGAATAACCTGCAGTTGATGAATACCGATCAACGCCTGGAATATGAAGAGAAAGTACTTGGTGGTCCTGCTGGCGTTTTACCTTCCAATGCCATTACCGGTTTCCCGGGTTGGGATTATAGTCCAAATAACCCACGCTATCAAACACTGTCGGCCGCACAAAGGACTACCGAAGCTGGTTTGCTCGATTCAATCCGTAAAATAAATACAGATTGGAGTAATATTTTCTTCCAGAAAGGAAAGTTTTCTCAACAGGAACTCAATGCGTCAGGTGGTAACCAGAACCTCAGTTTTTATACCTCATTATCTTATTATAAGCAGCAAGGCATCCTGATCCGCTCTGGTTTAGACAGGTACACTTTCCGGGCGAATATCGACTTCAAATCTGATCGTCTTTCCGTAAACGTTAGGTCTTCTGCCGGTTACAGCAGCCAGAACAGTATCGAATCAGAAGCAGGTGTTGCACTGGCAAACCCGGTAGCAGCAGCATTCCTGGAGTTGCCTTACCGCAAACTCACGCTTGCCAATGGCAAGAATGATGTAGGCGCTGGTAAAACAGCGGCCAATGCTTATGACAGGATCTTTACTACCACTGCTGTAAGCAACCAGTTTAAAGGAAACCTCGGCATTACGCTTCAATACGAACTTTTTGGCGGCCTCGCACTTCGCACTTCCAACGGTGTTGACTGGAGAAATAATAATCAAAGTCGATTTGCAGATCCAACCTCATTTGCCGGAGCCAGTGTTGCGCAGGGCGGACAGGGTTCTTATGGAGAAGGAAATTTTGAAAATCTCCAGTTGATTACTACTTCAGGGTTGGTATTCAACAGGTCTTTCAGGAAACATGTGGTCAGTGCCTCTGCCATGGTGGAAGCCATTCGCAATAAATCACGTGGTTTCAGTGTTACAGGCTACGGTATACTTGCCCGTTTGCCAAACACACCGGTTGGCATTACACCGGGTTCTGCAACCAACAATTTTATTCCTACACTGGGTGGAGCTTTCTTACCAGGAAACGGAAAAACGATCAATGGCCTTTTCTCTTTATTTAGTACGGCTGATTATACCTACAATAAAAAATATACCATCTCTGCCAGTCTTCGTAAAGACGAACCTTCTCAGGTAGCGGCAGAAAACAGGAGCAATATTTTCTGGGCCATTGGCGGAAACTGGAATCTTAGCATGGAGAAATTCATGGCTAACCAACGCTTTGTTCAGGATGTAAGGATCAGGGCCAGTTATGGAGAAGCCGGTAACGTAAACGGGTTTGCATCCGATTTCGGTTACCTGCAAACCTATGGTGCTGGTGGTTATGCGGGTGCACCGGGAACCATCCCAACTTCACCGGGCAACCCAACATATAAACTGGAAAGCCAGTTGATCACCAACATTGGTGCCGACATCAGTTTCTGGAATAAGCGTGTAAGGGTTACCGTTGATGCTTATAAAAAAGATTCCCGTAACCTGTTCATCAACCAAAACCTCTCCCGCACTTCAGGATTTACTGCACTGGCTACCAATGCGGCCAAGATGAGGAATAAAGGTTTTGAATTTACTGCCAGTGTTGATGCGTTTAAAACAGACGAACTGCTGGTAACCGTTGGCGTTAACGGAGCCTTCAATAAAAATGAAGTACTCGACCTTGGCGGATTAACTGAAATTCCACAGGGAACCGGTATCATCAGGGTAGGCGAATCATTGGGTACCCATTACGTTGTTGGATACCTTGGTGTTGATCCCCAATCTGGTCAGCCTGTTTATGAAGACCTGAACGGAAATCCAACAAACGTATATTCTGCTGCCAACAGCAGGGCTACTTACGGAACATTCCTTCCCAAATTCACCGGCGGTGCTAACCTGGATATTTCCTGGAAGCGTTTTGATATCTCTGCGTTGTTCTCCACTGCACAAGGTGTTAAAAGGTTCAATAACGAATCATTCTTTTACGAAACAACCAACTCAAATGCAGCTTTCAACAAAAGGGTTGAAATGCTGACCACCTGGCAGAAACCAGGCGATATCACCGATTACCAGCGTGTATCGGCTGTACGCCAGTTCAGCAGCAAAGACATTCGCGATGCTTCGTTTGTTCGTTTCCGTAACCTTACCGCAGGATATACCTTCGAACCTAAGAACAGCAGGTTTTTCAGGAGTTTCAGGATTTGGGGACAGGGACAAAACCTGTTTACCTGGACCAAATGGACAGGGTTTGATCCGGAAGAAAGCAATAACATTGCTACATACGAATTCCCTAACCCACGTACCTATTCTGTTGGTATCGATATCAATTTTTAATAAAAACAACTTATCATAATGAAAAGAGTCATTAAATTATCCATGATGCTGATGCTGGTACTCACCCTGGGCGCCTGCAGAAAGGACGTTATCAATGTTCTGCCTGTTGACCAGATTCCCGTACAGCTGGCTTTTCAGAATATGAATGATGTAAACAACGCGATTAACGGTGTTTATGGCACCTGGCAGGCACGTCGTTCACATTATATCAGTGCGTTAATTTCTGATGAAGTACGCCTTGGTACCGGAGCACAATACCGCAACGTTGGTTTTGTATTGTTCAACTGGCAGCATGTGTCTGATTCACAGGATTGGAGAGATGCAGAAACCGGTGGTGTATGGACGAACCTCTATACCGTGATCGATCGTGCGAACCGCGTATTGGAATTAATGGTTCCTGTTGTAACGGCCGACGCGGCTGAAGCAGCATTGAAAGTTCGCTATCGTGGTGAGATGCTGGCCATTCGTGCCATGGCTCATCTTGAATTACTGCGTAATTTTTCCCGTTCTGCTGAGTACAGTGCTGCAGATTCTGGTGTAGTGATACAGAGAGAATATGCTAAAGAAGCAGCCACTTATTTCCCGGGCCGCTCTACACAAGGAGCTGTAATGGCATTCATCGATTCAAATTTAATTGAAGCCAGTTCATTGATCCCGGCTTCTTTTACAGATATCAGCCGTGTAACAAGGAACGCCGTTAAAGCTTCACAAGTAAGGGCTGCTTTGTATTCAAAAAGATGGCAGCTGGCAGTTGATAGCGCTAATGCTGTGATTACCGCACAACCTGTAACCAATATAACTAACTTCCCGGCCATCTGGAGAACCAAATCACTTGCTTCCAATCAAAGCAGCGAAGTGATCTGGAAATTAAATGTAAACGGTTCATCAAACCTTGGAAATGCAATCGGGTCTCTTTGGCAGGATGTAGGAACCGGCGGCGTACAGGCGTCACCGGCAGTTAAGTTGATGGGTACTTTCGACCAGGCAAATGATGTTCGCTATAGTACTTATTTCAGAACGCCTACTACCACTCCTTCTGCCCCGGTTAACCTGATCGCTAAATATGGTGCTGTATCTGCAGTATCTCCAACAGAGAATTTTGAGTATGATGTGAAGATGATCCGTACCGCAGAAATTTTACTGTCAAGGGCTGAAGCCTATGCCGAACTGGACCTTTTAACAGAAGCCAACAACGACCTGGCTGCTTTACGTGCAAACCGCATCACCGGGTATACGCATGTAGCCATTACCGATAAACAATTACTGATCAGCGAGATCTTGCTGGAACGTTATAAAGAACTATGTTATGAAGGGCAGCGTTATTATGATCTGAAGCGCAGGAGCCTAACCATTGCACGTGATATTTCTGATGTGGCCAACAATACAGTAATACAGAACCTGCCGGCCAGTAACTCAAAATATATATTGCCGATCCCACAACAGGAAGTTTTTGCCAATCCGAATATTGGACAAAATCCTGGCTATTGATCGGGTAAACACAAACTAAACAACAAAGCAGATCATTCAATACATATATTATGAAAAAATTATTAGGCATCCTTTTTATCGGCGGTTCTATGTTGGGTTGCGGTAAGGTCATTGAATACTCAAATGACTTCGGTACTGCCAACTTTATCAATGCGGCCATTTTCAGTGTTCCCGCCCCGGGCTTTGCTGATACCACTATGCGCATATTTGTAGATACATCGCAGAAAACAACCAGTGCCGTAGCCTACAGGGGTAGCACCGGTTACCTGGCAGTTGCGCCAGGAACCAGGAATGTACAGGTTCGTTCTTCATTTGATCTGCTGACCAATTTCGTGGAAGCCAACGCGGAAACATTTACCGCTAATACTGCTTCTACATACGTGATCTATGATACCATGGCAAATGCTTCCAGCAAACTTAAACTTGCCAGGTTGAATGATACATTGACCTTACCGGGAAATGGATTTATCAAACTGCGTTTTTTACCATTGGCACCGAACGTGCCTGACATGGATATTACGTTCTTAAGAACCAGCGCTACGCCTAATGACAGTATCACTTTCTTTAACCAGTCATATATTGGTGGTAGCCCATCCGAAGCAACCATACAGGCATTATCTGCTTTCAGAACAGCACCATTGGGAACTTATACCATGAAATTGAAACTCGCCGGCACACAAACGGTACTTGGTGCACAACCGCTTTCAGTGGCCAATGTAGCAGGTACGGCTGGGATGACCGGTATCAATACATTGTACATCACCGGTAATGCAAAAGGGAAGCCATTGAGCGTAGGTATAACACGCCACTACCCATAATCGTTAGTTTATTTAAAAATAAAAAAATGCTGCCATTTACAGGCAGCATTTTTATTTTGAATATCTTCTGTTGATTTTAGCGCAGTACTTCTTCAAGTTTCTGCTGAAGGGCCGATTCCCGTAGTGATGTTGCAATGATCACACCCTGGGGATCGATCAAAACATTGTAAGGAATTCCTTCAAAACCATACAAGGCAACCGCAGCATTTTTCCATCCCTGCAGATCGCTGATCTGTTTCCAGCTAAGGTTATCATCTTTAATGGCTTTTAACCAGGCATCTTTGTCTTCATCAAGTGAAACGCCCAGTACCGTAAAATTTTTATCTTTATACTCATTATACGCAGCTACAACATTCGGATTTTCACCCCTGCATGGTCCGCACCAGCTTGCCCAGAAATCAACCAATACATATTTACCTTTTAATTGACTTAATGAAAAGGGTTTGCCTTCCGGATCATTCATGGTGATATCAGGAGCCAGGTTTCCTATATTCGGGAACTTCGTTTGTCTTTCATTTAATTGTTGCTGCTTTGCCATCATTTGTTTGTATTGCTGCATGATGGAGGCTACGCCATTGTGTTTGGGAAAACGATTGGCGAGATTTAGTAAGGGTTTTTCCAACAAACCGGGTTCAATGTTTTGTGTATATCCCAGCGCAAACATCGCCACAACAGGGTTTGATGAACTGTCGATGTAACGGATAATGTATTTCTGAAAATCGTCTTTCAATTCATTTAAGCGATTTGTTTCTATGGCCATAAGGCTATCGGAACCTGGTGTTGACTGAAGTTGTTCAAGCTTTTCGTTAGCAGAGATCTGTGCAATACGTTTTGATTCGATCTGCGTGATGAGTTTTTTCAACAGGCTGTTGGCAGGTGATTCAAAGATTGTTTTTTCTAAACCAAGGTCCTTGGCATCAGCTGTAAACCGAATCAATGGCTGGTCGTTGATAAAGAGGAAACCGGCTTGCATTTTTTCCATTCTCAACCGGTATAATCCTTCTTCTGTGCCAATACCACTGAGGATGAACTTGCCATTTTTTATTTCGGCAGTATCCAGCACTTCCGGATTTTTCTGGCTAAAAAATAGTTGTTCCAGGTAAATGGCCTGGTCGGGTGTATTCTTAATGTTTCCTTCAATCGAAAACTTCCCCTTTTCTTCTTTATCGTTACAGGAAAATAAAACGATAGCCAGGACAAGTATTGCTGCAAATTTATTTTTCATCATGTTTAATGTAAATGATTATTGGTTTAATTTTTCAACCAGTATTTTTTGTACGATCTGCATGTCTGCTTTTCCTTTGCTGCGTTTTTTCACTTCGCCGGAAAACAAACCGATCAATCCTTTCTTCCCGCTCCTATATTCTTTTACTTTATCGGGCATGGAAGCTATCACTTCCTGTACCCATTGTTCAACCGCATCACCATCTCTTTCCTGCAAAAGGTTGAGCATTCCTGCCGCTTCCCGACCATTTTTACCAGGCTCTGCGATCATTAACTGCATGATACGCGTAGATGCATTATTAAAACTCACCTGTCCCGATTCAACCAATTCAACCAGTTCAGCTATGGATGATACCGGCAAAGGGAACTGGGTAATGGAGATATTATTTTCACGGCAATAAAATTTCAAAGGTCCCAGCATCCAATTGGCCGCAGCTTTATACTGTTTTGTATGAGCGATCAGTGCATTAAAAAAATCAGCATCTTCTTTGTCGCTGCAAATGACCGATGCATCATATTCCGACAATCCATATTCCGTTCGGTAACGTTGCACCAGGGCTTCGGGTAATGCCGGCATGCTTTCCCGGATGTTTGAAAGATAGTCGTCTGTTATAACAAAGGGAGGAAGATCGGGTTCGGGAAAATACCGGTAATCATCTGCTTCTTCCTTACTCCTGAGCGAAAAGGTAATATTCTTATCTGCATCAAAACTCCTGGTTTCCTGCAGCACGATCTCTCCTTTCTCCACGATGGCGATCAGCCGGTCGGATTCAATCTCAATCGCCTTTTTTACATTGCGAATGCTGTTTAAGTTTTTAACTTCTACTCTTTTTCCAAGTACGGTTTCGCCACTACGCCTTACCGATATGTTTGCATCACAGCGCATGCTGCCCTCTTCCATATTCCCGTCGCAGACTTCCGTCCAGCGAAGCATTCTCCTCAATTCGGTGAGAAAAGTAAATGCCTCTTCGGCACTATGTATGCAAGGCTCGGTAACGATCTCGAGCAGTGGAACGCCTGCACGGTTGAGGTCGATGCAGGTGAAATCCGGGTCAGCATCATGAATGCTTTTACCTGCATCTTCTTCCAGGTGGATCCGGTTGAGAATTACATCGTTTGTTCCTGTTTCAGTTTTAATGGTGAGAAATCCGCCTTTACAAACAGGCGCCGTATGCTGGCTCACCTGGTATCCTTTTGGAAGATCGGGATAGAAATAATTCTTTCTTGCAAAATAATTATAGCGTTCAATCTCACAATTCAATGCCAACCCAAGTTTCACCGCCAGTTCTATGGCTTTTTTATTCATCTTTGGAAGTGTACCGGGATGTGCAAGGGAGATAGGGCTCACTTGTGTGTTAGGGGCAGCACCAAAACCGGTAGGATCGCTACAGAATAATTTGCTTTTCGTTGATAACTGGGCATGTACTTCAAGGCCAATGACCACCTGGTATGTATTTTGAACATTCACGGGGCAAAAATAACCAAAAACCTGCGGGATTGTTGTAAAGAAAAGGCTGTGTATGAAATGTCAGACAAACATCTTTTCGTCTAAAAATTAAAAAGCGATCACTTCCTTTCAGAAGCAACCGCTTTCATGGCTAATAATGCCTTTGATAATGTTTTTTATTACAGGTTGGCCGTTTTCAGTTTTTTCGGAATCTTAATATCAAATTTCATTTCGGTATTGTTTCGGCGGGCCTTAATGGTATAAGTTGATTTATCACTGTTTTCATGCAGTTGTTCCCTGGCGTCATCGGTATTGCTAACCTTTTCACCACCGATCTCTACGATCACATCATCCTTCTTCAAACCAGCGAGGGCTGCTGCAGAACTATCTTCCACCTGCAATACTTTTACACCATTGCCTTCTTCTGTATCCTGGATCTTCAGGCCAAGCTTTTGTTTGCGGGGGAAACCATCGAAAGCGAAGCTATAATCACCGTAAGCAGATTCCATGTCTGGAGAAATGGCGATGTTATTGTCACCATTCCAGCTTCTTACCCTTGGTACAGCAGGCACTCTTGGCATGCTGAAAGTTTTATGGGAGCCGTCAGGACTCGTAAACGAGAAACTTTTTGCACCAGTTTCTTTTCTTTCCTGCAAGATGGCTTTTACATTTTTTTCTTTGCCATTCCTTTTGAAGTAAACTTTTACTTCGTCTTTTGGTTTCATAGAACCTATGATCTCGGCCAGCATTTGTGGTCCGTCAATTTTTTTATCATTGATCTTTGTAATGATGTCATCCTTTTGCAGGCCTGCTTTTTCGGCGCCACTTTCCTTCGTAATGTCGGTGATAAGTGCTCCGTCTTCATGCTTATCTGTACTTACACCCAGGAAGGTTTTTTTGAAATCATCATCATCGCTCCAGGAAAATGAGCCGCCGTTCAGGTCGCCAAGACCTTCACCAAACATCAACCGGTTTCCATCACGAACGATCATTTTTCTTTTATTGACCGTGATCTCATCGTCTTTAAATTCGATAAGCGGTTTTCCATTGATCAATACTTTATCGCCGGTGATCTGTATCGTTAAATTGGCATCCTTGTCGCCTTTTTTGCGAATGATAATCTCCTGTGCTTCTTTTTTATCCTTGTCTGCGGGAGCCGTAGTTGCCTCCTGTGCCATGGCTTTATAGCTGAAGGCTGCAAAGAACCAGGGTAGAAATGCGATCAATACTTTTTTCATCTGTTATATTTTTAATGTACGAAAGTTTTAGTACATCAAAACTAATGGTAATTTTTGAAATACGAAACTTTTCGCAAATAATTTTTTTTCTTTAACAAACCTTTTAATATTTCAGACTATTGGAATATTGTTAATCAAAGAGTTCATTAACATGGTTGTGAATATTGTGGGCAATTTTTTCGGTAGGTACATCATTGTCATCGCCACCGAAAGGATCTTCAATTTCCTCTGCGATGAGTTCGAGGCTGGCGAGTACATAAAAGATAAAGGCTACTACCGGTATCACATAATAGCTGAGGCTGAATACATAGCCAACCGGCAGGGTCATAATGTAAATGAAAATAAATTTTTTGATGAATACACTATAAGAGTAAGGGATGGGAGTATTCTTAATACGCTCGCAAGCACCGCAGATATCCGTGAAGGATTGCCATTCAGTGTTTAAAATAATGAGTTGGTTGCCATCTATTTTTTTAGCTGTATATAGTTGCTGGAGGTGTTTAAACATCAGGGAAGCTACCTGGTTGGGAATGTGTTTTTCACGGTCTATCTGGGTAAAAATGGTCTCATGTTCTTTAGATTCAAACAGGGCCGTCCTGGTTTTTTCTGACCGCAGGTGATTGTGCAATGCGTAGGCATAAGCCGGGATGATCTTTCTGAAAAATGCACGTTGGTCTTTGTCTTCGGCTGGTATCATGGCCGAAAGCTTGATGCTTAAATTACGGCTGTTGTTTACGAGGGCGCCCCATAGCTTTCTGCCTTCCCACCAACGGTCATAGGCAGTATTTGTTCTGAACACGAGCAGCATGGAAATCGCAAACCCAAGCAGGTTATGCATGATGGGAATATTACGTACAAAACTTTTATCTGTAACCGGGAAGATCCTGGTTTCTAAGAATGCTATCAGCCAGGCATAAACGCAAATGCCTATGAGCAGGGGAAATAGTTTTCTGAACGTATCGGCTTTGTGAAAACGAAAAATAAACGTAAACCATTCTTTGGGATTGTAGTTGATCATACCGGTTGGTTTAACCAAAGATATTATAAATGAAGCTCAACATGAACGCCAGTAAGTTTCAAAATTTAATAAGGGTTCTGCAAAGTAAAGGTCTTAACCGGGCAGTCATCTACAATGCCTTCGCCAATATACTCCATGCCGATCTTTTCCAATACACGAATTGATGCTATGTTGTGGATATGTGCCCGGCCGGTAATCAACGACAGGTTTAAGTTTTTGAATCCATATACCAGCGTCTGTTTGGCAGCTTCTGTTGCAAAGCCTTTACCCCAGGCGGTTTGCATAAAACGGTAGCCCAGGTCTATCTCCTCCAGCTCTGGCCTGTGTTTTAACCCACACCAACCAATAAATACATTGTTTTCCTTCAGGTAAACAGCCCAGCGGCCCAGTTTATTTTCGTATTGAGGCAGGATGATATTGCGTAAAATGGTTTCTGCATGTGCCTCATCCTGTAATAGGGGTTCGTGCAGGTATTTCAATACTTCGGGGTCGCTGTTGAGCTGTAACAGCAACGGGGCGTCCTCCAGGGTAAATTCCCTGAGCAACAACCGCGGTGTTTCAAAAATAACCTCCATGTTCTGTAGATTTTCGTATATGCATAAGCGGTATGAACATCCCGTTCATACCGCCTGTTATTGATAAAGTATGTTATAATCAAAGCAAGGCTCTAACGGCACTGATCACCTGTTTCAGTTTGCTCACATCCTGCCCGCCCGCAGTGGCCAGGTTTTTTTGTCCGCCGCCACCTCCATTAATCAAAGGACTTACCTGTTCTTTGATGATCTTTGAAGCATCCAGTTTTTTGGCAGCAACAACGGTATCGCTTACACTAACCGCCACGAACGCCTTTCCGCCGATATTAGCGCAAAGAACGATCACGTGATCGTGTACATGATTTTTAAAATCGAAGCAGAGCTTTTTCAATGCATCGGCATTGGGCACTTCAATGATATCGCCGATGAAACTTACATTGTTGATGATCTCATCTTTCTGCATCAGTTCATTACGGATGCCTACCAGTTGCCTGGCTTCCAGTGATTCGATGCGTTTGTTGAGTGTATTATTTTCAGCCATCAGCGCTTCAATGGATTTGGCCAGGTCCTTGGGATTTTTTAAAAGCTCTTTAAGCGACCTGATCGCATCAAACTGTTCATTCACCAGGCTTTCAGCTGCAATGCCAGAAACGGCTTCTATCCTGCGCACACCGGCCGCAACGGCACTTTCATGCTTGATCTTAAACAGGCCGATCTCGCCGGTATGGCCCACATGCGTACCGCCACACAATTCTATCGAGTAACCTGGATCCATGATCACCACCCTTACGGTATCACCATATTTTTCACCAAACAAAGCCATGGCGCCGAGGGCAATAGCCTCATCCTTGCTCATGGATTTGATCACTACCGGTATGTTTTCCCTGATTTTTTCATTCACGATCTGTTCTACCTGTATCAATTCCTGTTCGCTCACTTTAGCAAAATGCGAAAAATCGAAACGAAGGTGTTCTTCATTTACCAGGCTACCTTTTTGGGCAACATGGTTTCCCAATACACGACGTAATGCTGAGTGCATCAGATGCGTTACGCTATGATGTACCGTAATGTGTTTCCTGCGAAGGCCATTAACCGTAGCCGTTACTTCACCGCTCATATCTGCCGGAATATTTTCTGCAAAATGAATGGTGAGGTCGTTTTCCTTTTTAGTATCTATTATATTACATGTGTCATTGTTAATGCGTAAACTACCTGTATCGCCCACCTGGCCGCCACTTTCGGCATAGAAAGGTGTTTTATCCAACACGATCTGGTAGAGTTCTTTTCCTTTGCCTGTTACCTTTCGGTAACGTAAAATTTTCGTTTTCGTTTCCAAAGAATCATATCCCATAAAGCCCTGGCTATTGCCTTCCGATACAATCTGCCAGTCTTCGGTATCAAGTGCTGTAGCAGCCCGACTACGATCTTTCTGCTGTTGCAGCTCGGCCTGGAAAGCAGCTTCATCTACCTGCAGGTTATTCTCTGCGGCAATGAGGCGGGTGAGATCAATGGGGAAACCGAATGTATCATACAATTCAAAGGCTTCGGCTCCTTGTATGATCTTTGTTTGTTGCGACTGTTGAATGATATCATCAATTTTTTTAAGTCCTTTGTCCAACGTTCTTAAAAAAGCTTCTTCTTCTTCCTTGATCACTTTGCTTACAAAATCCTGCTGATGGTGCAACTCGGGAAATACCTGTTCAAACTGAACGGCGATTACGGGTAACAGTTGGTGCAGGAGCGGTTGTTTATACCCGAGGTAGGAATAGTAATAACGAACAGCCCTTCTCAATATCCTGCGTATCACATAACCGGCACCGGTATTCGATGGTAATTGCCCGTCGGCAATGGTAAAGGAAATGGCCCTGATATGATCAGCCAGTACCCGAAATGCAATGCTGGTTTTGTCATCGCCTGCCTCATATTTTTTACCGGTGATTTTTTCTGTGGCAGCAATGGTTCCGGTAAATACATCGGTATCGTAGTTGCTTGTTTTTTTCTGCAATACACGAACCAGGCGTTCGAATCCCATACCAGTATCAACGTGTTTGGCTGGCAGGGGTTCAAGGTTCCCGTCTTTTTTACGATTAAACTGTATGAATACATTGTTCCATATTTCGATCACCTGTGGATGATCGTTATTCACCAGGGATGCGCCGCTGACCAATTTTTTTTCTTCTTCCGTTCTGCAATCAGCATGAATTTCGGTGCACGGGCCGCATGGACCAGTATCGCCCATTTCCCAGAAATTATCTTTCTTGTTACCCAGCAGGATATGATCTTCGGACACATATTTTTTCCATTCATCCCAGGCTTCCTGGTCTTTGGGAAGTCCTTCTTTTTCATCTCCTTCAAAAACGGTTACATATAGGTGCTCTTTCGGGATCTTGTATACTTCTGTCAATAGCTCCCAACTCCAGGCAATGGCCTCGGCTTTAAAATAATCGCCAAAACTCCAGTTGCCCAGCATTTCAAACATGGTATGATGGTAGGTATCTACGCCCACTTCTTCCAGGTCGTTGTGCTTACCACTTACCCGAAGGCATTTTTGCGTATCAGCGATCCGGGGCGATGGAGAGATCTTGTTGCCAAGGAAATAGTCTTTGAACTGGTTCATACCCGCATTGGTAAAAAGCAGGGTAGGGTCGTTTTTTACAACAATGGGTGCAGATGCTACGATAGCATGTTGTTTTGATCTAAAAAAGTCGAGGTACTGTTGCCTGATCTCAGAAGCCGTCATCATAGTTTCTATTATTTGATTGGGTTGCTTATTGTAATTTATCGGTTTATATTTGTACGTACCGGGTATGATTGTTTATACATATTATAAACAAAACAATATCGGCTGGTACCAGCTGAATCGCCGGAAAAGAACTGCAATCTGTTTACTAAAGCTGCAATTTAGTAATTAAGGTTGAGTTTTAAAGACCCTGAACGGGTTTTGATCTATATGAAAAAAATAAAGTACTACTATAATACTCATACGCTTCGGTACGAAAAGCTTGTTACGCCCCTTCGTGTAAAGCTGCTAAGGTTATTTGGTTTTTTATCTGCCCTGCTGGTTAGTTCTGCCATCATCATTTATCTCTACAACCGGTTCTTTCCCAAACCAGCCGAAATTGAAGCCAACCGCCGATACGAATTATTGAAGGAAAATTATACCGAGATCAATACTAAAGTAAAGTCATTGCAGGAACAGATGGCTGCCCTCGAGAAAAGAGATAACGAGGTTTATCGTTCAATCTTCGATGCAAATCCATTGCCCGATAGCGCCCGGGCCAAACTGATTGAACAGAAAAAAGAGCTGGATAAGGTTGGCAAGATGGATGATAATACATTGGAAAACGACATCGCCAAACAACTTAATAACATCATGGCCCGCGTTACTTACCAGTTTCAAAGTTATGATGCCATTGCCAAGCTGATCAAGAACCAGGATGTGAAACTCGCCAGCATCCCTGCCATTCAACCCGTTAGCAATAAACAACTCAACCGCATCGCCAGTGGATTTGGAATGCGTATCGACCCTGTATATGGCACACCGAAAATGCATAAAGGGCTTGATTTTACTGCATCACAGGGCACACCCATTTATGCAACCGGCAATGGAACGATAAAATCTTCTGGGTTTTCGGAAAGCGGTTATGGAAATCACGTGATCATCAATCATGGATATGGTTATGAAACTTTGTATGGTCATATGGTGCGCATCAAAGCCAGGGTGGGGCAGAAAGTTAAGCGGGGTGAAGTGATAGGCTGGGTGGGCAGCACCGGTAAAAGTACCGGCCCGCATTGTCATTATGAAGTACATATCAATGGACAGGAAGTTGATCCTGTTTATTTTTTCTACAACGATCTTAATGCCGAACAATATGACCGGCTACTGAAGATCGCATCTACCGGTAGTGCCAAAAGTTTTGATTAACTTTATGGCAGAACGGTGGCCAGGGCTGGTTTAACCCTGCGTTTATCTAATCATTTCAGAACCTGTTAACTCATGTAACATGGCACTCAAACAAACATCATTCGACTTTGATTTTTTCCCGGAAGAAAACCAACCTGCGCAACCTGTAGCCGAACCTGTTCGTCCAACACAGGTGATGGAAACAGAAGTGATTGACCTGGTGAGCCCGGTTGAGGTAGACGTGATGGAAGTAACAACCATCAGTACAGAAGTTGCACCCCGAAAATCAACCAGGGGCCGAATGAAGCTGAGCGACATGAGTGCATCGGCCGATAAACTGGATATTCCCGATGACGCGGTTTTGTTTGAAAAAAGTTATTACCCCATAGGCGCTGTTTCGGAAATGTTCAAGGTAAATCAGTCCTTGATCCGTTTTTGGGAAAATGAGTTTTCTATTTTAAAACCTAAGAAGAATGCAAAGGGCGACCGTTTCTTCAGGCCCGAAGATGTAAAGAACCTCAAACTCATTTATCATTTATTAAGAGAAAGGAAATATACGATTGAAGGCGCAAAGGATTTTTTAAAAAAGAACAAATACGCCGAAAAGAAATTTGAAATGATCGAATCATTGAAGAATCTCCGATCATTTTTAAGCGAATTAAAAGCTAACCTCTAAAATACATTCATGAAGAAGTTTTTATTGCTGTGCCTGGTTTTCTTTGCTTCTGCACAGTTAGTATCTGCACAAACACCTTACACATCCGCACCGGATGAAAAGCATCCGGAAGTGACTATTCTCAACGGCATCATTAGTAAATATATTTTACTGAACAACGATGCCTTTAAATGGTATGGTTCAGCCCAGAGCAGTTATACACCCGATGCCGAGTTGGTCAACGCTCTTGAAGCCTCCAAAGGAAAAGTACAGTTCATTATTTTTGGTGGCACATGGTGCGAAGACACTCAGTATGTTCTTCCTAAATTTTTTAAATGGCAGGAGATGAGCGGATTCCCGGATGAAGCCATCAGCTTTTTTGGTGTAAACCGTGCAAAGAAAACATTGGGTCATTTGGCCGATGCGTTCAACATTACCAATGTGCCTACCATTATCGTTATGAAGGATGGCAAAGAAGTTGGACGAGTTGTTGAATATGGTAAAACGGGTAAATGGGATAAAGAAGTTGCCGAGCTGCTTAAATAATCGGCTGGCTCTTGGATTGACCGGTATTTGCATCTCCACTAAAAATATTGATGTCGCTGCCAGCAGAAGCCATTTCGAGCCCCAGGCTTTCGATCTGTTTTTTTAATTCAATGTTGATCGTTTCCTTTAATTGATTGAATTCTGTCATGGAGAAATGAATGGTAAAATATTCAATGGTGATTGTTATACCATTCTTATTGTATTCTGAAAAGAAAACAGAGTACTTTTCAATGACATCCTGTTTTTCCGAGAGCATTTTTTTTGCCGATTGAATAAAGTTTTCAAGTTCCGGGGTATTGGTCTTTGCCGAAAATTCAAGTTTCAGTTCGGCTCTACGTTGCGTGCGCATGCTGAAATTATCTACCACGCTATCCACCATTTGTTTATTGGGCACGGTCACCAGTGTTTTGTCAGCTGTGCGAATGCGGGTACTCCTGAGCCCGATGTGTTCAACCGTTCCGGTTACATTATTTACTTTAAGCGTATCGCCGGTAAAGAAAGGTTTATCAAAAAAGATAATGAAAGAGGCAATGAGGTTTTCAAGACTTTCCTTCGCAGCCAGGGCCATGGCGGCTCCTACAATGCTAAGGCCGGTGAGTACGGTACCCACATCCTGGTTAAATCCTGCTTTGATGAGCAGCAATATACCCAGGATCACCACGATCACTTTTAAAAAATCGCGGAAGAAAACAATGAGCTGGTCATCTCTTTTATCCTTGGTGGTCTTTGCTTTTTGTTCAAAGATCAGGGCAACGAAGTTGATGAGGCTTAAAACAAACCAGATAAAATACAGTACAATGAGGCATTTACCGATCTTTTCCAAAATCTCTTCAGTGGGGTGGCCATAAATGGTAAATTTCCAGGCCTCGGGGAAAATGAGTTTATCGATAGCAAAAACAGAAATGGAAATGGTGATGAACCAGGCCAGCGGTTTTATGATGAGCGAAATAAATTCCTTCTTCTGAATCGTCTTCCAATGATTTTTAACGAATAAAAATAATAAGGAAGCTACATAATGTGATAAAAGCCTTTTGAATAACAATACAAAAGCAATCGTGCCCAACACGATGCCATAACTCTTCAGGGTATTATCGAGGAATAAAGTTTCTAAAAAATACATGGTTTAAATTTAAAACAAAATACACACTATTGCACCTGGTAAATATACAAGCCATCTTCTTTCAGCAGGTAAACCTTACCGTTGATGGCCTTTATGGATAGATAGCCCTTAAAGTAATCCGGTAAAGTATATTTTTTAAGATCGAGGCTTTTTAATTCATAACTCATCAGCTTGTTCTCACTAAATCCATACATGGTATTGCGGGCAATGGCCGGGTTTTGCCAATGGAGAAAAGGAAGATTATTCTTTAATGCGCCATAATAATCAAACAGGTAAAATCCTTTGTTTTCATCATAGAGATAAACGATGTTATCGTTATCGATCAGTTGTGTGGGCGATGGAACCGTATCTAACAGGGAACGCATGTCGGTGCTTTCCTGCAAGAGCTTGCCATCTTCGTCTACTTTTTTCAGTTTGAAATCCTGCTCATCAAAGATCCAGATATTGTTATCGTAGGAAGTGGCGATTGCCTGCACACTGAATATCTGTTGCTTTCTGAGGTTGATCGTATTGCGCATGATGAGCAATCGGTCTAGAATTACAACCGTAGAAAAAGGTTTATAGTAGAGCAGTATTTTAAGTGGGTTGCTTACATCGAGCAGGGTAGGGTTGCCGTATTTTTTTACATCATTGAAAACAGCCATCGAATCACCGTTGCTGTTGAGTTTGATGAGGCGGTTACCGGCATTGATAAGATAGATATTATCCAGTACATCTACATTCAGATAAATATAATTCCCAGTAATTTTTTTTATTAGTTCAAACGAGGCCTTGCCGGGTTTTATTTGGGCCGTTGAGCTGTCTGCAGCCTGTGATACCTGGGCAAATCCTTCCTGCATGAATAAACATGACAAAACTAACAGGTATGGTAAGATCTTTTTTAGCATGACTAGCCCTTGTAATATATTAATTCAAGTTCGTTTCCATTGAAGCACGCATAAGTATTGTATTTGATCCAGTCCCCGAGATTTATATACCTGCTATTTCCACTAAGGCTAACGTTAAGGGGTAAATGCCTGTGGCCAAAAATAAAATAATCATAATGAGTGGTCTTAAGCACTTCCTTACAATAAATGATGAGCCATTCTTTATCTTCTCCCAGGAACACCTCATCTGTTTGGCCGGTTTGGGCCCTGCTTTTTTTACTGAAATAATCTGCAAGCCCCATGCCGATATAAGGAGGTAAAATACCAAACAGCCATTGGCAGGCTTTATTCCTGAATATTTTCTTGATGAATTTATACCCGTGATCGCCGGGCCCCAGTCCATCGCCATGCCCGATCAGGAATTTTTTTCCAAACAGGTCAAAAGCAACAGGTTCAAAGTAAACAGGGATGTTCAATTCTTTTTGAAAATAATCCCTCATCCACATATCATGGTTGCCGACAAAAAAATGTATAGGAATTCCGGCATCCGTTATTTCTGCAAGTTTCCCAAGGATACGTACATATCCTTTTGGCACTACCTTTTTATATTCGAACCAGAAATCAAACAAGTCGCCTAAAATAAAAATCTGTGCTGCATCATTTTTGATCTCATCTAAAAAACGAATGATCCTTTTTTCACGTACCAGGCTTTCAGCAGCATTGGGAGCGCCCAGGTGAAAATCGGAGAGGAAATATATTTTTTTGGATGAGGTCATCTGTAAAATATATTACGGTTTGTTTTTCTGCTGAAGGTATTTCAATACATCGCCTGTATCGATCTCTTTCATGTTGCTTACCGAACCGTTGTACCAATAGATCCATGCATTGGTAGCAATGCCATCCTGGAAAACCTGTGCCAGGTCACGCTTATATAAAGGCGTTTCGCCTTCTTCAACATTCAGTCCTTCGTAGTCGTCGAGCTGATCGATGGCCCAGCAAAACTCTTCCGGGTTATTGGCTTCATATAATTCACCTGTGATGAATGAATCATCTTTCGATGGAATGGCTACCGGGTAATCTCCTTTATCATAAAATTTACCCTGCACAAGCCCTTCTCCCATCAGGTGAAAATACCGGGTGAGATATTCATACGCAGGATTGCGGAAACCACTTCGCAGTGAACCGTATACAAATAATTTATAAGTAGTTGTTTTCATGTAATCAAAATTTAGGAGTTAGGCTTCCACGAGGAAACAATATACTTCTTTTGGACCATGAACACCTGTTACAAGTGTTTTCTCAATGTCTGCTGTACGGCTGGGGCCGCTGGCAAAGCTGATGAGAGAAGGCATTCCTTGTTGATATTTTTCTTTTAAAAAAGCAAAAGCATCTTTGAGGTCATACATCAACTGGTTGCTGTATGCAACACATATATGGATCGGCGCATATACACTCGTGGTTCTTCCGCTTTGCTGTGCGGAGCTCATCACGATTGTGCCTGTTCTCGCAACCAGGCATTCGCAACCTGTTATGGACACATCACAGGAAGCAAGATCGGGCGAGCTTTTAGCACCTCTTAACAACAGTGCCACAGGGTCTTCGCGGTAATAGATTTTTGTCCATCCCCTTTCCTGTATCAATAAGGCAAGTTGCTTTTTAAGATCTTCTGCATCCGGACAAAATGCAAACTTTCCCTGCAGTTTGGTAAATTCCTGCGCAAAAATAATTGCAGTGTCATCCTGTGCCGGGGTGAATACAGACTGCGCACCTTCGCTGTGCGGAAAAGGCAAAGGCACCGGATTACTCAGTGCCTGCCGTATTCGTTTTAATATATTTTCTTTTGCCGCTGATATGGCCATTGTTCAAACTTAAATGGTTGGCGGATTTTTTAATTCTTCAGGTATAGTATTAGATGGTTCATCACTCACCAATCCTTCCGGTTCGATATCGAGTAATTTCTTTTCTTCGAAAGGGCGTTTGCCGATAAGTGCTTCCACATCGCTCTTAAATAATACTTCTTTCACCAGGAGTTCTTTGGCCAGTTTTTCTACGTCGCCTCTTTTTTCAATAAGGAGGTTCTTGGTTTTCACATAAGCCCCGTCGATGAGTTTACGTACTTCATGATCGATCATCTTACCGGTTTCCTCGCTATAAGGTTTGGTAAAATAATTTTCCTGTGCAGGATCATAAAAACTGATGTTGCCCACTTTATCGTTCATACCATACACTGTAACCATGCTGTAGGCAATCTTGGTGATCTGTTGCAGATCGTTGCTGGCACCTGTGCTTATTTTTCCGAAGAAAATTTCTTCACTGGCTCTTCCACCCAGGGTCATACAGATCTGGTCGATCAGCTGATCTGTATTATACAGGTATTGTTCTTTCGGTGTGTATTGCGCATAACCCAATGCAGCAGTTCCCCTTGGCACGATGGTAACCTTTAATAACGGGTACGCGTGCTCTAAGTACCAGCCGCAGATGGCATGACCTGCTTCATGATATGCAATGATCTCTTTTTCTTCCGGTGAAATGATCTTGTTTTTCTTTTCCAGTCCACCGATAACACGGTCAATCGCATCCTGGAAATCGCTCATGTCTACCGCATCTTTATTTTTCCTGGCAGCGATCAAAGCAGCTTCATTACAAACGTTGGCAATATCGGCTCCTGCAAAACCAGGTGTTTGTTCGGCCAGTTTATGAATATCGAGTTTTTGAGAGATCTTGATGGGAACCAGGTGAACCTTGAAGATGGCTTCACGGCCAACGAGATCGGGCCTGTCGATAGTGATCTGGCGATCGAAACGACCCGGACGCAGCAATGCGTTATCCAGTACGTCGGGCCTGTTTGTTGCTGCCAGGATGATGATACCAAGATCGGTACCAAAGCCATCCATTTCCACGAGGAGCTGGTTGAGGGTATTTTCCCTTTCATCGTTGCTCATCATTACATTCTTACCACGTGCACGACCAATAGCATCAATTTCATCGATGAAGATGATGCATGGAGCTTTTTCGCGGGCCTGTTTAAACAGGTCTCTTACGCGACTTGCACCCACACCTACAAACATTTCCACGAAATCACTACCACTAAGGCTGAAGAAAGGAACCTGTGCTTCACCGGCCACGGCTTTTGCCAACAGCGTTTTACCGGTACCGGGAGGTCCAACCAACAATGCACCTTTCGGGATCTTTCCACCCAAGGCTGTATATTTTTTAGGATTTTTCAGGAAGTCAACGATCTCCATCACTTCCACCTTGGCTTCATCAAGCCCGGCTACATCACCGAAATTGATATTCACCTTCGTTCCTTTTTCAAATAAGGTTGCTTTTGATTTTCCGATGTTGAAAATGCCGCCTGGTCCGCCGCCACCACCTGGTCCGCCAACCTTGCGCATCATCAGCACAAATAAGAAACCGATGAGCAGGATGGGTAATAGGGTGCTGATGATCTGTCCGAATAATTCGCCTTCATCATCAGGAGAATCGGCTACTTCGGGTAAGCCTGGATTGCGTTTATAAAATTCACCGATCTGCGAAGCAAATGTTTTATCATCTACAATACTAAAGTATAGTTGTGGTGGATTTGATTTCTTTGCGGCTTCGTACTTCTTTTCATCCTGCTTGTCGTTGAGCAATTGGCTGTAGAGGCCTGCTTTACTGATCAGGCTGTCTTTTTTCAGGAAAACCCTCACGAGTTTTTTATTACGGATGGTTTTGATCTTTTCCACGTCGCCCTGTTTCACCATTTCGTAAAACTTCTGCTGGTCGGTTTCTATGCCGCTGCTGTTGACATCACGGAAAAGGTTATACGCAATGATGGATATAAATACGATTCCATAAATCCAGTATATGTTGAATTTATTTTTTTTCTTCTGGTCATCGCCCATTGGAGGGATGTTGTCGGGAGTTATCTTCCTTTTATTGCCTGATTGGTTCATGTCTTGTTGTGCCATTTGTAATATGTGCTAGGGACGTTATTTGTTGGGTTTAGTCATTGTGTTCCATAGAGGGTGCATCGCTCCAGAGTTCTTCCAGGCGATAAAATTTGCGGGGTTCGGAAAGCATGATGTGAACCACTACATTCACATAATCGATGAGTATCCATTGCTCGGCCTGCCTGCCTTCGTGCTTAAACGGTATTTCGCCACAATTATTTTTTACATCTTCTTCAATATAATCGGCAATGGCTTTTAACTGGTTGTTATTATTGGCCTGGCAGATGATAAAAAAATCGGAAACCGCTTCGGGAATTTTCCGGAGATCGAGGCTAACGATCTGTTCTCCTTTTTTCTCCTGGATGGCATGAATGATTGTTTTGAAAATCTTACTGTTTCTGGTTAATCTGGTCAGGCTCTTTTTGCGGCTGCTTAATACGTTCAGGTTGCTCAAATGTGTAACAATTTATTATGATATAGGTTCATGGAATGGCCATGCTTTGCTAAACTAAAATCCATTAGTTTGCAACTTATCTCAAAAGTACTATTTCTTTGCCATTGGTCATTTATGAAAACAACAGAATTATTCAGCATTTTGGATACGGTGGATAGTACCAACAACTATGCCATGGCCAAGTTGCATGCAGGATTGGCGAAGCATGGAATGGCCTGGTTTGCAATGGAACAAACTGCAGGTAAGGGCCAGCGGGGCCGTGAGTGGCTTAGCCAGCCAGGAGAAAACATTGCTTTAAGCGTGGTCATAGCGCCTGCAGGCCTGTTTACCAGCCAACCCTTTGTATTTAACATGGCCGTGGCCAATGCCTGTTTTAATTTCCTGGCAACCTGTTTTAAAGAAGAATTAACGATTAAATGGCCCAACGATCTGTATATAAGTGACAGAAAGGCAGGAGGTATTCTTATCGAAAATATTTACCAGGGTGCTGTTTGGAAATGGGCTGTTGTGGGGGTCGGTATCAATGTAAACCAACTTTCCTTTGATCCGGCACTTAAAAACCCGGTTTCCATCCGGCAGGTAACTGGCAAAAGCTATGATGCCACTACACTTGCCCAAAACTTACACCAGTTGATCCTTCAGGAAGTTAACGGGTCGGCATTTGCCAGTGCAGAAGAAGTATTACACACTTACAACGGGAGATTGTACAAACGAAACGAACGGGTAAAATTGAGAAGAGAAAATGTTGTTTTCGAAACAACGATCAGGGAAGTGAATAAATTCGGACAATTACTCACCAAAGATTCTATCGACCGGCAATTTGAATTCGGAGAAGTTGAATGGATTTTATGATGTTTCAGCCTGCCTGGCTTCCACTTCGTATTTATTATAGTAATACCCTTTGCGGATGCTTTCCCAAATATATCT